>CALKLP010000209.1 GCA_937991965.1 uncultured Verrucomicrobiales bacterium
AGATCCCTCAGAGATGGGTATCAAGCATTGTTGACCTCTCACCATTCCCGCCTAGATCTCCACCCTACTGCACGTTTCCCGATAATATTCGTTTATAACTATTCGTGTCCAATGGTCCCGTCACTCGTGTTCCCCCGGATCCTTGCATCACACTTCATTCATTCACATATAGATAAAAATCATAACATATACCATATATATAGATAACCATAATATATAGACATAACATAAACCAAGATAATAGGGTGAAGCTCACCCTTCTCCGTGTTGTCACTCCTGTACATTAATTCAAGGAATGTTTTTACTTTTGAAGCTGTGAGTGGGTTATAAACCCCCCTCATACCCTTTCCCCTGTGTTTTTTCTTTATTTTGTAATCAAACTTGAAGATCAATCTCTTCTGGAGTTAACCCTTTCCCCACGGACAGTAGCAAGGGTATTTGCCTGTATCGGTATCTGCGGATCCAGCGGGGGTCTCCGAAAACTCAGAGTCACGTGACAGTGACGGGTCATTCAAAACTCTGACGTTATCAAATATCGTGACGTCACCATAATTTATCCTTCTTGTAGTGACAACTCACGCCCGCTAACAGATTTTTGTCTCATCAGAGCACGAGTCTCCACTTGGCCAAAGCCGCGAGGTAAATTTAGGACGACTATGGACGTTTTCCGTGATTTGTCAATTCTTTGACTTTTACTACTGTGGACCCGCTGGGTCGGCCATATACATCATAGGACTATCCCAAAAATGTTTGTCTCCTTTAGGAGATGCCAGATGCAGGTTTCCAACTTTTCTTGGTTTGAATGCTAACTAAGGCCACCCTCCCTGGATGAGTCAGAAGCGTCGCCTGCAAATCTCGAGACAAACGATGAATATATTGCTTTGTCAACAGAGTTTTTCCATATTCAATTACCAAACTATTTCCAGATTTAAAGTTTTTGAATTGTGTTCTTATACCAGACGATTGTTCTCTGAATTGCAGGCGTCTCTGCTTTATTTCTCCATAAAAGGCGCCTCAACAAAAGTCGCACGATGCTTTCTTGTGACGTCATATCCTTGGAAACTTTCCCATATAGGGAGATGTTGCATGTTTTGCGAGCCGATTTATGCTATATCTCTACTCTTCTTGAGAACTTACATTTTTTAACAACGGTGGTTGCTATGTCAACCCTACATCGATTCAGCTGCTAAGTATACCACATGCCACGTGACATTATTATACCTACGACGTCCTTCTACCTTATGACGAGACCAAACCCAGCCTACTCCGAAGTTAGTTTAGAAACCAATCTTCCATTGAATTCTAAGGACCTCGAGTCTGAATGTACATGTAAATGTACAATTGGAAACACCAACATTTCTTCTCTGGTTTCGTCTCTGGTGAAAAAAACGAAAACCCCGCTGAACCCCACGTATGGCCATATGCGGACAAACCAGCAAATCTTTGACATTTTGCTGAATTTTAAAAGCCGCTCTTCAGAATTGTAATCAGTTGTTCACAACGCTCTTCCCTAAATTTAACGGTAATGATTTTAAATTCCCGCGGTTCGGACCAACACACATATCCGCAACTCAGGTAATAGATGACAACCTAACCAAGAGACGCGCGGCCGTCCGCGACTAGCTGGCAATTTGAAAACTTTTCCCGGTCAGTTTTTAAACTTTTTGGGCCACTTTATATGGGGGATTCATACATTTTTCGTCTTTTCCTAGAGTAGATCAATTTGACTCGGGAATTTACGATTTTTCGTTTGGCGAGATATCTCGCTTGCGTTTGTCAGTCAGTCCACTGACGGTTTGACTGACGGACTATCAGGGCAGGCCCACTCCTGGCGCCTGGCGAGGAGAGTGGGATATGTTGTTATCCTGCTCGAGTCAGCACCCGCCCAGTGCTCATGCCTGGTCCTGACTCCGCGATCTCTAGCCTTCACCTGTCACCCGGTATCGAGACATTCTGTTCCCTGTTAGTCAACTAGTATAAATTCTATAATTGGTGCGTCTCATCCATAATATATAAACTTTTCTACAGACGCCAAACATAGACAGGCAGCCGGTGCTAAGTGGTTAATTTAAATGTCCACTTTTTCTGATCTGGGTGGAAATTCCTGTTACTTTGTGCTCCCTGAGTGATGCCAGACAGACAGACAAAACGGACACGCAAACCGACTTTTGGGAATGATTCAGAGGACCAAATATACTGCAGCCGAGAGAATACCTGTCCAAACATTCACCTCTTACTTTCCTAGATGCCAGTGGCGTTCTTTCACTTGTCGGTACCGGTCTTACCATCGAGCATCCGCCTCGCCACTTGCAGACATTGCATCGTACTTGTTGGTTCGTAAGTTGCTTCTTGGATTCTTGTAGATAGGTCCCTTGTCGCAGGTACAGTGACCATTCAGTCCTCTTACTTCCTGGTTCATGTCTGACCCCAACATTCGTTGCTGACAATAAACCTTTACAATGGATTCATTCTTCCTTTTCCGCGGCCTTTGCTGCGACAGTGTTTATTTAGTCGTGACGGTTAGAGGGTGGTAATTAAGGTATGGTGGGCCGGGGGCGGGTTTTGCAAATGTCTGGGGCGGGG
>CALKLP010000210.1 GCA_937991965.1 uncultured Verrucomicrobiales bacterium
ATCAGAGCTCGACGCAGACGAACCAGGTTTAGATATCTCATCACTGATTGATGTTTGCTTCCTCCTGCTTATTTACTTTATTGTTTCCACTAGCATTAAGGCCATGGAGCAAGATGTGAACATGAAGCTTCCATCACCAGGTCCGCCAAGTGATGATGTGAGTAAAATCCAGCCTTTCTTCATTAAGATTGACGCTAATGGAGTAATCTACGCGGGTTCAGGAAATAGTGCTGAACAATTGGATTCAGATCTAGAAGATCACGATGTGCCTCTTTTGAGTGAACGCTTAGAAAGCTATAAGCAAGGCAGTGACCTTTCGGGTGATACTCCTGTAGTACAGGTCAAGATTAGTGGTGATGCGACGCAACAGCGCGCTTTGGATTGCATTAACGCGATCTCAAAATTTGGGATCAATACTGTAACATTCACAGATCTAGTCGACTAGTTTAGAACTTAATTCCCTTTTTTAAAATGATGTATAAAGTGTTATCAAAGACGCTCGCTATAGCGAGCGCATGTTGTTTGATCGTCGCGTCCCACGCGCAGGATGTGCAGTCTACGTTTGCGCAAAGTGTTGAAAAAATGCGAGCGAGTGACTGGCAAGGAGCTCTTGATGAAATTAATGCACTAGTTGACAATAAGGAGAACGCTGGAGCCTTATCTAAATACGGTCCAATGTATGGCGTGTTTTGGTATAACCGAGGCATTTGCCTAGACAACCTCCAGAAATATGAAGAGGCAACAGAGTCCTACAAGGTTTGCCATGATGAGTTTCCGAATGAGGAAGGGAAATCGGTGAATTTTTATCACATTTATTCTTTATTCAAAAGAGGAGAGTCAGCGACACGTTCTGACAATCACGATGTTGCAAAAGAAGCTTATGAGGCATTCTTGAAGCAATACAAAGGGGACAAAGCATCAAAAAACACAAATTGGGCCAATTTCTATATTAATTATGCAATTAGTTCCTTCAAAACAGGTGATTTGAAAGGTGGTCTGAAACCCTTTCAAAAGGCATTGGACAACCAGAATAAATTCCTTACTCCACCAACATCAATCTATAAGGCTTTTGATGCATTCACAGAGCTTGCGATTAACAATAAAGATGAAAAAGTCGTTATTGAATTTCTCAAAAAGCACCGTTCTAAACTACTTACAGACCCCTTTAGCGTAAGTCAATTTGCACGTGGGTTGATCGGCAAGGCTTCACAAGCAATTGCCGCAGAGATGCAAGTTTTACCTCTTGAGCTACTTTCATTAGTTCCAAACACTAGCGTGTCAATTAATGACCTTAACGCTCAATTAGAGGCGTTTAAAGGAGCTAAGATGACTAAGCCACTTAGAGATGGATACATTTACATCTCACAAGATTACATTAAAAAATTACTCGGGACGTTAAAAGACCAAGCGAAAGGAAAAGAGCCTAATGAATCATTCACTCTGAATTTAACCGCATATTTGTGGGGGAGAGCGGGTAATCACACTGCGGCGTATTGTGCATACAAAGAGCTTGAAGAAAATTATTCTAATTCAGCAAACCGCGAAGATAACCTCTTTGCTTTGATTCGATCTGCTAATACAATCGGAAGAGCTAAAGAAGCTAACGAATACGGTAATGCGTTTGTTAAAGCGTTTCCTGAAAGCGAAAAGATTGATGAGGTTTATCGCCTTATGTTATCTGGTCTTTATTTTCAACAGAAGTATAAAGAATGTATTGAGATTGCTACCGGGATGCTTCCGGATTTGGAAGCAGAGGCTGCAGCAGAAGAAAATGGCACTGAGGCTCATGACATTTGTCTGTTCGTCTTAGGAGGTTCCAAATTTTACACTGGGGAAGTAGCTGAATCAAAAACGTATATCGAACAACATATTGGCAAATACAAAGAGAGTAAATTTGCGGAGCAAGCAGAATACATGCAGGGTTCAATCTACAGTAGATTGGGACAGTTCGACAAGGCGGCGGGCATAATCGATGCGTACCTAGAAAAATACAAGGACTCAGAATCTCCATATTACCCATATGCTCTCTTTGATCGAGCCAACTGTGCGTATTCATTAGACGATAATAAAGGAGCCTTGGATAAAATCTCTCAGCTTGAGAAAGATCACTTAGCGGCTGTAGTAATTGCTCCTGCCTTTAATCTAAAAGGAAATATCCTGGAGGGCGAAGAGGAGTATAAGCGTGCTGAAGAGTATTATCAGCGCGCTTTTGAAAGAGCGGAAAAAATAGGTGATAAAGTGACCGCCTCTGAGTCTCTTTATTACTTGGTTAATCTCCTTTCTGATTTCCCTGGGGATGAAGACAGAGCTGCTGAGGCTGCCACCTTCTACGATAAGTATTGGGAGGGGTACTCAGAGGGATCGCCGTATCAAGCACAGGTAGCCGTTTCTGGATATGAGGCATTAAAGAAAATTGGTCGTGGAGAAGAGGGTCTTGGCAAAATGGAAGAAGTAGTAGCTTCCGTTGCTAATATGCCTGGACAACCGCAACTCGAAGCTCTGATTAACACTTATCGTGACGCTTTTCTCGAATCGAATAAAATTGATCAACTCAAAGAAAGGTTCTACAACTTCCCTGGTATCACAGAAGAGAATAAGGAAGCTTTAGCTCTCATTAAAATTTCACTTATTGGAGCTTTTGAGGATGAATTGAAAGTTTCTAGAAACGCTAAAAATGAAGATAAAGCAAGAAAACTCGAGGCTGATATAAAAGTGATTTTCAATGATCTTAAGCGAGACTTTAAACCAGATACGCTTACGCCAAATGCACTTGCTAAAGTTGGAGATTACATTCGTAGTAAAACAGGGAACCCACGTGAGGCAATTGCTTACTACGAGGAGATCCTAAGGCGTCAAGATGCAGCTAACACCAACCGTGCAAAGTTTGGTATCGCGGATATTTATGGGACATCACCTAAAGGAGCAGAGAAAGCGAAGGCGAAACAGTATCTCGTCGAAATATCTAGTGCTGAACATGTTAAGAAATCGGATCAAGAAAAAGCTGTCTTTAGACTCGTAGAGTTACACGTTAAGAATGGTGAGTGGTCCGATGTGAATACCGTATCCAAGCAGTATGTGGACGCTAAATATCAGAAAAATCTAGGGTTTGCAGTCTACTACCAGGCGTTAGCTCTCGATAAACAAGGTAAAGAAGATGCGGCGCGTAAAGCTTACTCAAATACTTACTTCGGCAATCAAGGTTTAGTGCTTGTTGCAGCGCCATCCCTGAAACGTCTTATGGAACTCTACTGGAAACGTAACACCCCAGCTAAAATCGTAGATGGAGTAGAGAAAACAGCAGCAGACCGTCAGTTCGCATATGACCTGGGTTGGAAGTATATTAAGGCTACTGAGCGACATATAGGCAAGATGACAGACGAAGAGAAAAAACTCCGTGGGCAAGTTCAAGCACTTGTCGCTGAGTATGAGCAGTCAAAGCAGATCATTGATATGGCGACGCAGAAGAAAAATAAAAACTAATTATAACCACTTAATTCAAACTTTGATGAAGACAACACTACTTATTCCTTCAATTTTAGTCTCTCTCGTGGTTCCTGTGTTTGCAGAACCTGCTAAGGCCGTGATAACAACCGCTGACGGCTCTAAAACCGTATTTATTGATAAAGCTTCTGATAAGGGAATATCTTACTTACAGAACCCGAAATCGACAAAAACAGAAGCGGTAAGTCGCAAAGAAGTGAAGAGCATTTTCTTTTACCGCCCGTCAGAGTTTCAGAATGGGCTAGACGCTTTCAATTCGTCGAAATTTAGCGTTGCTAAAGCTGCATTTGCTGAGTGTAAAAGCAAGTATTCTAAGCTGAATAAACTGCCGCAGAACTATAGTGTTCGCGCCGCTTATTATGAAATGGAGTCAGCCCGGAGAGAGCAAAATTATACTGAACTTGGTAAATTGTTCAACTCCTTTAGGCCCGATAGCCTCGTTAACGAGAACTACCTTACTCAACTCCAAATTTATCCATATTGGGAGGCCTATGACAAGAAGGCGTGGAAGAGAATTCTTCAATTGTATGCAGCCTGGGATAAGAAAAAATTGCCTGGCTATCAAAAAGCGCAAATTTCATATTGTTACGGGATGGCCTTGCTAGAGACAGGGAATAAGTCTGATGCACTTCTTGAATTTAATAAGGCAATTGCACTTTCAGAATATAAAGAGCTCGAACTGGTTCTTAAAGCTGGAGAGAGAATTATGGATATTATGTTAGAGGATAAAGGGCTTCTAGAGTGTCTGGCTACGCACAAGACGCCTAAAGCGGATATGTCTAGCCGTGCTTATCTCCGCTTGCTTGAAGCGCACTCAATTGCGAAATTCTGGGATGAGTCTTCTGCTGCTCGTGCACTCCCCGTGAAATTCAAAAAGCTTTTACAGGTCAAGAAGCCAAAGCCTAAAGAGGATGCTAAGAAGTAATTAAATTTACGTTCGTAATTATTCTGATCCACGCCCGCGCATTTCCTGTGTGGGCGTTATTGCTTGTTTACTTCACACTCTGAAAGACGACAGTGTTCTTATCTAGGCTAATAGAGAAGCGATTGCTCTGAGAATGCGTTTGAAACAGTTTATCGGCTTCCTTTTCGCTGCTAAGCTGTACTGTCCACTTGAAGCCATTCTCGGTTAAATTTAGACCGTCTGCAACGAGCAGTTCTACACTTATACCTAGAATAAGGCTAGAGAGGTAAGGTCCAAACCGATTTTCATAACCATCAATGACGATGCTTTTGTATTCTTTGCCAGTCGTATATAATTCAGGCTTAAGAATTTGCTCCATGGTGGAGGGCGGGTTGATGATTGCCTTTGTGTAGGGTTGGTAATGCTTAGATTGATAAAGTTCCTCAATGAATGTAGCGTTCTTGACCAGTAGTTGCTGAATTATAGTGGAGTAGGGTGCGGGTAGCGTCTCTTTCCCTTGATGCGGCTTGGCGAAGTCTGGCAATGGCAGTAGGTCAATGAGCCCTATAGAGCCGTAAAATTGTGTGAAAGACTGGCGAAGTCCCAAGATGAGAGAAAGGCGGGCTGCTAACTCTTCATAAGTCGGGTTTCCAGTATGGATATTTTTGCCCATTTCAACCTCGTGGTGGAAGAGGGTATCATATGAAGCAATTGCGATTTGTCGCTGATTCTCAGGTTGAGAGAGATCAAGATTTTTTCTGTGATAGATGACATCTCCAGCAGTGTCAGAAAACGCACCCGCCCAATTCGCGAGGTATTTACTGCCGTTTTCGATCAACTTGTCGGCACCAGGAATGTCGAAGGCGGTTAGGAGTTTTTGGAGTTGCTCCGCTTTATCCATACCACCTAGGTATTTGAGAAGCAGCTCTTTTCTTTTTTGGAGATAGTCACTGTCATTCAGTGCTTCGAAGCGGACTTGTTTTAATAAGCGGACGCGGAGGAGGGAACAGACTTGCTTGATAATGGTTCTGGGAGTGACGACTTCTAGCAGAGCATGATGTTCTTTCTTTAGCTTTTCTACTTTAGCATCCTCAAAGGCGTAGAGAAACTGGGCGTATGTTTTGTTCTTGGGGGCGGTTCCTGCGCCATTGACCCAGAGCTTTCCGGTGATGATGAGTGGTTCGGAGATGAATTCATACTTTTTCTTTCCCGGTTGGCGGACGTAGATGATCTCCTCTTTCATGGGAGATTCACAAAAGTTACAACCATTGGAGGAGGGCATGAGCATGAACTCCTTCAGATTCTCGAGACTATTAAAGGGAACCATATACCCCGCGATACGGACTGTTTTCCCATTCAATTTCTTAATCTCATCAGAGACATGAGGATTCCCCGTCTCGGCGTCATAATATACATCCGCGAAGGAATCGAGCGTCATGATGGGGAGTTCTTCCGCATGCAGAGAGACGAGGATGAGTAAAAAACTCCAGATGAATGATTTCATGCAGTTTCTGAGTTAATGGCCACTACAAGATGCACAGGAACTACAACGATGAGGAATTCCTGCTGCCGTCATGAGTTTGGTGACAATAGGAGAAACTGCTTGAGAAAGCATGCTCGTCTCTTGGTCGCTGAGAGTGTCAACTTGGGATAACTTTGGAGCGAGTGAGTTGAGATCCGCAAGGAGGACTCTGATTTGTTCCTTATTCTTTGCTTCCTTAGGGACTGAGGAGTTCAGCGTTGCGATGAGCACTCCAGCCTGTTTTAGAAGGGCTTTTTGTTCTGCGCCAGAGGCCTTATCAACTGAGAAGGTTAAGTTTTCTAATTCGTTGAGTGGTGCCCAACTCACTTCCTTTTCCTGTTTTGGGCCACAGGCGATGAAGAGAATGGAAAATAAAAATAAAGGGATGAATTTCATAAGGGGTTCTTTTTACTGGTTTTAGAGGTAAGCGTCAAGAGGGCTTTGAGAGACCAAGAAAGTAGGAAAATAATGGTGAGGGTGGTGACGATGGAGGCCGCGGCAGGGAATCCTAGGTAGTAGGCGATGAGTAACCCCATGGCGGAGCCGATCGAGCCTAGGAAACCGCTGGCAATGAAGATGAGTCGCGGGCGGTTGGTAAAGAGGCGAACTGTCGCCCCGGGAGTGACGATCAATCCGATGGCGAGGATGCAGCCTACAGCCTGTAGAGTGGTGACCAAAACGAGGATCAGGAGCGCGAAGCCGGCATAATTGATCACTCGGACAGGCACGCCCAGAGTTTCTGCGACATCTGGCTGGAATGCAGTAAGGAGAATGGGACGTTGAAAGAGGGTGAGGAGAATTACTGCCAATAATCCGATCACAAAACTCATCGTGAGATCGGTGTTCGTGAGGCCTAGAATATTCCCCAGAATCCATTGTTCAAGCTCTTGGGTTTGTCCTAAGTAATTCAGGATGATGATGCCGCCGGCGAAAGCACCGGTGTAGAGGATAGAGAGCGTAGTGTCCTGTGAGAGCTTGGTTTGGCGCGCGATCAGGATAGAAAACATCCCGATTAAAATCGCCATGAAAACGGCTCCCGTAAAGGCGCTCATGACGCTAAGCCCTACGAGCAAGGTCGCAAGCGCAATCCCAGGCAGCAAGGAGTGAGAGAGCGCGGTGAGCTTGAGAGGGCTCCGGTTAATGAGGACGTAAGCACTGGCGTAACCATTAGTGAAACCAATGACTAAGCAGGCGAAAAAAGCACGTTGGAATAGGGTGAGCTCAAACATGGCGTTTTAGAAATGCTTACAGTGAAAGAGGTTGGAGACTTCAGGGCTAGACATAACCTCAACGCTGTTGCCGAAGGCGACTTGTCCCTGCTTTACCACGAGGGCATGGTCAAAGAGGTCGGTAACGGTATCAAGATTATGATGGGAGGCGATGATGAGGTGTCCGTTATCCGAGAGCGCCTTTAAAGTGTGTGCGAGGTGGGTGCGGGATTCGGCATCGAGTCCATTAAAGGGCTCGTCGAGTAGAATGACGTGTGCTTCCTGAGCCAGACAGCGTGCGATAAAGGCGCGTTGCTGTTGGCCACCAGAGAGCTGGTCGATTTGGCGATCGGCGAGATCCGCAATTTCCATGACCTCTATCGCGGACTCTACTTTTTCGTGATCCTCAGCGCTGAACTTTCGCCAGAAACTGACACGGGGGTAACGGCCCATCGCGACGATCTCTCTGACGGTGATGGGGAAGTCTTGTTGATGGGTATCGACCTGTGGGAGATAGGCAATTTCCTTTGACCACTGGGAGAGCGGTTGTTGTTGCCATAGAATGTCTCCACTTGAGTGTTTCTTGATCCCCGCAAGGATACGAAGCAAGGTCGATTTACCTGCGCCGTTTGGGCCAATGATAGCGAGCCGGTTTCCGCAAGAAACAGAGAAGTTGATGTCACTGAGGACGGTCATATTACCATAATGTGCGGAGACATTGCGGAACTCTAAATCGTGCTGGTGCTTACAACAGTCTGCGCTCATTGGATAAAAAAGGTGAATTCTTCCGTCAGGCTTCCTTGCGCCCAGATCGTGCGCTCAACTGCCGGTTTTGCGTCGGGAACCGCTTGCACAAGCACGGCAGTCTCTGGTGTGTCATCCGACCATTTTAGATGGAGTGTAAACTCTAGAAGCTGGGGCGAAGTTACTTCCGCTTCAGCCTCGTAAGGAGTGATCTGGTCGAAAAGAATTTCGGTTTCGCCCATGAAACCTTTGGCGGATTCTAGCTTGTGGGCGCTTCTGATCGTAATAGATACAGGTTGCTTGGTTTCCTCCTCGGCCTGGGTCTCCTCTGTAATTACGGGTTTGGATGAAGGGGAAATCTTCAGGATAGAAAATCCCAATAAGCCACCACCTAGGAAGAGCGTGGTGATGATAAAGGTAATAAGAAGAGGGGAGCCGAACATTATTGAAGTGCTTTTACAATAGATGTTACATTGTGTTCAATCATATGTTGATAAGACTTCGAGATAGCGTCAGCATAGAGAGGAGCACCAATGGTTGCATTTGTTTCTGCCGCTATTTGCTTGAGCATTTTTGGATTGGCGAGTGACTCAGGGAAAATTGCTCTAATCTGTTTTCGCTTGAGCTCCTTAACCGTTTCAGCGAATTGCTTTGCGGAGATTTCGGATTCACGGCTCAGTCCTTGAACGTAGGAGGCCTCGAACCCATACTCGCGGCAAAAGTAAGCAAAGGCGGCGTGCGCGGTGACAAGAGTCCGTTGTTTTTTAGGGATTTTGGAGACTTCACTTTTCACCCAGTTGTGTAGATTACGGTATTTTTTTTGTAAGGCGGAGCTGTTGCTGCGGTAATACTCTTTGTTGGCACTGTCTGCTGCTTCGAGAGCTTTGCCGATGGTTTTAGCGGCTCTTTCTGCGTTTTTGACGTTGTGCCACCAGTGCGGGTCGATCGCGCCTTGGGAGTGTTTCGGGCAACAGGTGTAGACTTGGTCTGCATCCACTTTTTGGGAGGGGATTGTGCGACCAACCTCGATGATTTCCTGTCCTGGCTGCAGTGTTTGGTAGAGCCCATCTAGGTAGATTTCGATGTTCTTGCCCATCGCGAAGATGAGCTTGCTCTGCTGCATTCTCGCGAGGTCAGTCGACTTCGGTTGGAAGGAGTGAACATCCATCCCAGGTTTCATGACTTCGATTACTTCGACTTTGTCCCCGCCAACTTGCTTAATGAAGTCTGAAAGGATCGGGTTCAGCGAGGAAACGGTAAGTTTTGCCGCTGAAAATTGGGTGGCCAGAAGCCAAAAGAGTAAAAGTAAGCGAGTCATGAGCTGAGGGTATTATAGTGTTTACCGTAAAGCATCTTAGAGCGCAAGATTCTTCACGGTGCTAGTCTTTGAGGATTATCTGACTTCGGCCTTTCCGCCATAGGAGAAGCCGATTTGGAGCCATACTTCATCCTCCGAATCTCCTTCAAAGAAATCGGTGTTATACTGGAGACGAGCGATTCCGCTCCAATCTTCATTAAAGGTGTGGGTATAGGAGGCTGCGATTGAGAAGCGTTCGCGTGATACGAACTCTTCCTCGTCACCATGTTCTTCAGCGAATTCTAACCACTCATAACGGGTATGGAGGCCAAAGCCGTTGGCGAAACGGTAATGCGCGGCCAACATCGCACTGCCAAAGTTTTCTTCACCATTATCAAGATTGAAATATTCAATCCCAGCAGAGAATGAGTCACCTCCTACTTCTAGTCCGTTCTCTCTCCATGTGAACGTGTAGTCGACCCCGTAAAGGTTACGATCACTTCCTGTGGTTGATGTTACGTAATTTAGGCCGAGCTGACTCTGGAATTGGTCGGTGTGGTTGTGTCTGATTAAACCACGAATACTTAGGACCTCGTCACTCCAGCCTTCTTCTCCATGTTCGTCATGGTGCTCCTCTTCGTGCTCATCCTCCTCTTCATCATGGTCGTCATCGTCATGTTCATCGTCCTCATGGTGTTCGTCTTCGTGTTCATCATGCCCCTCTTCTTCATGGTGCGCATGGGCAACAACCTTTCCGTATGAAACAGAGAGACCGATCACTCCTTTGTCATATTCTTGAAACCAACTGGCCTCGATACCTTCTGTCGCGAGTCCTTCGTCTCCAAGGAAATGGATGGTGGATAAGTTCGCGTCCGCAAAGTCCCAGCCATGGAGGTGAGTGGAGTTTTGGGTGCCGATGCGGTTGAGGTAACGTCCTCCACGAAACTCTAAACCGTAAGGCAGGTTTGAGGCTTTTAAGAACGCTTCTTCGATCTCCGCATCCATTTCGTTAGAATTAACCTGGAAGGTGCTGATGTTCGTAAAGCCTGAGAGCCATCCGAAAGCTTCGAAATTAAAGCTCATTTCCAGGGCTTGAATGTAGAGGTCTTCTGCGGGGTCGTGAGCATGCCTGGGGAGTTCACTTTCCCCTTGAGAGCCTGCGATAAAATTGGTACTGGCCTTCACCCAGGTATTAAAATCATCGGCGTGAACAGCGGATAGTGAGGCTATGGATAAGATAAGAGCTTTCATAAATGCGATATAGTTGCATTAAGAAACCCCAAGTAAAAAAAATGTCAACTTACTAATGCATTAATATTGCATTTTCCTCAGCGAATGAAATTATGGCTCCATGGAAGAATTGATCAAATGCTGTAAAGAGCAGGGATTGCGTATAACGAAAGGGCTTAAGGCGATTATGAATGCGCTTGATGAAGCTAAGCTTCCGTTATCTCTACAAGAGTTAGAGGTGAACCCTCAGATTGCAGAGATTTGTGATCGAGCTACTGTGTTCCGCACCTTGCAGCGATTAGAAGGAATCGGGTTACTCAGGAGGCTTAACTTTTCACATTCAGGAGCTAAGTTTTCTCTCAACACTGGAGATGCGCACAAGGAGTATCTCATCTGTCGCCTCTGTGGAGAGGTCAAGGAGTTAAAAATGTCTTGCCCTGTGCATCAGCTGGAAGAAAAACTATCCGAGGAGAATGGCTACTCCGCGATGACGCATGAATTGACGTTTTATGGCCTATGCCGAAAGTGCAATTAACGCGTTATGACTATTGCTGTGAAATTCTCCGGTGAAGAGGCATTGGATGGCGTCATTAGAAAGCGCCATGATCGATGATGCCTTCAGTTGTTCTCATTAAACATTATCATCTCATTTCCGGCTTGGTTAAAGCTGCGCTCCAATGTTTGTGATAAATGCTTTTACTATAACCGCTTCAGTAATCTCTAAAGCAGTGTTGATTTAGCGTGTAGTTACTTCTCCTGTGAAAAGGTCTTCTATCGTGTTTGCATCACGCACGATAATGGCGGTTCCACCAGTTTTCTCTGCGAGTGTTTTCATGCCTTCTTCAGCTGCCGGCTCAAGAAGCGAGACTGCGTTAATGACAATGCCTTTTTTTTCAGCAATAGCAGAGATTTCTTCAGCTATAGCTTCAGCGTTTCCAGCGAGACCATCGGTCATGAAAATGATTACTTCAGGTTGCGGTTTTAGCTCGAGTGCTTTACGGAGAGGTTTCCCCCATTCCGTTCCCCAAACAAGTGGCATATCCTCAATATGCTTAAGCGATGCTTTGATGTTTTCTTTTGATGGCGTATTCCATTCAACTTTGATTTTCTTAAGGTCGCTATCACTCGCGCGGCTGGTTCCATTCCAGGTGATTGTCGTACCGTCTTTCTGAGTAATAGATTTGGCTTTTTTCCCATCAGGCATGAATTCTACCGTGTCAGAGGACTGCCAGACTGGCCCGGCGAAGAAAATGAGCGCGTATTCAGCTCCTCCTTGAAGTTCCGCAACTGAATCACTTAATTCCTTTTTCATTAGATCAACACGACCTCTCGATTGCATGGATGCTGAGTAATCGATGACATAGGCAATTCTGGCTCCAGATACAGTAGCTCCGAAGAAGGTTGTGGTATTGTTTTCTGAGTCTTCGAACCCAAAACCCATTCCGAAATCAGCAGAGCTTCCGAAGTCAGCAGACTCTACCTCGACCATTTGATTTGTGTCAGGAATAGAAATCGCAGTAGGTGAGCTGGTAGTAATGACGTTGGCAACAGCAGAAGAAGCAGCAGGCGGTGTTGGTGTTTGTCTTTGCTGCTTCTGAATAACAGGCTTGTTGTTAATCTCTTGATCAACAGGGGGCGCCTTGTAGGAAATAATCGTTTCAATCTCCTTAGTAGGAATGAGGATCGTTAGAGCGGCAAGGATTGCGGCAAGGATACCAATGACTGCGATAGAGATAAGAAAACTGCTTACTGTTGCGGCGGTTTTTTGCTTTTTGAGCTTTTCTTTCGCTTCCTCTGAAATTTCTACATGAATACTCATAGCTAGGTATTTTAAGAAGAAACTTACCGAATGCGCAATGTTTTTTTGAATTTTACATAGTTATGTCGAGTTTCTTAAAGAAATCCTCTCCTGAGGTTTGGGGTTGGCGTTGATTAGAAAGTTATTTTTTGAGTAGGAATATCTCGCAAAAGCACTATGGTGGGCAATAATATGTCTGACTTTTACCAAAACGGCTCTGTTGCTACTCTACATAACCTTGGACAAAGAAATGTTGAGGATTTGGAAGCAGAACTGTGTGGGTTCTCTGAGCACAGGCCAATGGGCTTAGTATTACCCTCTCTCTATTCTGAGCTAAGGACAGATGCGCTGGAGGGAATTATTCAGGAGTTGAAACAGGTGAAATACCTGGAGCAAATTATTATTGGCCTAGATCGAGCGAACGAAAGTGAGTATCGACATGCATTAGAGTATTTTGGGAGGTTGCCCCAAGATCATCGCGTTCTCTGGAATGATGGTCCTCGGCTCCGCGAAATTGACAAGATGCTTGATTCCATGAATTTAGCGCCTTCTCAGCCCGGTAAGGGGCGTAACGTTTGGTTCTGCTTTGGGTATGCATTAGCGTGTAAACGATCGAAGGCTATTGCTCTGCACGATTGCGATGTTAAGACTTATGACCGCTCGCTGCTTGCTCGCTTAATTTATCCTGTTGCCAACCCTAACTTTAACTATGAGTTTGCAAAGGGTTACTACAGTAGGGTTGCGGATGGTAAACTCAATGGGCGAGTTTGTCGCCTTCTGGTGACTCCCCTTGTTCGGTCCTTGAAGAAGGTCTGTAAAGGGCATGATGAATTTCTCGATTATTTAGACAGCTTTAGGTATCCCTTAGCTGGAGAATTCGCGATGAGTGCACAGGTGCTGAATGACATTCGCATTCCTAGTGACTGGGGGTTAGAGATCGGGGTCCTCTCGGAGATGAAGAGGAATTATAATGTGAACCATATTTGCCAAGTTGATGTTGCGGATATCTATGACCACAAGCACCAAGATCTCTCGACAGAGGATAAGGCTCAAGGGCTCTCGAAGATGAGTATTGATATTTCTAAATCTCTCTTCCGAAAATTGGCGATTGAGGGGCAAGTCTTCACTCCAGAAACTTTTAGGACCCTCAAGGCAACCTATTATCGCCTCGCGCTTGACATGGTGAAACGCTACTCAGCTGATGCTGCTCTCAACGGGTTGAGCTACGATAATCATGCGGAAGGGTTGTCAGTGGAACTTTTTGCGGAGAATATTGTTGAGGCAGGACACGACTTCATGGAGAATTCAACAGACACTCCCTTTATGCCGTCCTGGAACCGCGTGATTAGTGCCTTCCCAGATATTTTGGAGCAACTGAAGGTGGCTGTAGAGGAGGATACAAGGGAGTTTTCAGCTTAAGGATTGATGAAAAAAAATGATATAGAACTCACGCGCGAGCGTGAGGAGGCATGGATAGGAGATGCGGTTCTAGCTCTTTACGCTAGAAGTTGGATCATGGAGAATGATGGGAGAATGAACGGAGAAAAGTTCATCCGCTTTACCTCTAATGATTTTTTACGACGCTTCGGGAACCCTACCACCGAAGAGGCCATTATTGGTCAGGTCTACAAAAAAGACGGCTTGGAGGCCGCCTGTCAGTATATGGAGGAACGCTTCCTTCCCAAGTTTCAAGAGCTGGAGAAGTCTCGCATGAGACAAAGGTTGAAATAAAAAATCCCGCGCAAACTCTATTGAGTCTACACGGGAAATCTCAGTGTTGAAATTGTTTGGGCTTATTGCTTTTTACCGCGCTTTTCACCTTTTGAGCCCTTGCGTCTTTCCATCGCGGTATCTGCTTTAGCTTTTTCGGTGGCATTGAGCGCTCCGTCTCCGTCTTCGTCAAATCGCTCGATTCTTCGCTGCTCTGCGAATTCTTTGAACGCTTCCTTTTCTGAATCATTCAGTTGACCGTCTCCATCGACGTCGTAGGAGTCTTTAACTTCCTTCATTTCAGCCTTCTTTGAGTCGCGCTCCGCTTTTGCAGCGGCTTTTTCCGTGTCATCGAGTTTGCCGTCTCCGTTCGTGTCGAATTTTTCGATTACGTGTGCAGGAAGTGGGCCTTTCCCGCCTTTTACCTTTTTCTTGCCTTCTTGGGCAAAGCAGATTGGAGCAATGGCGATGATAGCGAGTGATAATATTGTTTTCATTTGTATGTTATTTAATTGGTTACATGATGAAACACAGCGGGGGAGTAAGAGTTGCAAAAAAGGCGCATGTTTATTCACTTGGTGTCTCCAAAGTGAGCTTTAAGATTGTTTTTTACCGTCTCTGGTATCGATTCGTTTTGTTGGATTTTGTTATACATTCGCCTAGTGACCTTGTCATCAGGTTGGGAGATTAGCCAGTTTGCAGCTTCTGTTGGAGATTGCTTTGACCAAGGCCTGAAAACGCGATCAGCAATGAAGGATTGGTATTTTTCTCCAACGTTTGAGAGTGCCCAGTCTAGAGTGCCTGACGGGTTGTCGCTACCAATTTTATCTGAAACAGCTTTAATAAGGCGGTATTTTTCATCGTCTGGCATGTCCATTTCTGAGATGACCGCAGTTGCTTCATAAGGGTTTTCTCTACTGTAATGGGTTAGAGCTTCACGTTTTGCGATTTCTTGAGTGGATTCTGGAAGTGCCGAGATTTGGGATTCTATTACCTTCCAGTCCATGGTTTCTCCCCAATATTCGGCAATTTCTTTTACGGCTTCATTGTAGGTGTTTCCCTCCAGTTGGTTCAGCTTTTCCATGGCTTCAGGCATGTTTTCTTGAGCCAATACAGAGAAAAACTGCGAGATGGCTCGGCCTTTGTATTCGCTATCAAGATTCTTTAACCAGTCGAAAGCCGCTTCCCGATCGCGCTTCATCCATTCGTTAGAGATTGTCGCTATGTCATAACGTAGTGCTCGGTTCCCTTCATTCAAGTCGGAGTTATTTTCTAGGTTCTCGATAACTAGATCAGGATTTTGTGCAGTCCACGATTTGTACACGACCCGTTTTGCGTGATCTCTATTGCCCCCTGTAAGGGTTTCATCCCGTTCAAGATATTCGAGCGCGGCATGTGGGTTTTTCTCTCCCCATGCGGTAAAGAGTAAATAAGAACTGATGTATCGATCTGAGTTCCGGAGTGTTGATAAGAGAGCGACTTCAGTTTCAAATTCGCTATCACTCATGGTTTGATAACGCTGGATTTGAGCTGCGATTTTCCCAAAAACCCCATCAGTCTGGATGCCGTTTTCCATGAGCTCGCGCCCGAGCCTTTGCGTGGCGGCTTCGCTTTGAGAGCGTAAATTCGTGCGCTTGATTTCAGATTTGCTCGAAACCGGATTCTCTAGGGGCGGTTTACTCTCGCTATCATTGCTTCCTAAAAACAGGCCCATAATAACTCCAGCGAATAAAGTGATGACGATGGAGATAGTGAATTTCATGGAGTACAATACATAGCCTAGGATGCGCTTTTTTCAAGTCTCTTCATTATTCTTTGAATTCGGAGTTTACTTTAACATTTGCTTGTCGTCATGTTTCAGTATAGTTATATCTGCCTTTATGAAGTTTTTACTCAGTTCCTTACTCATTCTCATTATTTCGTCTAGCTTTCTGCAGGCGCGTCATGTGATTTTGTGCGGTGGCCCAGCTTTACGTGTTTGGGAAGATCTCCGCGTAGAAAAACAGCAGCATGATCGCTGGTGGGCAAACTTTGTGCGTGCCTCTACCATTCGCATCGATGAGTTGCGTGAGGTGCATGGTCCAAGCGCTAAGGTGGTTTGGGTTGTTTACAAGGATGGGTACGTGAGACGCGGTCGTGAGGATGGGAAGCCATACACGCAGTGGATTCAAGAGCAGGCCACTAAGCGAGGCGTCACCCTGAAGTGGATCTCTTCAGGATCTCAAGTCATCAGTATTATCAATAGTCAGCCATCACGCTCGATCCGATCGTTTGACTTCTTTGGTCACTCTAACAAGAATTGCTTCATGCTAGATTACGGTGCTGAAATCATGGCCGCCAGTAAATCCTGGATCCATGAGAAAGATCTCCGCAAGCTCAAGTCCTCCGTTTTTGCAAAAGGAGCTGTATGTCAGAGTTACGGATGCTTCACAGGCGAGAGCATGAGCGGCTACTGGAAACGAGCTACCGGAATTCCACTCATCGGAGCGATCGGAAAAACAGACTATATTCCGGTCGGAAAAGGAAAGTTACCTTCGATCAACGGAAGATGGACCATGTAACACAATAAATTTTATGAAATACAATGAATTATTGGCACTCTACGAGAAGCCATTTTTTGACCTCATTTCTCAGGCGAGAGAAGTGTATTTAAATAACTGGGAAAATAATGAAGTGCAGCTCTGTACGCTCTTATCGATCAAGACTGGAGGCTGTTCAGAGGATTGCTCCTACTGTGCGCAGTCTTCCCGTTATAACTCGGGTATCCAAGTAGAACGCCTCATGGAAAAAGAGCAGGTGATGCAACGTGCAGAAGCCGCGAGAGCCTCTGGTTCTACTCGTTTCTGTATGGGTGCGGCCTGGCGTGGAGTGCGCGGTGGCACGAAGCGTTTTGATCAAGTCGTCGATATCATTAAGGATGTTTCGACCCTCGGGATGGAAGTATGTGTCACCCTCGGAGAGCTCGGCCCAGAAGAGGCAAAGACGCTCAAGGAAGCAGGAGTCACGGCTTATAACCACAATCTAGATACCTCCCGTGAGCACTACCCCAACATTGTTACCACGCACACCTATGATGACCGCTTACGCACCATCAAGAATGCCCAAGACGCAGGAATGTCCGTCTGTTGTGGTGGGATCTTAGGCCTTGGCGAGACTCCAGAAGACCGCTTAAAGATGATCGAGACGATCTCTGAGATGGACCCTCAGCCAGAGAGTGTGCCTATTAACTCACTCATGCCAATGCCAGGGACCCCGTTGGAAGGGAGTGATCCGGTAACCGTTTTTGATGTAGTTCGCATGATCGCGGTAACGCGTATTGCTGTCCCGAAGGCGAAAGTTCGACTCTCTGCAGGACGCACACACTTTTCTGATGAAGGACAAGCTCTCTGCTTCTTTGCTGGGGCGAACTCAATTTTCTACGGAGATAAACTCTTAACGGCGAAAAACCCAATGGTGAAGAAGGACATGGAACTTCTAGGAATGCTCGGACTCAAGGCACAACAGCCTTACACGGATGTAGATGCTCCGGAAGTCGAAGAGGATTGCGAGTTCGCAGCCTGCGCACCGGGGTGTGCATAAGCTGCTAGCTACAGAAATCTAGTGAAAAGGCATTCCCCAGACTTTATTGAAAATCGGATTCGATGGCGAGCTGATGCAACTTGGTTGACGCATGAATATAGAACTTACAGGAGGTCTTAAGTGGGGAGATAAAATATACGGTTCGTATGTTAGTTATCCTTTCTGTAAGCTAATTCTGACGTCTAATTCGATAATCTTCAAAACGAAACTTCTTGATTGTAAAGGAGAGCTTAACTTGGGTGATATTACTCAAATAAATATTATCGAATACAGGCTCTTTAATTTCGCCTCATACGAGATAGTGCACAACCGAAACGACCTGCCAAGGAAGCTAAAGTATTCATGCTTCAAAGGTGCTCATACTCGACTTAAAAAGAGCTTTGAGGGAAATAACGCTGTAAATACTACGTTTAAAACGCATCCTTTTCTTTGAAAATTTCGGCAAGACAACTAATATATGAAGCCCTTGCTGAGCGAAAATTATTGTCAGCCTTGCATGAACCCTTTGTTTGATATAAAAGTTTAGCTTATGCCAAAAGATCGCTCTAACTGGGAAATTACCTTTTACGACTCTCCAGATGAGATGCGTATGAGTCAAGTGAGGGCTTGGCAGCAGAGGTCTGGTGCAGAACGTAGGGAGGCTGCGTGGGAGCTGGTTGTAGATTATTGGAAAAATAAAGGAAAAACAGAGAATGAACTCAGACTTCAAAGAACTATTACAAGTTTTAAACGAGCTGGGGGTTGAGTATCTTGTGATTGGTGGGTATGCCGTCATTCATTACGCTCAACCTCGCTACACTAAGGATATTGATATCTGGCTAAAGCCTAGCGCTGAGAATTCTGAGCGCATCTTAAAAGCTTTTTATGAGTTCGGTCTCCCAATCCTTGAAGCAACGAAAGACGATTTTGCGAGTGAGGGACTCCAATTCAATATTGGTGTGCCCCCGTGCCAAATTGATTTCCTTACGACCGTCCCAGGATTAGAATTCGATGATTGTTGGGAATATAAAAACACCTGCGAAGATTACGGAGTGATTATCAATTACATCGCTAAGAAAGATCTAATTATTGCGAAAAAATCCGCAGGGAGACCACAAGACATAGCAGATTTGGATGAACTAGAGAAGTGAGTCAACGTGTTAAACCCGATATACCTATGCAATGTATTAAATCATGTCATCTAACGATATCAGTCTGTCTGAAAACGCAGACTCTAGCGTATCAAGGAGTCTCTTTCCCGATTTCTTCCTCAAAGTTTGGAGAGGGGCCAGAGGAGGGGAGTAATAAGACTCCGCTGGGCATGTTCCAAGTCTGCGAGAAGTTCGGTGCTGGGGATGAGGTTTTTTCGGTCTACAAAGGGCGCCGCAAGCAAGCAGTGTGGAACCGAGATGGGAATGATCTTGGGGAGGATATGATCTTATCTCGAATTCTTCGGCTCACAGGAATGGAGTCCGGAAATACGAATACGTATCAGCGCTACATTTATATCCACGGCACGAATGATGAAGCTGGGATCGGTGAAAAAAAGTCGATCGGCTGTATTCGCATGAAAAACGAGGACGTAATCGCGCTTTATAATCTTGTGCCCCTCGGGACGCTTGTGCAAATCTCGGCGTGATGAAATTGATATGCTTTGATTGTGATTCGACCTTGTCTAAGATTGAGGGTGTAGATGAATTAGCGGACGTGCGCGGCGCAGAGGTAAAACAACAGATAATCGACCTCACGAACCTCGCGATGTCGGGCGAGATCGCGATCGAGGAAATCTTTGGGAAACGTCTCGACCTCATTAAGCCCACTGCAGAATCATGTGAGTCTGTCGGTCAACTCTACATCGATGAAATGGCAGCAGGAGCGAAGGATGTGATCGGGAAGTTACAAGCCTCGGGATGGCATGTAGTGATAATCTCTGGTGGGTTCATTCAGCCGATCGAACCGTTCGCGAAGTATCTCGGAATCGAAGAGGTTTACGCCGTGCCTCTCCACTTTAATGAGGATGGGAGTTATGCCAGTTTCACGGCCAGTCCTACCACCAGAAATGGAGGGAAGCCAGAGATTATCAATGAGCTTTTAGAGAAGTATCAGCCAGAGGTTTCTGTGATGGTTGGCGATGGGGTTTCAGACTTAGAATGCCAGGAGGTAGTGAACCTTTTTATCGGATACGGTGAGTTCGAGGAACGCGAAAAAGTAAAGGCGCAGGCGCAGAGCTTTGCTTATAACTTTGCTGACATTGAGCGTGTCTTGGGTGGCTTCGAGCAAAATTAAGTGGTGCGTGGGCGTCCTGCCCGCTCTGTAGGAGACGAGAGCGTTTTAGAGTTCAAAAGTGGAATCTCACGGATGAAGCCGGTATTTTCTGCCCTTCGTCTTGCTAGCTTTGCAAATGGGATTAGTTCAGAAATCACTTTCTCAGAGGTGATTTTTAGTTTACCATTTTCCGAGATGCGCTTTAATTAATTATATGAACGACTTGCGGCTTAACTGCAATGTCACCCGAGGTGAGATTGATAATACTCATAGGGGGGCAGTTGTTCTTAGGCTTTGGGTATATGGTGAGATTAAGCCGTATGAGTTCACACTGACTGGCGATTGTCTGCGCGATTTAGCAGGTTGCCATTTTTACTTTGCTAACACTCCTTTAGAGCCCTTTAAAAATCTCGATGCGGTCCTTCCTAAAAAGGCAAAAGGAGTGGTGGGAGAGATTACGGCTTCTGCCCGCCTTTGTATGCACAAGCCCAATGAGCTCGGACAATACGAGAAGCCAGTGTATGTCAATGTGTTGCGTCTCGAATTTTTCTGTGAACTCGGCCGTGTGCTCTTAGAGAGTTTTGATTGCCAAGTGAAGCTCATTTCCCAGGAGTGGAGCATGTCCGAGGATGAGGAGTTTGCCCAAAAGGCGAGCAATTTTGCCGCATGGCAGTCACACGTTAAGGCTACTCCTAAAACTGAGCTTAACAGCAATGCCCAGCAGCTATCACTACTTTACGATGAGATTCACCAACGCTTTGCGGACTCCATGGATTTTGATCAATATGAGGCCTCCCTCATGGGGTGGGATGGGATCTTATCTGCTCTGGCGGATGAGCGTGATGCGAATACGAATCTCTTCGAGTTAGAGGACTTAGTAGCCCGTGATACAGAAGACTTATTTTCTGATCCAGGGATGATAATTGATCCTACTGGGCATATCTCGGAGGAAGAATGGGACGAGGCCATTGGGCCGCACCCGATTCTCGAGTCTGTTCAGGATTTAATCGAAGATTTCGAGGTGCAAGCCGCCAAGCTCACTTTCCCAAGAGGTCGATACTATCAACGCCTCATTAACACTCTTGATGAGGTAGAAGAAGGGCTGACAGGCCTCCTAAATCCAGTAATCGTCGATGATATTCCTGCCGATATAGGAATGATCGGGTGCCGCGAGTATCTTGGTAAAATGATGGTAGCCTTTGAGCAACTCTCTAAGCTTATGGAAATCACCGAGACCGATACTGGCCGCCGAGAGCTCCTATATCTCAGAGACGGAATGCTAGATCTACGCGAGGGAATCTCCGCACTTCGGTTCGAGCTCCATAATTTGTAAGGAGTCTCGGCATCATGCCGAGTTTGTGGAGAACGGCTTCTAGCCTTCACCTGATTATCCCAGTGGTGGATGTAAAGAAGCCTTAGAAAACTTTTAATCCTTTTGTCTTTAATCCTCGATTCTCCCCCCTTACAACGCTCGCACAATGTCCATTGAGTTAACCAGAAACTTTTCGATTATCGCCCATATTGATCATGGGAAGACTACGCTTTCGGATCGCCTGCTTGAGCACACTCAGACCGTTACGCAACGCGAATCCCAAGACCAGCTTTTAGACTCGATGGATCTGGAGCGAGAGCGTGGGATCACGATCAAATCACACCCTGTGACGATGTATTACCCCGCCAAGGACGGGAAGACCTACAAACTGAACCTTTTGGATACTCCAGGGCACGTAGATTTCTCCTATGAAGTTTCGCGCTCGCTTGCGGCCTGTGAGGGAGCGATCCTGATCATTGATGCCGCACAAGGAGTAGAGGCGCAGACGATGGCAAATGTGAACCTGGCCATGAATCAGGAACTGACGATCGTGCCGGTGATGAATAAGATCGACCTTCCCGCGGCCGATACCGATAAGTGCCGCCAGCAACTCGAGGATTTGCTCGCCATCCCTGGGGAGGAGGCCATTCCTGCTTCCGCAAAGGCTGGGATCGGGATTGAAGATATTTTAGAGGCTGTCGTGACACGCATGCCTGCTCCGGAGGATAATCCAGATGGGCTCTTTAGGGCGTCTGTCTTTGACTCGATTTATGATGCTTACCGAGGCGTGATTTCTTATGTGCGTGTGATGTCCGGAGAAGTGCGTAAGGGCGACCGAATCAAACTCTTCGCGACCAATAAAACGTATGAGGTTAAGGAGACAGGATGCTTTACACCGAAGATGACTAAGACAGACACTTTGGTGGCGGGGGATGTAGGCTATCTGATCGCGAACATGAAGTCCGCGACCGAGGTGAAGATCGGAGATACGATCACGAATAACGTCCACCCTTGTGCGGAGCCACTCCCAGGATATAAGGAAATTCAACCAATGGTCTTCTCGGGAATTTACCCGGTGGATTCCAGCGATTATGAAGCGCTCAAGATGGCGATGGGCAAGCTGCAGATTAATGACGCGGCCTTCTCCTTCGGCACTGAGTCCTCAGCCGCTCTAGGTTTCGGTTTCCGTTGTGGTTTCTTAGGTCTGCTTCACATGGAGATTATCCAAGAGCGCCTGAGACGGGAGTTTGATATGGACGTGATATCGACCTACCCTTCAGTAATCTACGAGATCACGAAGAGCGATGGCGAAGAAGTCGTCATTGATAACCCCTCTTACTTTCCAGATCAGTCCGTGATTGCTGAGATTCGTGAACCGATGGTGCGGGTCTTTATCATGGTTCCGGGGGACTACATTGGAGACATGATGCAACTCCTCATGGAAAAACGTGGTGAGCTTGAGAATACAGAAACGATCGATGGAGACCGCGTGCTCTTAACAGGTGTTGTTCCGTTGTCTGAAATCCTAGTCGACTTTAATGATCGCCTGAAATCTTCTACCAAGGGTTACGGCTCGATGGATTATGAGCATGCTGAATACCGCGCTGCTAACATGGTGAAAATGGACATCATGATCGCCGCGGAGCCTGTAGAAGCGTTTTCTACGATCGTGCACCGCGAAAAAGCGGAGTATTATGGCCGCGACCTCGCCAAGCGTCTGAAAGAAGTGATTCCACAACAAATGTTCGTGGTGGCAATTCAAGCGGCGGTCGGAGGAAAGATCGTTGCCCGTGAATCGATCTCCGCGATGCGGAAAAACGTAACTGCTAAGTGTTACGGTGGTGATATTTCCCGGAAGCGAAAACTCCTTGAGAAACAGAAGGAAGGGAAGAAAAAGATGAAAATGTTCGGTAAGGTGAACATCCCGCAAGAGGCCTTCATCAAGGTGCTCAAGACGGGGGATTAAGCTAGCTTGTTTATGAGTTCAGTTCTCCGCGTCATCTCCTACCTGAAACGCTACCGCCTCATGTTCGGGGCGCAGTTGTTCTGTGCGGTTTTGTCGGTGGCCTGTGCGGCTATCTTTCCGAAGGTGCTAGGATATACTATCGATCACGTGCTACCTGAGAAAAATTTCACGCTCTTCATTCAGCTGGTATTCGTTACGCTTCTTGGCTTTTTCTTGAAAGATGGACTCAACAGTCTGCGCATCGTGATCAACAACCACTTTGAGCAACGAGTCATTTTTGATATTCGCTCTGATCTTTATAAGCGTATTCAGAATCTCCCTGTGAAGTGGTTTGATTCGCGTCGCACCGGTGATGTTATGACTCGTGTAACAGAGGATGTAACCGCGATGGAGCGAATCTTGATTGATGGGGTGGAGCAGGGGATTATGGCCTTCTTTCAGGTGATTATCTTTGGTGTTATCATTTACCTCGCAGACTGGAAGGTCGGACTCTGGGCTACTTTACCGATTCCTCTCTTAATGCTTGGGGCATGGATTTACACCCGGAATGCTCGTGATCGCTACAAGGGCCCACGGGAGGCCTCCAGCAACATGAATGCGCTCCTGCATGACAACATTGCAGGGATTCGCCAGATCAAATCCTTCACTGCGCAAGAGGCGGAGCATGCTCGCTTTAACACGCATTCTAACGCGCTTCGCAAAGCCACCCTGCGCCTCATGGCGTGGTGGGCGGGGTATTCTCCAGGCATGTCCTTTATCGCGATGCTGGGCTTTGTAGTCGTGCTTTGGCAAGGTGGCGCTACCGTGATTGAAGGAGGGATGAGTATTGGAGACTTCACTAGTACGCTCTTCATGCTGAACCTATTCTATGATCCGATCGGTAAGCTCCACCAAATCAACCAAATGGCGCTTTCCTCCCGTGCGGCCGCGGATCGAGTCTTTGAGATTCTGGACTCTGATGAGGAGCAAGGCGTTTCCCAAGGAGGCGGCTTTCCTGCTCCTGTAAAAGGTGAGGTTCGGTATGAAGGGGTGAACTTTTCTTATGAGGAGAAGGCCACCATTAGGAACTTGAATCTCCATGTGCCAGCGGGTCAGACGATTGCCCTAGTAGGCGCGACTGGTGCGGGGAAATCAACGATCGCGAATCTCTTAAACCGTTTTTATGAGATCGATGCCGGAAAAATCTGGATCGATGGAACAGACATCGGAGACCTCAATAAAACGGAGTTGCGGAAAGTCATCGGCTACGTTTCCCAGGACAATTTCCTGTTTAATGGCTCCGTGCGAGAAAACTTAAGCATTGCGGATCGTGATGCCTCTGACGAAACGATTTGGCAGGCGCTCGAAGCAGCTCAAGCGGCACCCTTTGTGAGGGAGCTTTCTGAAGGAATTGAGACGGTCGTAGGGGAGCGCGGTGTGAAACTCTCTGGTGGTGAAAAGCAACGCCTTGCGATTGCCCGTGCGATTCTCAAGAATCCTCCCATTCTCGTCTTGGATGAGGCTACGGCCTCCGTGGATAATACGACGGAGGAATTGATTCAGACCGCTTTGAACGAGCTCCTCAAAGGTCGCACGGCCATCGTGATTGCTCACCGTCTTTCCACAATCGAAAAGGCAGATCACATTTATGTCCTGGAAAAAGGGCAAGTCGTGGAGTCTGGCACGCATGCAGACCTTCTCCAAGCGAATGGCGCCTATGCGACCTTGGCGAAGACGTTTTGAATTATTTCTTATTTTCCATTACTTGAGTAATAAAGCGTTCAACAATATTTTCGAGTCTAGAAACGAAATTTGAAACACCTTGGAAATCCCGATTGCCGAAAGAGTCTTCGGATTTTATTTCGAAATCAACTACCTCATCACCATAATTACTATCAAGAATAGAGTAGCCTTCTTTCGCATCTCTTTCTAAAAACATCTTGGAAAGAGATGTGCTATTATTATTCGTCTTCTTTCTTATATAGATCGCATTAACTAGCATGTCATCTGGCGCGGCAATACCATCAAACATTTTGAGCAGAGTGCTTGTTTGCGCTACTGCTTTACCTTTTGTTATTTTGATTTGGGTAAAGCACTTTACTCTTTGACGAATGAAATCTACTTCAATACTAAATACATTTTTTTTGTCTCCATTAAGCATGTATTCAGAGGTTATGATTTTGGAGTTTTTTAGCATGTCTTCTAATTCACTTTGCCTATCTTTGTTTGCTTTAGTGATTAGCTGTACATGAAATTCCGTTTTGTCTGTCATTTGAAGAGAGATATCTTTTTCTTCTTGCTTATAAGAGTCTACGATACTGCTTAATAATTCTGGATCAATATTTTGACTGGTGTTGTAAGTATGTAGCTTAGCGGTAGCATCCTTCCAGTCAGATTTCATTCTTGTAAAGTCTTTTAGATTCTTGTGGGCGTCGAAGTATCTTCTAAGTTCAGATAGTATGAAAATATGATCATCATCCTCGACCATATTGTTTCTAATGAGTCTTGAAGCGGTAACTTTTAGGTAAGTCCAGGACCAATGGTAAAGGTTGAAACTTCTGTATTTGAGAGAGATCGGAGATTCTAGTGGTGTCGTTGTAAGGTAATTGGAAATTGTAATAATGTTATGAATTCCTATGTTTCGTCCAAAATTGGCATATCTTTCAATTTGAGCATGTTCTAACATATTATCTCGAACCTTGACTTCAACTAAAGCTGCCCATTCGATTACCTCTTTTTTGCCAGTTGTGACGATAATTAACCCATCAGGTCTATCATCAGGGCAATCATATTCAATTTCAGTGTAAACATGTAGTTTAGCATTTTGATTTGTGATTTTTTTTACTTCTATCTGCGTTAACAACTCTTCACGATATTCCTTGATTGCTCCCAGTGAAGCTAGAAAAATGGATGATGTTGCAATTTCGTTTTCAGAATTTCCATGAGGGAAAAGTCTAGCTCGTCTTGATTCAAGCTGTTCTTGACTGTCATATTTTAAGATTTTATATAGGTCGGTTAGCTGGGTTTTTCCTAAGTCAATTTTCTTCATGTTGTGCAAGTTTCAATATTTAGAATGTGGAGTTTATGTGGTCTTGAGGCAATATTTATTATTTTTTGCGATAAGTTGATGAACCAGCGGAATCAGATATTATCGCTTAAAGTTTTAACCCGAATTCAAGGGCTGCTGTGATTTGATCAGGCGAGATATTGTAATCTTCAACAATCATTTCCTTGGTGTCGCCCCCTGCAAGAGCACCAAGAATTGTAGAAACCAACACTCTTGTTCCTGCAATTACGAGCTTACCATGGCAGATTGCAGGGGCGTTAGTTACTGCGTTTGTCCTGTTTGTATTCTAAACTGACATCGTTTAAAATCAAGAGCTATCCTTTCTACGGTTGCAATTTTCAGTGATTACGATAATTCATAGGCATGAATCTGTGTGATTACCATACCCATACTCCGCTCTGCATGCATGCGCAGGGAGAGCCAGAGGCTTACGTGCAGGCGGCCTTAGAGCTAGGGTTACAGGAATATGGAATTGCGGATCATGCTCCAGTGAAGCCTGAGCCGTTTGATGATTGGCGAATGTTGCATGAGCAGTTACCCGCGTATCATGAATGGATCGAGCGCGCGCGCGTGGCGGCGGGAGATCAGCTACCTATTAGGGCAGGTTTAGAATGCGATTGGCTGCCTAACTGCGAGAGCTGGATCGAGTCGCTTCGCAATGAATATCCCTGGGATTACCTGATTGGCTCCGTGCATTATTTAGCAGATAAATGGGACTTTGATAATCCCGTTTGGTTAGGCCGATGGGCAGAAACGGATGTCGAAGAGGTATGGGCGCAGTATTGGAAGACTTATGAGCAAATGGTGCGCTCGGGGCTGTTCGACATTTATGCCCATGCGGATTTGATCAAGAAATTTGGCTACCGTCCGGGTGGAGATTTGCAGCGATATTACGCGCCTGTCGTTCAAGCACTAGTTGATCAAAAGGGAACAATCGAAATCAATACCGCGGGCTGGCATAAGCCGTGTGTAGAGCAATATCCTGCACAAGGGTTTCTCGCCTTATGTGCGGAGGCCGGAGTGTCGTTGGTGATCTCCTCTGATGCGCATGCTCCAGCGGAGGTTGGGCGCGATTTCGAGAAGGCGGTGGCGCTCGCCAAAGCCGCAGGATTTACGCATACGGTTTCGATTGTGGGAGGAGAGAAATCTGAAATCGCCCTATGATTAGGACCCGCTTTGCGCCTTCCCCAACAGGGTATTTGCACCTTGGTCACGCCTTTTCAGCAATGGAGTGTCAGCGTGTGGCTGATGAAGTATTACTGCGCTTTGAGGATATCGATTTTACACGGGTGAGGGAGGAATATTACGAGGCTATTATCGAAGACTTAGCCTGGTTGGGTCTGGAGTTCTCGGAAGAGTCATGGCGTCAACTAGATCGCATGGAAACTTACAAGAAGGCGTTGGATGATCTCATTACCCGAAAGCTCGCGTATCCCTGCTTTTGCACGCGCAAGGATATTTCTCAACACGCGATCGATGCCCCCCATGGTAGCCAAGGTTCCATCTACTCAGGGCGGTGCCGTAGCCTTCACGCGCAAGAAGTAGAGGCGAAATTGGCGCAGGGTATTCCGTATGCCTGGCGACTAGATTCGCAAAAGGCGCATGCAGAAGTCGGTGAGTTGACCTTCCATGATACGCGTTTAGGGAAGGTGGAGGTGAATCCAACCCTTCTCGGTGACGTTGTGATTGCACGGAAAGATATTCAAACTTCCTATCATATCGCAGTGGTCGTAGATGACGCGGCGCAAGGTATTACCCACATCGTCAGAGGAGAAGATTTACTAGAATCAACCCACGTGCATCGTCTATTACAAGAGCTTTGGTCTTACCCCGAGCCGACGTATTATCATCATCCTTTAGTCGTTGATGAGCAGGGAAAGCGCTTAGCCAAACGTCATCAGGCTCTCGCGCTTAGAGAATTACGAGTGCATGGCGTGACTGCAGCGGAGGTGAAAGAGCTCGCCTCAGCGAGTTTACAAATCTAGGAGGAGTATCTTATTAGGCTGACTAAAGGTTTGAAGGGGTAATGATTTTTGAGTGCTAACAGAGTTTATAAAAAGTAGACAAGCAGCGATCCGCTCTTCAATCTAGTTGTATGAAATTGATAGCTGAATTGATTGCGCAGGAGGAAGCCCTTGAGCAAGTGGTGGTGAAGGGATGGGTGCGGAGTCGCCGTGACTCAAAGGAGTTTTCGTTTTTCACCATTAATGACGGGTCGTGTCAAGGTAGCCTGCAGGCCGTAGTGGATCAAGGGATTCCGGGAAGTGAGACCATGACACAGGCTAATACGGGTGCGTCAGTCGCGATTACGGGGAACCTGGTGCCATCGCCTGGGAAGAATCAGAAGTGGGAACTGCAGGCGACCTCCTTTGAGCTTATCGGGGAGTCTCCGGAGGATTTTCCATTGCAGAAGAAGGGGCACACACGGGAGTTCTTACGCGAGATTGCGCACTTGCGACCACGGACGAACTTGTTCGGAGCGGTGTTTCGTATTCGGAGCCGCGCCACGTATGCGGTGCATTCCTTTTTCCAAGAGCGTGGCTTCCATAATGTGCATACTCCGATCCTGACGACAAGCGATTGTGAGGGGGCAGGGGAGATGTTCCAAGCAGTCGTGCCAGATAAGAAGGAGGAGTTTTTTGGTGAACCAGCATTCCTGACCGTGAGTGGACAGATGGAGGGAGAGGCCTATGCTTCGGCTTTGTCACGCATTTACACCTTTGGGCCGACCTTCCGGGCGGAGAATTCTAACACCTCGCGCCATGCCGCGGAGTTCTGGATGATCGAACCCGAGATGGCGTTTTGTGATCTAGATGGAGATATGGATGTCGCGGAGGAGTTTCTGCAATATATGATCAAGGATACGCTTCAGTCTTGTGCTGAGGATCTAGCTTTCCTGGATAAGTTTGTCGATAAGGGGCTGATCACACGGTTAGAGGCAATGGCATCTGCTTCCTTTGCGAGGGTGAGTTATAGGGAAGCATTAGAGGTTCTAGAGCAGAGCGGGAAGAAGTTTGAATATGAATGCTCCTTTGAGAGCGGACTGCAGTCTGAGCATGAACGTTATCTCTGTGAGGAGCATTTCCAGAAGCCGACGATTGTCTATGATTATCCGAAATCGGTGAAGCCGTTCTACATGAAGCAAAATGCGGACGGGGAGACGGTAGCAGCGATGGATGTGCTGGTGCAAGGAATCGGCGAACTCATCGGTGGGAGTCAGCGTGAGGATGATTTAGAGGTGCTTACTAAGGCATTGGAAGCTCATGAGATCGATGCTCAACATTATGCGTGGTACCTAGATCTACGTAAGTACGGCTCAGTGCCTCATGCGGGGTTTGGGCTTGGCTTTGAGCGACTAGTGATGTTGCTGACGGGTGTTTCTAATATTCGTGATGTGATTCCCTTTCCGCGCACGCCGGGGAATTGTAAGTTTTAGAGGAGGCTTACTCCGCTATCCCCCAATCTTCCATTAGACGGACCATAGCCTCCGCTGGGATGGCATAGGTCTCGGATCTGCTGAAGCGGGCAATGTTCATGCCAATGCAGTCACCTGAGAGGTTTAATAATGGGCCGCCAACCGTTCGTGCCGAAAGCGGAATGTCATGCTGAATTACCATTGGGAAGCCTGTGCGACGGGTGGAGGTGCGCCCGCTCATGGCCTCGTTTCGATCTTGGGGGGAGGATGTTACTTGGTGAAGCCAAAGTAGTTTAAGAGCGAATTTCAACTCTTGGTCGTTACGCTTAATCTTAAGGGTAACCTCTTCGCCAGGCCATCGCCCCTTGAAGAGCTCGTGAAAGGCGAGGTCGGATTTGTCCACTGGGGTATCATCGATTGCGTAAATGAGATCATCTTTCTGGAGTCCAGCACTTATTGCTTGGCCTTCTGGTTTAAGTTCAGTGATGAGAAAGCCTTGGTCTTTTTTATAATAAGCCTGAAGGTCGAGTCTAGCTTCTTGCATTGGGATGAGGCGTGTGTTGGCGGCAATCACCCCAAATTTTAAGCGCCGAGACAGAAGGCTAGTCACCCCGTTGGAGCTGACGATTGCTCCAGGTGAGGCGTCGGCTGTGGTGAGTTGTAAGGGGGGGCTGTTAGTAATCTCAATTTTTAGTAGCGCCACATCCCATGTGAGCGATGATTCGACAAATTCTGCGGGGTATTCCTTTTTCCCCAGTCTTACCAAAAGGCCTTCTTGCCCTTCGATCAGGCTCGCTTTCGTAAAAATATGTCCCTCGGAAGTGATTAGGCATCCATATCCGAGAGAGACGCGATCGCTATTTGTAATGACGGCGCTAGAGTTCTGCAAAACTTGCTGAACGGGTGCTAGGAGTTTTTGGTTATGTTTAGAGCGGAGGCCCTCTTTCTCTGATGCAGCCAGAAAGAGCGAGAGAAAGTAGATGAGGAAAAGGGTTTTAGTCATTGAGGCTGAGGGTTAGCGTGCGTTCACTGCCATCGCGGTTAATATGAACAGGGATGTCCGTGAGAGCTACACCTTTAGCTCCTGCGTCGGCGAGAATGGTTACCAGAGCGGTGAGAGAATTGAGTTCGATATTATTTACTTTGATGATGTGGTCTCCCCTCAGAAATCCTGCGGTTGCCGCGTTGGTGTCCTGACGAACCTCAACGACTTCTAGCCGCTTATCTACCTCTAAAAGACGCATTCCTTGAAAGAGGAGTCCCGCATTAGCGAAGGTGCCATCGCCCCAGAGTCGGCCTTCTTCGAGCTTCTGCCAGTGTTTCTGGAAGTTCTCGATAGGGACGTGAGTATTTGAGCTAGTGATCGTGCCCACCCGGCTGTGAATCCCGATCAGACGTCCCTTGAGGTCAAAAAGTGGGCCGCCGGAATCACCACCGATGAGAGTGCAGTCGGTGCGCATGGAGGTACTTTCTAGATCGATGACGCGACCCAAGCGCAAGACGATTCCTCGCTCTTTATCAAAGCCACCAGAGTGACCAAGCGAGAAGACATATTGGCGTAATTGGACTTCAGTGGTGTAGGGGACATAAGGGAATTCCTCTTCCTTGATAGTTGGTAGAATTCTTGCCATTGAGGCGTCGGTACTTGTGTTGAGACCTAACCCGACAGCGGTAAAACGGGTGCCATCTTCCATAATGACCTCGAATTTTTTGCCAACTTCTTGCGTAACGTGTGCTGCAGAGAGGATTAGTCCATCAGGCGAGATAATTACCCCTGAGCCAGATGAACCATCACCGAGATCAATGCACACGGTCGCCGCCTTGGCGTCCGGAACGACTGAGGTCAGCGTCTCTGAGAGCTTGGAGAAGTCCTCTATCGTGTAGAGCTGTGTCAGTGGTGGAGCACCATACGAGACCGAGCTGAACATTAAACAGAGGATTAGACGGCGAATGAACATGAAAGCATCATGCAGGAAATTTATGGTTCTTCAAGAATGCTTTTCGGTTGTCAACCGGTGTGTGCTTGAGCAAGGTTATGTGATGGCAGATGAGATCAACCCGAGTGATTACACACAAGACTTGAAGGATGTGTTAAATGCTTTGGTCTATTATCGAATGCCCTTTGGGATGTTCGGCCCAAAGCAGTATCCGCCAAAGGGCGTTCTATTAGTGGACTTACCCTTAGAGTATTTGAGCTGGTTTCATCAACGCTCTTTCCCTAAAGGCGATTTAGGAGAGCTCATGATGCAGGTCTATGAGCTCAAGGCCGTAGGGATGGACGCCCTCTTCGATCCGATCAGAAAGCATCACGGAGGTAGAACAATTCTCGACCCTAAAAAGATAAGGAGAGAGAAGCTGAAGGAGGAGATACGTAAGCTCGGTGAAGACTAACTTTACTGAGCAATACGCCCCTTGATTTTGGTGGAAACTAGCTCGGAGTTAGGGATGACTACAAACTCACCATTTTCCTTTTGGAGCTTGGTTGTTACAGGTCCTGTCCCTTTGATGGTAAGTAAATCGCCATCGATCTCGATGCTGCTTCCTTGGCGATAAATATCTCTCACATAGACTGCTGCGACGATATTGTTTGCGTGGCTTTTAAGTCCTAATCCTAGAGCAAGGGCGATTGCAATAGATACTCCGATGAGTAAAATTTTGACCGTGTCTTTAAGGAGCTCAGTTTCTATTCCAATTTGGCTAAGGGCGACTGTGAGGAAGACGACGATAACGAGGCCGAGTAGGATTTTGGATAGAATGTTAGCGTAATCTAGCCCTTTCTCGTCTAGGGCATTAAAGACTGCGTTTTGTAGCACATCAGCAACAAATACGCCCACAACCATGATGAGGAATGCGGTGATAAGCTTTGGGATGAACGCAAAGATGGAGTTGATGAAGTCTGAGACGTCAGTGAATCCTGCAGCGTCCGCAGATGTTTTTACCATAAAAGCAATGATGAAAAAGCCCAGGAGCTTGGGGATCAGCTCAGCGAGGCTTCCCTTGACACCCATTTTTGCCAGAGCTGGTTGAACCCCGCTTTTTTCAGTCAAGGTGTCAATCTTGATGCCTTGTAATATTTTGGCGGTGACAGAGCGGACGACTTTAGCTAGAATAATACCGACACATAAAATGATGATTGCGACTAGGAGCTTAGGCAAAAAGTTCACCATTCCTAGTCCCATTTCTAAGAAAGCAGATTTCAAGCTTTCTGCTACTTGCATGAGAGGGTTTGTCTTTGACTCATCTAAAAGAGCTTCGTTGCTAGTTTGGTTCATTATTTAAGGTTTTTTCGAGTTAAACTTTGTAATCTTGGGAAGGGATTTCACGGCTTACGAGTAAGGCGTCCGCAAAGCCTGTCAAGACAGACTCAAAACTACTGAAAACGAAGTTGATTGAGTCTTTTACGATACGCTCACTTAGCGCACGCTCTTCAATTTTTTGGATCCGTAATTCGTTGGGGCGAGGGACTTCTGACCAACCCGCTTCGGCGAATAACTTATTCAATTCGCTTTCTTCTTTTAGGTATGTTTGGTCATTTATCATGATTAAGCCGCAGGTTCTTTATTGGTCCTTTCGAAGGCCACTTTAAAGGCATCTAATGCTCTGTAAAGCCTCATTTTTGTTGCACTCAGACCAAGGTCTAATACTTTTGAGATCTCTTCGATTGTTAAACCTGACATAAACTTGAGTACTAGAATTTCCTTATCTCGGGGTTTGAGGGTGTCCATGGCCTTATTGACTAGCTCTGACCGTTCGTCATCCTCACGTGAATCATATGTATCCTCCTTGAAGTGCTCGGCATGCTCCTCTAGTGCAACCTTACGCTTTCGGTGTCTGATTTGCTTTGAAATTCTATTTTTGCAATAATTGTGGACAATGCGGTAGAGCCACGTCTTAAAGGAGGAGCGCCCTTCAAACTGATGTAGCTTATTAAAAAGTTGAATGAAAGTGTCTTGGGCGACTTCTTCCGCATCTTCTTGGTTATTGAGAAGCTTGAGGCAAGTATTGTAGATCAATCCTTCGTAGCGTCGAATAAGAACCTTATATGCTCTCGTTGACTCTGGTAATTCTTGATTGCATATCTCTACTAACATTTCATCTGATAGCTCGGTAAGGTCGGCACCAGTGAATTCGTTAACGGATTCTTTGTGAGTAGAAGACATGACTCAATTACTATGTAAATACGCCACAAATTAAATGACAACCTAAAATTCCGTATTTCTACGTCGCTATTTATACTTTTTGAGCGGTAAAATCAAGTTTCCAGGTAGCGGGAATTTCTTTTCCACGATGTGAGAGCTGAGCGAATTGGAGTTTTCGTAAGCGAGTTCACACATTTCCATTTTCGCGTCAAGGTTATCGATATAATGCAAGGCAAAGGCTTCAGGGGTCTTGGGGACGACGGGGGAGCCAAAATCGAGTTGGCCGTGGTGGCTCGCTATCATGTGGAGTAAGTGAATACGAACTTGTTCCGTCGCAGGTTCTATGAGTTTCCACTCGCTTTGTCCTATTTCACAGATGTCTCTCCAGAGTTTATTAACCAGCTCAATTCCGAGCGTGATATGCCCTAAGGCTTCTGCATGGAGATTATACGTTTGGTGAAAGTCTGTTTCGGGATAATTGTTTTCCCAGAGCTTCCCACAGTCGTGAAAGAGGATCGCTGTGATCATCAGATCTTGATTAAGATGTGGGTAGGCTGTGCAGATCGCTACTGCTGAACGCATCATTTGCGCGACGTGCTCAGTGAGACCGCCTCGGCGGGCATGGTGGTTTTTTCTCGCAGCCGCGGCTCGGCGAAAGCGCTCCGTGAAGTCTCCAAAAAACTTCTTACATAAGGCATGTAATCGGGGGTCTTTGATTTCAGCACAAAGCTCTGTAATGGTATTCCAGTCCTCGTCCTGCTTTTCTTTTAACAGAGGGTCCCCTAGGAGTAAAACTTCTTTGCCCTCATCCGATAAGTGAACCCACTGCCAATCTTGCGAATCCAACCCGTATTGATTTTTGGTGAAATGTCCTTCAATGTTGAGAAACGCTCCGGCCTTGAGTTCTGCGGTCTGGTCAAACTGTGGGTGATTGTTCCAGATCTTCAAGGCTCCGCTGCCGCCTGCATCGACTAGTTCCAATTCGTAATATGGCTTTTGTGATTTGGTTAAGCGTTGAGTGCATTTTTGGAGTTGGCACCCGAACTGAAAATGAACGGGAGATTCTGAAGCGTCAGAGAGCAGTTGCGAAAGCGTGTTCATATCTAAAAATGACCACGCTGCTATAAGATGACCAGCGAATTTCTAGACTTTATCGATATCATCAGTAATGTGTATTCACACCATCCTATGACGTCATTTATCTTCAGGGCACTCATCCCTTATCTTTCCGTTGGTATTTTCTGGTGTGGATTTCACTCTGCTTGGTGGGCCTTGATAGCGTATCATGCTGCGATTCTCTTATGTCGTGATCGATCTTATAAGCTGCAGTTTCGGCTTAGTCGATTTGGGGTGCTAACCTCTTTGATTACACTACCTTCGGGAGCGTTGACTTATTACTTTCTTGATTCTATTACTCAGATCCCGATCGAGGAGTGGTTATTGCGTTACGACCTAGAGGGATGGACGCTCTGGCTTATGGTGCCATACTTTGGTCTTCTTCATCCCATTATTGAGCAGATACACTGGGCTCCGCTTCGCAGGAAATCTCCAGTTTTCCATCTTCTCTTTGCGGGATACCATCTTTTAGTTTTGTTCACTCTGTTCCATATTGGATGGTTGATTACGGCTTTTATCGCTTTGGTCGCAATTTCATATGTTTGGTTTATTTTACAGGAGAAGACTCAATCATTAGGTGCAAATACTCTCTTGCATATTCATGCGGATTTTGGCCTCATGCTCGCTGTCGTGTTATTAGTTGGCTAATAGCGACATTTATTTTAAAAAAATTATTTACATTTCTTAACTATCGTCATAAAACTTTACAAAACTTAACGAAATGGCACGACGTAATTATAAAATAAATGCGAAAGTGAAGGCTAGAAAATCCAAGCCTTCCGCGCGTGCTGTAACCTTTCAGGGAGTATTAATTCGCGAGGCCCGCAAGTTTGCACTACTCATCTTGTGCTGCGCTATTCCGGCATACGTGTATGTGCTTTCTCTTCCGCAAGGTGGGAAGTTAGAGCAACTCCACCAAAAGTTAGCCGATGCCAAAGTAGCGCAGAAGGTTTCCGAGCAAGCTAATGATCGGAT
>CALKLP010000211.1 GCA_937991965.1 uncultured Verrucomicrobiales bacterium
TCGTTAAATTATCGTCCCTTTTCTGGTCTTTCGTCTGAGGGTTATTTCTTATTTCCTGCCTCTATCAGCGGTTGCGTCTCCGTGGCCTCTAGTCTCTCGTCAGGCTGGCTTGCGTGCGCACTTCTTTCTGGGGGGGTTCAATTTTATATCTTCGCTTCTTTTTTAGTTGATTTTCGCGCCGTCCTGCCCTGCACACCTGGGCGTTTAGGTGCATGGAGGGCGGGGGTTCATTCTTGGTTGCGACAGACCCGACGTGGAAATAAGGGGACCTAGACGGGCGTGGCAAGCCTGCCGTAGCACCTCCCCGTACTTCTCTTATCCTGGGGGTATTTTTATGACGTTTATTCTCTCTGCCGTCGTCTTTCTTTCGTACTTGGCAGTCTTTCCTACCTTAGGTTTGTGGTTACAGTCTATGACGCGTTGATTGAGAGTAAACCGATAAGAAGTAGACCACCATACGGGCTCAGCCTACTCTCTTGTGCGCTGGGCGTCTGTGTGCCCATTCTTCCTTCACGGCGACGAATGTGCCTTGTTTTGTACTCCTACTTTGACTAGTCTATTGTAAAGCTATTACTTACGATACCCGAGGAGCTTTGAGGTGAGGCATAAACTTGAACGGTGGCAAGTAAAGTTTGGATTTCTATATACCCCAGTAGTAGCAAAGTACTGACAACTAATACATGTTTTACGCAGTGGACAATTGTTTCTGGATGTTGCTGGTGAATCAAGCTAGCTGCGTATGAGGAAAACGATACCGGTAAAGGAATGAAACATGTAATTTGGTGCTTGCTTGGGATATGATGGCACTCCTGAAAGGGTGGACGGCTCGACCGCATGCCGGGTGGTGTGAGTTTTTTTTTCCCGTTGGTTGCTTTCATGCTCGCGCGCGTTTACCTCACTTAGCCTTTAGTGTATTCCGGCCCTGGGTGCTTGTTTCATTTAGTGCATCGAGTACACACTATCCCTGTAGAATACGCCTGTGACTGTTGCATTTCCTCATTACTTAGATAGAAGTCATGCCATGTGATTGTAGAACGTCTGATGACTACCACTTTATCCGATAGTTATGCCATGGGGTCAATCAACCACATAAACCCATTCTTATCCATCCCTGTCTGGTTTCGTGATTTTTGTCACACGTTCGTGAATTGCATGATTGGCGTATCAAGAGGCACAGCGTCTACAACTAGACTACTACAGTAGTCTACGAGGGGCATTGCTGTCCCTCTTATCCGCTGGTATGATGGTTCGTATGAGTGCCCCGCCTTTTTTATGCCTGACGCTAACGGCTTCATGTGTGCTTCTTCACTCGTGAACTTTTCGCGAAATCTCATCATGTTTGTCAAGATTGTCCGGTCTACGTGCTACACACAATACTGGATGTTTCGGCCTTGCATTTTCAACATGCATAGACTTCTATATATAGACTATATGCCGATCGAAGTAAGTAAGCCATTTGCTTGTCTTTATTTAAGAGTACCAACTACGAAGCAGCTCCTCGATTTTCAGGACTCGTTCGGGTGGCGCTTGCAACGGTATGTCACCGTCAGAGATGAACGTCAGAGATGGCAGATGAGTATCTTGCGTGAAGCGGCTTTGGCTTGCTAGGTAGCGAGAATGCACATAAGCGTAATTTGAGGTCGTGAGCAAACAAAAGCGGCAACTAACCCTAGACTACTGCTTGCCAGGAGCAATCTGCGGGCCGTGCATCGTCTACAAGAAATTTCCGACGGTGGCTATGCGGTCAAGCAGCGCCTGGATGGTGTGGACGCTCGTGTACTGTGTAATGACTTTTCGAGAAGAAATCCGTAATTAATTGTCATGCGCACCCGCACGGCTGGCTCTCACCTGCCGTGCCTCCTCTCGTTCGGTTGACCCCTCTGTCACTCATTTCTTCCCGTTCTTCGTAGCCAGGGCTTTCTCCTCCGTGCAAACTACAGAGAAAGGTGGGTCCACGCTTCCAACCAGCCCCAAGGTCTGCTTTGCTCTCTCGATAGTTTGTGGTGTACGCCTTATCTGTGAATCCTTCGTGGTTAGTCTGCGTTCCCACAGCAAACGACGAGCAGGAAGTCAAGGGCAATTTTCGCGAACGAAAGGGAGCGAAAGGGTGCTGGATTGCCGCAAATGCGTGATGACAAGGGAGAGATAGACAAGTTGAATCGATTTGCGGTCGTGGATTCACGTGCGAGAAGCGTATCGAAAAGAACATGATGTCGGAATGTTCAGCTCGACCTTGCTTGTAGATGGCATGCAGGAATGCAGACGACTTTGCATGTAGTCTTCTCCGAAGGGAGATGAACAGACTGCAGTATGTAGGAACACCGAAACATCTCGCGAGAGAGCTGCAAGGGGAGCGGGCGGTGTTTGTGCAAGAGAGAAAGGGGGGTGGGGGGGTTGGGGGATATGGTGTGCCGCTTACACTACGCAATTTGCACGGACACATTTGCTGTTCGTTCCTCGGATCCTAGCGCGGTTCGTTCCTGAATTAAGTGCTGCCAACTCGATGTCGCATGCCCAGCAAGCGCGTAACACCCATCGAAGACACAGCTACCACCACCACCACCACCACCATCACCACCATCACTGCCACCCCCATTTCCACGTCCAGCTCCTACACGCTCTGTCAAGTTGATTTCCGGGCTTCGACGGTTGCATCCTCCCTACAATACGGCCTCACATTTTTCGGATTGGTTTACCCAATTTACCCCGCCGGAAGATTCCGCGAAAACGATTGGTGGATTGGGGGAACAGCGCGTTATTATCGAACCGGGTTCAGAACCTTTTCGGGTCCGGG
>CALKLP010000212.1 GCA_937991965.1 uncultured Verrucomicrobiales bacterium
TGTATTCCTCTGGATTCTAGCACGGACACTTAATTAGCTCATTCGACCAGTTTCATGGCCTTGTTAACGTCGAAATTGTTCATTGACGGCAAATATCGCCTTTCGATTAAATAGACCTTAAGCTCGGATTCCCCACGTCTACCGACCACCGAAAGTCTGTGAATGTTCATCCCTTTTTCGCCGGTGTGATTGACTCCCAGAGATTGGATTTCTCTTTGTATGGCGGTGAATTCTGGTGCCCCTCCGTTTAGCTTTGATCGATATTTTCTTCTTATCAGTGGATTGTCATCCAGATATCGTTCAAATATCTTAGGTGACACTAGGGCGATATAACCATCGAGAACGTGTACTTCTGCTTTGCTTTCGTTCACTCTAATTTTTTTGTCTTGGATTCCCTTGATCATCCAATTGATGAAATCGTTTTTCTGCAAAATTCTCTCATTGGCCATAGCGCTCGAATTCGCCTTTGGCCTCTTACCCCCCTTCCTTACTTTTGCATCATTACCCGCCCCCTCTTTAATTCTAGGTTTACTAGTATTGTTCGAATTATTCGGTTTCTTCTTGTTAATTTTCTTCTTGACGGCTTTGGGCGAGTCATTCACGTCTGTAGATTTATCTACCCTCACATTTTCCTTATCTTCGATAACATCGTCTTTTGACATACTTTGAGGAATATCCTGACTGGCAACCTGCTGGTTAGCTTCCGCAGTCTTAACTACATTTTCTCCTTTTTTATTTTCGTCATCCTTTTTATCAGGCTCAACGGATGTTTTTATGTCCTCTGAAATCTTGGAGTCCCCCTGCCCTACTGCTTCGAACTCACCATCCACGACCACCCATTCATCGTCTGAATTTTGAGTTTTTACACAACCGTCAAAACATTCAGGATTTGTCGTCGGCCATAGCGTTTCGTTTTTGAACCTCAGTAGCGTGAACTTCTGTTTCCAGTTCGTAGGTCTGTAGTTAATTTCAGTCCACCAGATGCTATTCCCGTCTTTGTTGGGGACGATGAGTTCGTGTTCTTGCAATATGTCAAAGAGCCTTACGACGTTCACTGGAATTCCCGTATGACCTTCGTTGACAAGTTGCGCCCTGACCGCCTCCATTGTGGTTTTAGATACGACCCACGTATCAGTTTCAGTCACCCAAACTGCAGCGCCAGGTTTATTGCTTTTCAGATCTCTATCAGCGATAAGTTTTCTTAGAGAAACTATGAGTTTTTGATGCAGAGGTACACTCGTTGTGTGATCGTTTCCAGCGCCTGTTTCCGCACCTAAGTTCTTAGCTGTGCTGTTTTTATCAGCAGCCCTCACTATTTCAGCGATAACATGCCCACCCAGTGTTGCGTTATTGACTGTGCTAACGAATTGACCCACTAGCTCACGGTCTTTAAACATCCAAATTGCTGCTTTTTCAGTGACAATCTTCGGCACCATCGACATTGATACCTTTTCGTGCATCTTTCTCCGGGAAGTCCTGTCGCCTGAGCGACTGAATTTGAATTTATATTTTGCCCCTATCGGAATCGGCCCGTACCAGGCATGCCACTCTGACCACTCATCTTTTTTTACCGATTTTATGACCTCTATGTCGGTAACAATTTTCCCAATGTCGTGGGCCAAAATCGCTATGAATACAGCGAAACGCCATCTCTCGGCATCCGATGCCAGTTTTTCAGGTTCCGCATTCGGTGGCATTACGTAGCCTTGGGCGATTCTAAGGCCGGCGTGAAGCGTTTCTAGAGTGTGGTCGAGCAGCCCGCCTTTTTCTGAATGGTGATGTATTTCAGAAGCAGGTAGTTCCTGGACAAGCTCTGCAAATTTACTGATTGAATAAAGATAGTGATTTATCCACACAGCTTCGGTAACGCTACAAAGCCTTTTTATTGATCTAAGTTTTTGCTTCCGCTCTTCAGTGTTTAAAAGATCCTTAACGGATTTGGATACCAGCACTCCTTTGTTGTCTTTTTCTCTGATTCTATTTGTTATCTCAAATAATCGTTCAAACACGCTGTCCTACCAATCTAATCGGGAATTTCATGATGCCCATCTAGTAGATCCGGTAGTTCCGATGTCGGGTTCAATCGCTTAGACCCGTAGCTGCCGAACAACCGCTGAGAGGTCTGTTAATAATCACCCTCCCCTCCCCTGCTGAAAAATAAAAATGCAAAGTGCTATCAAATAACTATACTGATATCAAAATGATTGCAAATGAGGAAAGTGATGGCAAATATTACTGTCAGAAAATTACCCGATTCTGTTCACGACGCACTCAAAGCACGCGCCTCATCCGGTCAACGTAGTGTTGAGGGTGAAGTTCGGATTATCTTAGAGCAAGCGGTATTTCCTAAAGATAGAGTACTGTTGGGAAACACCTTGCAATCTATTGGCAAGAGTTTGGGATTGTCTAAAGCCGGTTTTAAGGCCGTTCGCAAATCCCTTGATTCCTGGTCTGATCAGAATTCATCTCAATGATCTTACTAGACACACCGGTCGTGATAGATGCCCTGTCACCTACCCCAGATCCGAATCTCATAGACTTTCTCAACTCTCACCCTATCGAGAAATTCTTTATATCCACGTCTTCATTGTCAGCACTCATTGCCGCCCTGCCGATGAATTCAGATGCCATCGATTCGATGTATAGCCGCATAGTTTCCACCTTCGAATCCCGGATAGCACCATTTGATTTAGCGGCCACTAAGAAGCTTCATTCTCTGATCAGAACCCTTTCTGAGCGCAATATCTCGGTTCCTATGCTCACTCTTCAGAATGTCTCCATTGCAGCTTCTCTCGACTATCAGCTGGTCTCTCTTAACACAGAGCCTCTAATCGACATGGGTGTAGAACTCATAGATTTGGGCGCGACGAACCTAACGGAATCCGCATGACTGAGAAACAACAAATTCAACAAAACCCTCGCGATTATCAAGACAGATTAAACAAGGTTCTAAATCGCGGTCATACGATGATGACCAAGATTCCAGATCTAGCAGCGAAGGTTCAGCGCCAGAAGCACCATGTAGATTGGGTTGATCAGGCTGAGGTAGATTCTCGGATACAGAAGCGTCGGTACACCTTGGCACAAGCCTGTGAAATGATCGGTGTCGATCCTAAAGTGCTCACCCGTGCAGAGCAGGACTCCCTACTCCCCCCACCCGACTATCGACAGGATACGCCCAATAAAATGAGAGCTGGTTACACGATTAACCAGATCAACCATATCAGAGAGTACTTTGGCACTGCCCCGCGCAAGCCTGCGTCTATGCCCTGCCCAGTCATTGGTTTCATGAATTTCAAAGGTGGTAGCACCAAGACAACTACCTGTCATCTGTACTCCCAGTACTTGGCTATGCAGGGTTATCGAGTTCTCGTCGTCGACACTGATCCTCAAGCGTCTTTAAGCTTTTTCTTTGGAAAAATGCCCGATTACTCTGTCCACTACGAGCATACGATCGCTCCGTTTTTGCTCGAAGATGAAGACACTCTAATTCTCGCAGGACATCCCGAGGGCGCCTCAGAGACTCTTGATTATGCGGTCCAGAAAACCTATTGGAGCAATATCGACATTATCCCCAGTTGCTCTAAATTGCTCAGTATTGATCTGCTTTCAAAAAGCTTCATTGGTCTAACGGATGCCCCACACGCATCGTTGTTTACCAAGCTTCGCGATGGACTAATGGGCTTGTCGGACGACTACGATTACATTCTATTGGATGGCACACCGTCCCTGAATCTTAATACGTTAAATTCAATTTTGGCCTGTGATTTGGTATTTGTCCCAACGCCACCATCGATGCCAGATTTCTCATCAACACTTTATTTCGTGCGGCTTTTCTACGATGCATTAGAAATGCTTTCAAAGGATTCAACAGGACACAATGTGCCGGTTTTACGGTTTTTTATAGCGAAAAAAGAACGTGGAGATCATGACGAATTCATGTGTAACGT
>CALKLP010000213.1 GCA_937991965.1 uncultured Verrucomicrobiales bacterium
TTCAGATTTTAAATTAATGTCTCTTCTCATCTTGTTTCAGATTAGAAGTGAAAAGCAGGGCAGTCAACGATATGTCCAGTCAAGTCGATGTGGTGTTCATCGTGGTAGATCTGAATCAAAGTGTTGTATCCGTGCTTGAACTTGAAGTACTCGCTGTGTGTATGAGCATTCTTCATGTGACCGATGAACCAAGCAAGTTCCTCGTCGAAGTGGTGAAGGGTTTCTTGGGTTGTTTCTCCGACGATGCATTCCAAATGTTTTTGGAATGAAGCTTCGCTCGATTCGATATCGATTCCTGATGGGAGATTTTGCTCCATAATGTTATTAATGAATTCGCTTTCGGTGACAGTCAAGGCTGGGTGGCTAATTGGGGTGTTGTGAGCCTTAACCCAAGTCCATGGTCTTGGTTGTGGGTAGGTGGCGTTTGGATGTCCGTTGTTCTTGTAAATGTCAGTGAATCTGGTGTAAGCAGCGGTGATCTCGTTGTACTCGGCTTCGGTAGAAGCGTTGTGGATATCCTGGATCCAAAGCTGACATCTGTTAAGGAATTCGTACTCGCTCAAAGTGGTGATCAAAGCTTCGTGGTGGTGATCGTTCTGGTGGGAAGATCCGGTGGCAGTAGCGGTGATCTTGACCTTCTTGTCAGCGGCGACAGTCCAGTCAGCGAGGTTGAAGAGGACGAGTGTTCCATCAGCGGCCTTTCCTCCACATTTACTGGTGTTCCAGGTTTGAGCAATAGCAGCTCCCCCGGCGACACAGGCATTATTATTTTCAGATTGAAGTTTCTTCTGTTCGGTCTTGTTTTTGTCTCTGAATGTCTTGGCGTGAACCTGGCAGCTATGAAGGTAGTTGTTCAAAGCGGCGGTTCCCTGGTTGAAGCAAGTGGTAACGTTGAATTCTGGTCCAAGAGGTTTAATCTTGAATTCGACCTTAGCTCCACATTTATTAGTGGCAGCTTCGAATAAAGCGTTGAGAGCTTCGAGTTCAGCGGTGGCGGTGTCAAAGTTGGCCTGGACAGTCTTGGTGGCGTCGTAGACTCTAGCGGCCTTCTCGAGGGCTCTAATAGTGGTGAGCTCGTTGTTCACGCATTTCTTGACGCTGAAAATGGTATAAGTCTCGGTTGGACTGTTTCTGAGGTATTCCTTGGTCTCGGTGGCACAGAGTGGGTTTCCGTGTTCCTTGATCCAAGTGTTAATGGCTTTAGAGTAACACTTATTGAAAGCCTTTCCTTCAGCAGATTTGACAATCTTCTTGATGGAGTTTCCTTCAGCAGTTGGGTCCCAGTTGAAATCGGCGTGTTTGTCCTGGCAGATCTTTCCTGGGTGTTGGTTGTTAGCACCACTAGTCTCAAAAGCAAGCTCGTTCTGAGGCATGCAAAGAGCAAGAATTTCTTCTCTGGTGTAGAATGGAAGCTTAAGATGGGAAAGGTGCTTGCACTTTTCGAAGACAGTCACGGAGATAGTTCTTCCGTTAACAACGACATCCTCCTTAAGGTTAAGGTAGTTCTTGTAAGAGGTCTTGAGGCAGGCATTGTATCCATCAATCTTAGCTTGAGTGATTGGGTTGGTGTTGCTGGCGTCCTTGAGAGAAGCGCAGTTGTTGATGACGCTGGCTTCGAATCCGGCTTCGAGGTCGACGAGGCAAATGGCCTTATCGTCCAACTTTGGAAGCACTTCTTCGATGAAGGTGTGGCAGGCCTGGTAATCGGCGTTGTTCTTGAAACCTTCGAGGGCGGTGACGCAGTTGTTGTAAGCGGTCTGGTTCTCGATGTACTTCTTCTTCTCGGCGACGGTGTCGTGCTTGGTGATGCTCCAGATGTGCTTGAGCTGGTTACACTTGTTAACCTCCTTTCTGAAGGCCTTTCTGTAGTTGTTCACACATCCTGGGATTTCGGAAGCTGGGGCGAACTCGTAGTTCTTGACGAAGTCTTCCTGGGCACAGGTGATTCCGAAGTCAGTGCTCATGTATCCTGGTGGGATGACTGGGGCGCTGGTGATTGGCAAGAGAGCCTTGGTTCTGCAACTGTTGAAAGTCAAGTAGTTCTCAAGGGTTCTGTCGGCTTCTGGGGTTTCGTTCAAAGTGTTGGTGCAGGTGTCAACTTCTCCAATGATTGGCTGAAGGAAGTTGGTGAAGCACTCGGTGAACACGTCGAGCTGTTGTTCGAAGCAGATTCCCTCCCAGCAGTTTGGAGTGTAGTATCTGGTGTTTGATTCTGGGTCAGATGAGGCATCAACCTGGGCAAGGATTTTTTTGTTTCCTCCCTTTCCTCCTTTCTTGGAGTTCTGGGTGTTGCTTTCCTGGGCGGTGTTGCTCTCGGTGTTGTTACTTCCGGAGGCAGCAGCAGTTTCAGTGTGGTATGTGAACTGTTCCAAAGTCAAGAAATCAGCATTTTCCTTCAAACCGGCAGAGACTTGGTTCATGAAGAGCTCGTTGGTTTCCTTGTCGTTGAACCAATTCTTCTAAGCGTTTCTATGGCTAAGCATAGCAATTTGGAATTGCAAAACGGAGTTGAAAAGCTTGGTGTTGGTCTAAGTTGGTGGGTTTGGGTTTGGCTTTCCATTCACGAACTCGAAGGTGGTCTCAAGAGCAGTCTGTTCAGCAGCGGTCAAAAGTCCGGCCTTCTTGAAAGCGGCGATTCTGAGTTCAACAGAGGCAGCAACTTCAGCGTACTTGGCTTTGTACCAGGTGATGAACTTGGAATTGGCGATGCCCATTCTACCATTGTTTTGGCCATTTCCAACTTCAGCGACAACGTAGTCGGCGTAATCTTGGAGATCGAAGCTAACTCCGAGCTTGGAATCAGCAGCGACAATCCTGGCTCTTCTTCTGGCAATCTGGTTGGCGTTGAGGGCATTAATGCCGGTACTCAGCATCACAATAACAGTGAGGGCGATAAGTGTTACTTTCATTTCTGAAATTTGATT
>CALKLP010000214.1 GCA_937991965.1 uncultured Verrucomicrobiales bacterium
GCGAGCGCCGGAATGCGATCTCGCGTGATACCATCTGCTCCAGTGACTCGCACTTTATACCCACTTCCTAGAGATAGCTTAGACTCAGGTAGAGAAATATGCCAACAGCCTTGATGGTCTTGCCGCATCGGGTGAGCGGTAGAATCCCAACTATTAAAGTCGCCAATCAACGACACCTCCTGTGCCGCCGGTAGCCATTCCTTGCATAACCATTTCCCGTCACGTAAGAGAAGACCTTGTTCATGATGCAGATTAGCGAAGCCTGATAAGTTTCCATAATTCTCGCCTACCAACTGTAAGGCATGATAGCAACGCTCCTGCCGATACCGAATAACTTGCTCAAAGGGTTCTAACCACGGGTCGTCTAGGATTAACTGTGGAGATTGAGCGGGCATACCTTCTTTATAAAACTTTGAGCATAATTGGCTAGGAGAAAGGACGTTATTCCGCGGACAGAGATACATTTCACCGTGTCGTAGGCAATAATGGCTCTATAAACCTCAATTATTCCTCCTTAACCCTTTCTTTTTGCTTGCTATTCTAGAAGAGCTTCATACCTTCGCAATCCTTCATGTCAGGTCGGGGCCTCATACTGTCATGAATATCTGAGGCAAAATTGGTGGAACCTCGCGCGAGTAAAAGTGCCGTTCCACCCCGAACAAAAACTAAACCCATAACATACATACTATTATGTCAGTAGCAATTGCCGAGCCGACTATCAGTCCAGAGCTCGACGCACTTATTAACGAGAACTTCCGCGAATTTAAGGAAGGCTCAATCGTCGAAGGAACCATCATCGCGATCCGCCCACAAGTGGTCATCGTCAACATCGGATACAAGTCCGAAGGTGTGATCATGTCCAGCGAGTTCGATGGAGACGAAATCGAAGTCGGAGACGAAATCGAAGTCCTTCTTGAAAAACTAGAAGATGACGAAGGAATGGTTGTTCTTTCTAAAGAAAAAGCAGCTTACAAACAAAACTGGGAGAAGATCGTCGGCGTTTACGAAGACGGTGGTCTCGTCAAAGGAAAAGTCAGATCCGCAGTCAAAGGTGGCCTTACGGTCAACGTTGGTGTCGAGGCATTCCTTCCTGGTTCACAAGTGGACATCATCCCACCAAAAGATCTTACCGAATACGTAGGCAACGTTTACGAATTCAAGATTGTTAAGATTAACGAAGACCGTAAGAACGTTGTTCTTTCACGTCGTGAAGTGATTGAGGCAGAGCGCTCCGAGCGTCGTCAGAAGTTCCTCCAGACCGTTGGTGTGGGCGACAAGGTTACTGGTGTTGTGAAAAACATCACCGACTTTGGTGCTTTCGTTGACCTCGAGGGAATGGACGGACTCCTCCACATCACCGACATGAGCTGGGGCCGTGTAACGCACCCATCAGAAATGGTGCGTATCGGACAGCCTCTTGACGTGCAGATCCTAGAGATCGACAAGGACAAGGAGCGTGTTTCTCTTGGACTCAAGCAAATGAGCGACAATCCATGGGAAGACATCCTCGCGAAATACCCAATCGGGAAAGAAGTTTCTGGTAAAGTCACCAAGCTTCTTCCATACGGAGCATTCATCGAGATTGAGAAAGGAGTCGAAGGACTTGTTCACGTTTCCGAGCTCAGCTGGGTTAAGCGCATCTCACGCCCATCAGACGTTCTTGAGCTCGACCAAGAGATCAAGGCAGTCGTTCTCGGTGTTTCTACCGAAGAGCAGAAAATCTCCCTCGGTGTTCGTCAGCTCGAAGAAAACCCATGGGTCAAAATCGAGGAGCGTTACCCAATCGGAACCAAGATTACCGGTTCTGTGCGTAACCTCACGTCATACGGCGCATTCGTTGGCCTTGAAGAAGGAATCGACGGTATGATCCACGTCTCTGACCTCTCTTGGACCCGTAAGATCAACCACCCATCAGAAGTTATCAAGAAGGGTGACGAAGTCGAAGCAGTTGTTCTCCAGATCGATCACGAAAACGAGCGCGTATCCCTCGGGATCAAGCAAGTTGGAATGGATCCATGGGAAAACATCGAAGACCGCTTCAAAGTGGGCGACGTTGTATCCGGTTCCGTCGCGAAAATCGCGAGCTTCGGTGCATTCGTTAACCTCGAAGGCGACATCGACGGCCTCATCCACATCTCACAACTCTCTGAAGAGCACGTTGAGAAAGTGAAGGACGTCATCAAAGTCGGCGACGACGTAGAAGCACGTGTTATCAAAGTTGACCGCGTAGAGCGCCGTATCGGACTCTCTGTGAAGGCAGTAAGCTACACCGAAGACCAGCTCCAGAAAGAGTCTGCTTCCTTCGAGACGCTCAAGCCATCCAGCGACCTTGTTGGACTCGAGCAAGCATTCAACCTTGCTTCTCCAGAAGAGTGGAGCCCAAGCCAAGACAGCGAGTAATCGCTCTCTTAAGCTAAATCAAACAACGCCCTTACAGCTCACGCTGGAGGGCGTTTTTTTTGGTTCAAAATTCTGAACTCCTGCCTTCTCAATTGGTTCCATATTTGTCACCTTCGGCTTTCATGCTCATTCTTTATAATAAGCCTTACCGTATGCTGTCGCAGTATAATCCGAATCCAGATTATCCGGAACAGCGGACACTTCCTGTCGAATTTTTTGCGATGGGGCTAAAACCGCTTGGCCGCTTGGATTATGACTCGGAAGGCTTATTGCTCCTGAGTGATGAAGAGGAGGCAGAACAAAAGCTGATGAATCCTAAGAAAAAGCAACGTAAGGTGTATCTGGTGCAGGTGCAAGGAGCGCCGAATGAGGATGCCATGTTGGAGCTGCGCGAGGGTGGGTTGACTATCCGCGTGGCGAAGAAGGATCATCACTGTGCGCCCGCGAAGGCTTCTCTTCTGGAGGGTTCTCCCGAATGGGTTTGGGAGCGTGAACCACTTGTGGACATGACGTCTGAATCCTCTTGGTTAGAGTTGACGTTGACCGAGGGGAAAAACCGCCAAGTGCGGCGCATGACCGCGAAGGTTGGGCATCCAACGCTGAGGTTGATTCGCACTCAAATAGGGAAGTATGTTCTCGGTGATCTAGCTCCGGCGGAGTGGCGGAAGGCTTAAGGGGTGATTTTTGTCCGCAGATTATTTTTGAGAGGTGAACTAGCTCTCTTTTTATACGGATCCGAGTTTATCTGTCTCTAGCGCTATGGGTGAATTATCCCATCTTTATGAGTGCTTGAAGGTATGTATTTACTGCGATTTTACCTGCAGTTTGTTTTCTCATAATGAGAGTTCAATCGAATCTATACTGAAACTCCCAGCGCTCCCTTGCGCAATCGATAGAGTCGCTTGATCGTCTGAAGCTAATATCAATGGAATACTAGCACGACTCCAACTATTCGCATAAGTGTTCATTGGCAAAATTACATTGACCGAGTCTAGTAATGTTCCGTCGGGAAGTTTGCTTTCGACCGTAATTTCTATATCTGCAGTAGTCTGATAAGTCACAATAAGACCATACTCTTGCTCTCGTGGAACATAAATAGTTTTTGTGAGTCCTTCTCCCAATGCGTCACATTGAACCCATTCTCGCTCACTGAGGTCAGTGCCAATTTCTGCATTGGATATAAGTGTCGCATTCTCCGCTTCATATTTACCGATTAGTGCTTCAACAACTTCAGGCTGAAACTCTCGTAGGGCCGGGTCATTGCGCTCAGCGGTGCCCCATGGCCCCATACCTTTCGAGAAATCAACATCGTTATACATCAACCAATGACTCCACGAAAAGTCAAGAGCCTCAGCTTGTAGTCGAATCCAGCTTAACCAACGTTTTCGGTCTGCTTCTAGCGCAATATTATCACAACCAAATTCTCCTAAGAAGATCGGTAATGGTTCCGTATTGTTTCTAGTAGCCCAAGACACGTTTGCCGCTTGAACGGCGGCGAAATCCGTTACAACCTGACTAAACTCTGAGTCCGACGCCCCCCCATCTGCCCATGGGATTGCAGACCCGTTCCCAGCTTGGTCGGGAGTGGTAAAAGCCTTTGGATCATAATAATGAAAAGTAGCGATAAGCCAATTATCATTTGCGGGAAACTCATCATCATTGAAGGCGTTAATCAATGCTTGGCGAGTTGAAAACCCCTCCCCACTGACAATAATTGCTTTTTCTTCGTTTCCTGACACTGCTCTCACTGTATTCACTCCTTGAGAGGTGATTTGCGCGATGCTGCTATTGCCGTGAGGCTCGTTCAAAAGCTCATAAATTATCGAGTCATTGGGGTAATCAGCGAAGTGAGTGGCGACCTGCTCCCAGATGGCAAGGAATTTGGGGAGATCATCTGGGTAGGTGAAGCCTGGTCCATTAGCCCAATTATGCACTGGATCAATGATCGCGATTAAGCCCTCAGCGAGACATAAATCAACCAGGCGCTGGATTTCAGCCATTTCCGCCTCTGGCACGACATAATCAGCAGCCCCTCCAACTAATTCATCTAGTTTATAACCAATACGACAATGAGAAAAATTATTTTCTCGGAGTAGTATATAGTCCTCTTTCGCTCCCTGCTTAACAGTAGCCATGTAGGCGGCAAAATTATTCCCTCGGCCTAAACGTTTATTTAACTGATGTGCCCCAAGCCGGTCTTGAATAGTAGAACTGGTAGTTAGTGAAACACATTCGAAAATCACATCTGTCGTATCACCGCCTAAATTAAAAGCAATTCTGGACGAATTACCGGAAGCAGAGGTCATATTGAAAGGCATACTGAATGTTTGACCAGTCGATGTAAGCTCCACCGTCTGCTCTACAAATATGTTGCTCGCTGGGTTAGTCGTAGCCTGGACCATGGCCGTCATATTTCTAGTCCCACTGGTCGTTTTTGCAATAAAGCTTAACGTGTAGGATTGCCCTTGGGAGAGCGTAAGTCCATTATGGAGCAATTGCACATGAAAGCTAGAACTCCCACCATCAGAGATGCCTAATTGTAGTTCGCCACTCCCTCCTGATAAGCTTCCGTTCGCTCCACTCGCAGAATTAAACACTGTAAACCAAGGACTAGCATCAGTAGTGAATTTTGGGTTACTGAGCAGTTCCTCAGTCTCTTGGGAATCAATCTCTGGAGCTGATTGGGATATACGGTAAAAGGCGCGACCTGCCACATTTGATTCAGAATAGAACCATGTCGTTTGTGGAATATTTCCCTCTAACCCTTGCCCGATAGTTTGCCAAGAGTCTGGATGGAGGTCTTCCGAGCGTTGAGCCTCATACGTGTATCCTGCTTTTGTTTCCCAGCCGAGAGTAATTGTGGTTGGTGCGCCTGATATCGTCACCTCTTCTAGGGATTGGGAGTGTGACTGTAGCAATAAAGCTAATACAGAAACAACAGCCGCATTCACGAATTTTAACATCTTAATATATGTCGCAATCAATTATTTTCTGCGTCTATGAAGAAGGGATGCAAGAGCCGCAATACCTAAAAGGCCTGCCGAGCTCGGCTCTGGGACAACGGTGAAAGCATCTTGGATTTGAAATGCTTCAACATGAGTTCCATTATTTGAGGCATCCCAATTGAATTGAAAATCATACACGGTGGCACCAGAAGTTTGTCCTACCGTATCACCAAAAGCAGCAGACCAAGTAGAAGAAGTCCCTTGAAGATCTCCATCAATATCTAAATCTAAAGCACTACTACCAGAAATGAGTTGTGAACCAGGGTCAGTTAAGCTAGTAGCCAGGCCCACTACGTTAGTCGTAGTAAAAAGACCTGTCCCGTCATTTCTAATTCCGTTGTTTTCTTGCATACCTACCACTAGAGAAAGAGCCTCATCAAATGTAACACGTATAGTTGGCCCTGTAACGTTCGCACCAACCGTGTAACTCGAGCTAGAAGTCGTTCCGTAAGCATTAACCTCAAAACGTCCAGATCCTTGAAACTGAACAATAGTGCTAGGCGCTCCCACCTCTGGGACAGCTGTCCCCCAATTTAAAACCTGATAAGAGAAGCCTACGGATTGCAGGTCAGTTGTCGTTATAGAGCCCGATGCTACTGTGGTAGTATCGCCATAAGAAATTTCATGAGCTGCTGCTGCACCAAGTCCAGTGATGGTTACAGATGCATAGGATGAGCCTAGGGATAGGCACAAAACTGATGAGAATAAGTATTTGTTTTTCATAGGACTTATTCTTGCCATAAAAATATTTCAAAAGCCAACTTAATTTCTTTATTTGTTTTTTATTTGATTTAATTGACTTATTTTTGACTTTTAATGATCAATTAAATTCAATTTTAAAATGGGTATTCAGTTTTTACAATGCTTAGTAAAAAACGAAATGTAGATTGAAGATGATTTGATTTCTATCAAATTACAAAATCTCTTCGAACACCCCGGCACCGATACATCTGGCGCCGTCGTAGAAGGAGCAGATCTGTCCGGGGGTGAGGGCGCGTTGGGGTTGTTGGAAGGTGATCGAGACGAGGTTCTCTCCGATGGGTGCGACTTTGGCGGGTTCGGCACTGGATCGGTAGCGAGGTTGGATGAGGCAGTCAAAGGGTGTGGCGAAGTCTGCGCCGAGGCTAGAGAGGGAGCCGATCTTCCATACTGTGGTGTAGAGTCCTTGTGTGTCGGGCTGGTCGTAGCCAACGACGAGTTGGTTGGTGGCGAAGTCCTTGCGCACCACGACATAGGCGACGCCAGTTTTCGGGGAGGCGACGCCATGTCCCTTGCGCTGCCCGAGGGTGTAGAGGTGGAGCCCTCGGTGTTGTCCCATAACCTTGCCGTCTGTAGTCACGATGTCGCCGGGTTTATCGGGAACGTAGTGGGTGAGAAAGTCGCTCATCTTAACGTTACCGATGAAACAAATGCCTTGGCTGTCCTTCTTCTGCGCGGTGGGGAGGCCGAATTTTTCTGAGCGAGACCGCACCTCGGTTTTGAGCATTTCGCCTACTGGGAAGCGGGCGCGATCGACTTGCTCCTGCTTCATCATGGAGAGGAAGTAAGACTGGTCCTTGTTTGGGTCAGAGCCGCGCCAGAGTTGAGCGGGCGTGCCATCTTCCCCGCCTCTGCGTCGGGCGTAATGCCCTGTCCCTACGGCCTCAAACCCTTGGTCGAGAGCGTAGTCGAGAAAGACTCCAAACTTCATCTCACGGTTACAGAAGACATCAGGGTTGGGCGTGATCCCTTCTTGGTATCCCTGGAGCATGTAATCAACGATGCGCTCCTTGTAGTGATCGATCAGATCCACTACGCGGAACTCGATCCCAAGCACCTTCGCGACTGCGTATGCGTCCTCGAGGTCCTGTTCCCAAGGGCAGTCTCCTGGGATATCATCGGTATTGATCCAGTTTTTCATGTACCCACCCACGACCTCATGCCCTTGCTCTAGAAGAAGTGCGGCGGCCAGGCTGGAATCGACTCCTCCAGAGAGCCCTACGAGAATTTTTGACATAATATGTGATTGTATCTAATGCAGTCCTAAGGCAATTTCAACTCTCTTTCCCGATCATGTCTAAACAATCTTCATCTATCCTCACGAACAAAGATCCAAAAGCGGGCTGCGCGATTATGTTTATTATTGCGGCCATCATTGGCGGACTCGTGACTGTGACGCTAGTCCTGCCCTTCCTGCAAACAGGGAAGATGAAGGACTTTACGCAACCTGAGCCGATTGAACTGAGCACGAAGGAGGTCTTGCCTGCGCCTCCGACAGCGCTCGTGAGTAAGCTGCAGGCGCAGAAAGCACAACTCGAGTCAACGACTGCACCAGCAGTGCTGACTTACACCGTAGCAGAACTCAACGACATGATCCGTGCCTATGAGGAATGTAAGGAGCTCCAAGGCACCTTCGAGGTGAAATCGATCACGCCTGAGGTCATGCTGTGTGATATTTCCTTCCTGCTTAATACGAATCCACTGAGTTCAGATAAGGATAAGCGCTACCTGAATGGCACGGTTCACGCTGTGCCCGCGATCAAGAATGACGAGCTGATTCTGAAGATTAGTAAGGTGGAATCAGTAATCGGTGAAGTGCCAGAGGGGTTTCGCAATCACCTGCAAGAATACCGCATCATGCAGCCCTATACGAACCATGAGTCCATTGGGCGGGTGATGTTTGGATGTGAATCGATTACTCTTGGGGAAGGGGAGATGACATTGACCGTGAATCCTCAAAAGTTCGCGGACCCGAAATCAGTGGAACCAGTGAAAGATAATTCCGAGAAAAAGCAACAGCGCAGATTTATGATGCCCTTGATGTCCTTTATCATGATCGGAGGGCTTTTCTTCTTCATGCTGCGTCGCCGCAATGCCAAGGAAGCGAAGAAGTGGAAGGATCAGGCGGACCGGGAGTGATCTGTTAGCTCGAAACGCAGCTTCATGCCTGGCCTAAGCTGGGCGAAGCGTGATTGGTCTTCTTTAATAATATGAGCGATTTTTGGGTAACCTCCGATGGATTGGGCATCTGCCATGAGGACAATGGGTTGGCCTGAGTTGGTGATTTGGATCGTTCCTGGGCATGCGCCTTCACTGGTGAGTTCGTAGTTCGGGTCTTTCTTCGTGATTAAGGCTCCTTCCAGACGGTATCCGACACGATTTGATTTTTGCGAAACGGCGTAAGTAGTGTTGAGAAAGCGGGTTAGCTCTTGCTCTGAGAACATCTCCCACTGCGCCCCACGTTCGCACCTAATTGGGGCGTAGGTGTTATTAACTCGATCTTCTTGTGTGATTCCTAAGCCGTCTTCTAGAGTTATCGATGGCGGAGCGTAGGGGACTTGATTTCCCGCCTCTAAGCATCGCCCATTAAGCCCCCCAACCTTTAAGTGTGGATGGGTGGAGGTGCTTCCGAAAAGGGCTGGGACCTGGAAGCCTCCTTGAATAGCCAAGTATCCCCATAGCCCGGAGTGAAGTACCCCACAGTCTAGAATATCTCCTGCTGAAATAGCGATGACACTCCACGGAGAGCGGACAATGCCGTTGATCTTAGGTAGGCATGAGCCACCAATCATCACGAAGGTATCGGATGAAAACTGAACGTTAACTCCAATTTGACAAAATTCAATGACTGACCCAAATTTATCGTTGCCTAACCAACTATTGAGTAGAGTTACAGTTTTACGATCCATTGCGCCCCCTTTAGGGAGGCCTTGGTTTCGATATTTAGTGCGCCCTAGATCTTGGATTGTGGTCATTGGCCCCGCGCTTAGAACGTGGAGATTATTGGGGCTATTGTTCTGTTGGTTTTTGGGAGCAGTTCTGGGCTCTGGGTAAGTGAGAAATTCTTGCTCGGTAATGGGGATGAACTTGATGCGGTCGCCGACCTTGAACCGGCTTGGCTGTGCGGCGGAGTAGTCGATTAGCTTGGTAGGAGTGCGTCCGATCAGGTTCCAGCCACCAGCGGTTTCACTGGGGTAGATACCTGTTTGATCATTAGCGATCCCGACGGAACCCGAGGGGACGGTTGTTCTCGGAGTTGTCAAACGCGGACACTTAAGTTTGGGAGGGAGACCCTTTAAGAAGCCAAACCCTGGGCTAAAACCTAATCCAGCCACCACGTATTCTCCTGAGGAATGTAGGGTGATTACCTCTTCTGGAGTGAGTCCTGTATGGGAAGCTACTTCACCGAGGTCGAGAGCATAGTGACCTTCATAACATACAGGGATTTCATGGAGATGGCCACTGTGGTTTACCTTCGCTCTTGGACCAGAAGCAAGTAAGCTGGTTATTTCTTGAGCGAAATCATGATAGGATCGATTCTCTGAGTCAAAAAATACGGTGAGTGAATGGTAGCAAGGGAGGAGTTCTTGGAGGCCATTAATATCAGAATTGTGCAGATGCTCTTGCCATGACAAGATGGTTTCTAATGCTGTAGCAGACTTTGTCACTCTAAGGATCAAAGCTGAGGCTCCTAATTGGATAGTCTCCATTTCACTGGGAATATGCGGTAGTGTCTGATGTGAAGCAAGCTTGGAGCTTCATCTTCAGGAGGAATTAAAATACGCCCCACTTATTTGTTGGCAATTTTAGCATTAAACTTACTTCATCTTTGGCCTCTTTTTGCATAGTGACTTTGGCGCCGATGAGTCGAGCTCTGTGTTGCAAAGAATGGGGGATTTCAGAGAGAGGTATGTCTAGTAAACCTTCTTCAGAAATTGTAAGGGTTGTCTCCTTTGCGTCACATGTTATTTTAATCAAAATCTTCGAAGGACTGGATTGCCTTATGGTGTTGGTGAGATGCTCTTTTAGGAAGAGGAATAATCCCATTTGCGCTAATGCAGGGAGTTTATTTAAGTAGGTTTCTCCCTGGAAGCTCAAGTTATGGTGTGTTTGGGATAGAATACGTTCAGTGGTGCGTTCTATTTCATTTCTGAGGTTCCCGAAGGCTACCTTAGAGTTATTTAAGTCTGCTAAATGTCGCATCGCTCGGCTTGAATGGGCTGTAAGCACTTGGATGCGGTGCATGTAGGCTACCTTTTCCTCTGCCGTGCTATGATGTTCGGCGGCGAGATCACTGAGTAAACTAATTGTGCGGAGATTGGTTTCAATTTCTTCTTGGAGGTCTTCAGAGAATCGTTTGCTGATTTGGGCCAGCTTTTGTAAGTGAAAGACTTTGCGTATGATCGGGGTAAGAACCAGGCCAAATAGTAACAGGCTTGCGATTAAGAGTTCCTTGCTTGGCTCTGTTTGCTCAAAATTGTGTGCTATGGCGACTATTGGAGAGGGGGAAATAGTGAGGAGCGACCAACACTCTACGGCGAACACTGTAAAACAAAACACGATCTGTATAGAAGTCTATCTTGAGTGAGAGGTCAAGACACCAAATTTGTATAAAAATTAGCTAGAAATAATTTGATTTTACGTTAAGCTTAGTGGTTAAGCGTGCAAATATACACATTTTAAATAAATATGAAAAAAATAGAAATATTGTTAATGGTTGCGACTATGGCACTTGCTGGGGTGCTTTCTTCGTGTGGAGCTTCAGCAGGGACACAAAACCGGGAGACTTCTGATTATGCCCGCTCTGAAACCGCAGAAGAAAGAAAAGTGTCTCAAAGATTAGTGCACCTGACGAATGAGCATCGCGCTAAGTTGGGCTTTAATAAGTTAGCACCCGATGCCTACTTGAAAAACTTGGCAATGGAGCACTCTCTTTATATCGCAAAGAACCATAAAGGGGATAGTAATATTAGAAGCATCGCACATGCGGGAGTACATCAACGCGCAGAAGTGCTAAGACTGAAAAAAGAGCAAAGTTTAGGAGAAAACGTGGCATGGCACGATGGATACGCCAACTCTGTTGGAGACCAGTTATTCCAAACACTATTGAAATCGAAGTCGCATAGAAAAGCGATTGAGCAGAAGAATTGGAAAAAAATTGGGATTTCTGTTTCAAAAGGAGGAAATACCTTTTACGCAACACAGTTGTTCTCACGCCCCTACATTAAGCTAGCGCCGATGCCGCAAATGATTTTCCTTTAATGGGGATTCAATACTCCAATTTTCATTACGCCTTCTAGCGTGAGGCTTGGGTCCACACAGTCGATCTCCTCGATGCCCTTGAAGAGTAATGCGGCGTCGCCGCCTGTTGCGACAACTTGGGGTTTGTCTGGTAGTTCGTCGATAAGGCCTGCGAGAATCTCACGAATTAGCCCTCGGAAACCTGCGATGGCTCCGATATTCATGGCTTCTGTAGTTGATTTTCCGATATAACTCTTCGGTTCATAAAGATCAATTTTCGGCAGGAGGGCGGTTTTTTCGGCGAAGTAGTTTGTGAGGAGGTTGAGTCCTGGCGCGATGACTCCACCTGCATAGAGGTTTGGTTGCTCGATGACATCGAATGTGACTGCGGTTCCTGAGTCGATGACGATAGTGGGGGCGCCGTACTTTTCGAATGCGGCGGCACCGTTAGCGAGGCGGTCTGCACCAATCTCTTCAGGGTAGGGGTATGAAATGCCGATGTTCATTTCACTTTTTGATGAAATGTTGTGCACTGGTGAGTCTAATGTTGCTTGGAGGAGTTCTAGTTTCTCAGGGACTACGGAGCAGATTACGGCCTTTGTGTAATTGATGCCTTTTAGGAGATGATGAACGGAGTCTGTCGTGAGATCCGAAGTTTCGATGGTATGCCGCCATGGCAGCAATGTATTATTACTGAGAGCGAACTTGGTGCGACTATTCGAGTTGTCAATCAGGAGAGTGGCCATGGTGGATCAAGTAGGATTTAAGATATGGGGATTCAGAATACTCTGGTGGCATCGGTAAGGATTCTAGAGAGGCTTCCTCTCCCATACCTTTGATGAGTTGTTCTTCGAATTCCCAGGCGGAGAGTTTTCTGCAGTTCGTGCAAGCAAGAATCCATCCGTCAGGGGCGAGCAGGGACTTGGCTAGTGCTACTAAGCGGTGATAGTCTTTTTCTACCCGGAAGATTTTCCCTTTAGAATCTCGAGAAAAGGTGGGGGGATCTAAGATAATCCCATCAAAACGTTTCCCTGACTTGGCAAAGCGACTGAGCCAGTGGAAGGTGTCGCCCTTACAGAAGTAGTGTTTATCAGGATTAATTTGATTCAACGACATATTTGTCTTAGCCCAGTTTAAATACGGTTGGGATAAATCTAGAGTCGTCGTAATCGCTCCAGCGGAAGCGGCGACTACGGAGAAGGCTCCAGTATAGGCAAAGGTGTTTAAGATACGTTGCTCAGGCTTTACCATTTTCATGATGCGAGCTCGATTCTCTCGTTGATCTAAAAAGAGGCCTTGGGAGTAGCCAGAATCAAAGGAAAGCTGATACGTAATACCGTTTTCCTTAGCGAGGAAGGGTGCCGCGACCGGTGAGCCGCAAAGAAGAGATGGAGATTGCTTTTCGTGTTGGTCGAGCTTTTTCCAGTAAACGGTCTTGCCGAATTGGGATAACGTGGTGCGGAAGTCTTCGGGCAGCATGCCGTCATGGGTAGAAAGCAGCCAGTGTTCGCCGAGTTGATCAAGATAGACCTCCGCGAGGCCATCACCCGAGCCGTCAAAAAGCCGAATGGAGTTCGTCTCAGCATTAAGATGAGGGAGGCGTAGGTCGATGGCTTTTTGGAAGAGGGTATTCAAACTAAGATGAGTGAAGCTTGTTCTTCTACCTGTTGCAATACGTAATCTTTAGGACACACTATAAATTTTCTCCGCCTCTCTGTAGGCATGAAGGAAGAAGTTTGTAAGAAACTTTAATTGGATAAGCCTTTGACAAGATTTTGTTTTCTCTCATGATTTTCCAATGGGTGAAAATTATGCTCTTATACTTGCCGGCGGTAGCGGAACTCGGTTTTGGCCGCTTTCGCGAAATGCACGCCCGAAGCAACTTTTAGATCTCTTTGGTGAGGGGACTTTGCTCGCGCAAACCATAAAGCGGCTAGAAGGGCTGATTCCGAAAGAAAACATCTTTATTCTCACGAACGAGGTGCAGAAAGAAGGCGTGATCGCAGAGGCGCATGGGATTCCAAAGGAGAATATTTTCGCTGAGCCAGCCAAGCGTGATACGGCTCCGGCCGTGGCGTTAGGGGTGGGTTTAATTGCGGCTCGAGATCCAGAAGCGTCAATGGTGATTCTCCCTGCTGACCAGCTGATCAATGATGTGAAAGGTTTTCAAGAGGTGATTACTGACGCCTTGTCTATCTCTAAGAGTAGTGAGAGCTTGGTGACGATTGGGATTAAACCGACTTGGGCGTGCTCTTCCTACGGATATATTGAGCGTGGTGAGAAAGTAGATATTCCGGAGGTGAAGCATCAGGCTTATGAGGTGAAACGGTTCCGCGAAAAACCAGCAACCGAGCTGGCGGAGAGGTTCTTAGAACAAGGAGGGTTTAGCTGGAATGCTGGAATGTTTATTTGGTCCATCCCAACCGTGATGAAGGAGTTAGAGGAAAATGCGCCAGATTTACATTCCTTTGTGGAGAAGGTTAGAGATGCTGATGATAAAGAATCTACAGTAAGCACGATTTTTCAGTGTCTGCATCCGATATCAATCGATTACGCCCTGATGGAGACGGCAGAAAGCGTGCTGAATATTGAGGCGACTTTCGACTGGGATGACGTTGGATCGTGGATTTCAGTGTCTTCCTACTTGTCTGAATCAGGAAGTGGTAAAGTGAATAAGACCAATTGTGACGTGACCGAGATCGATAGTGAATCGAACATCGTTTATAATTCGGTGGAGAATTCTCATGTCGCCCTTTTAGGTGTGAACGATCTGATTATTGTGCAGACAGAAGATGGGCTATTGGTCGCTAATCGCCACCAAGCAGATGGGATTAAGAAGCTGGTGAAGAAGTTGCCTTCTGAATTACAGTAAGAATTATGGTAGAGCATCCTATTTTGGCAATTGATCATGGCGACTCCAGAATTGGACTAGCCTGTACTGATATGCTTGGAATAGCGGTACACCCTTTAGCCACGGTTGATAGAAAATCAGGTGTCGAAGATGTGTGCGGTTACATCAAAGATAAGGGGATCGTGCACCTAGTGGTAGGTTTGCCTGTATTGAAAGATGGCTCGGAGGGAGAGTCAGCAGCTAAGGCGAGGGCATTTACGGCTGAGATTTTATTAACGGTTCCCGAACTCGCAGTGTCTTTTGAAGATGAGAGTTTTACGACCTTTGATGCGGCTGCAAAACTGCACGCGGTAGGCTTAAATGCCAAGAAGCAAAAAGGAGTTATTGACCAAGCCGCAGCTATGGAGATTCTTAAACGTTACTTAGAAAAGCGTGGGGAAATGTTCTGAGCTAGATGCTTTTGATTACGCGTCGTGCTAAAAAACTCAGTTAAGAACATAAAAATAGCATTGCTTTTCAGATGAATGAGACGCATAACATTTTTTTACTACGGTAACAATTACTGATTCTCTATGGCTGATAAGAAAAAGAAACGATTTGGGAAGGGGTTTGTCCGCATAATTTTAGGTAGCTCTCTTTTATTACTTATTCTGTTCCTGATCGTAGGATATAAAGTATATAGTTATGTTGTCCCCCTACATGAGCGAGCACAAACTTATGATTTGAATAAAATCGATGATGTAGAAGTTCCTAGTATCATTTACGACCGTAATGGGATCGAAATCGGGAGGATTTACGTGCAGAATCGAAGTGTGATTCCACTAGAGGAGATGCCGCAATCCATGATCGATTGTTTGATTGCTCAGGAGGATCAGCGCTTTTGGGAGCAAAAAGGTGTCGATTGGATCGGGCTTTTTAGGGGGGTCTGGCTAAACTTTAAAGCAGGGGAAAGCACTCAGGGGGCAAGTACGATGACGATGCAGTTGGCTCGAAATGTCTTCAATCTAAAGGAGGAGGCCCTAGAAAGAGACGAAAATAGTCATGCACGTAAGATCGTTGAGATCTGTGTTGCGACTCGAATCGGAAATCTTTACTCCAGTGAATCGGGAAAAAAATATATTCTAGAGAGTTACTTGAACCGGGTGCCGTTTGGTCATGGGTATTATGGGATTCGATCTGCAGCATTAGGGTATTTTGGGAAAGAACCTAAGGACTTGGAGCTGTATGAGTGTGCCTCGTTGGTATCCTGTATTAAGAACCCTTCTGCTATTTCTCCAATTCGCCATCCTAAGACGAACAAAAAGGCGCGAGATCATGTTTTTCGTCGTCTGTTAGCGGAAGATGTCATCACGCAAGAGGAGCATGATAAACTTATCGAGCAACCTGTAGAGGTGAACCCGAAACCCCTGAAACGCCAAACTTCTTACATGTATGAGAAGGTGAGTAAGGTGGCGCAGGAGATCCTCGGAGAAGGGGCGATGTCGAGCGGCGGATATAAAATTTATACGACAATCGATACTAATTTACAAAGTTCGGCAGAAAAAGCTCTTCAGGTACAATTGGATAAAATTGAAGCTTCGCCAGGGTATGAGCATGTGAAGTATCAGGATTATAACTTTAAGGATGGGCCTCCCAAGTATCTACAAGGTGGCGTTTTTATCTCAGATCCGCAGACCGGAAAAGTATTGGCGCACGTGGGCGGGCGTAATTATAGTCATACCCAGTATGACTTCGTAGAATCTGCAAAACGCCCGGTTGGCACGGCGATTTTACCATTTCTCTATGCCTATGCTATAGGAGAGGGATATACTCCTGTGAGTAAGCTTTCGGACACCCCATTAGATAATCGTTTGGTAATGATTGGTGGCCGTGAAGGAATCCTTGGTGAATGGGGTGGCGAAACACTAGTGCCAGACTATGAAGGCGAAATTTCTCTCCGCCGAGCCTTACAAACATCTAAGATATCGGCGAGTATTCGATTAGGGCGTGACCTAGGGATAACTAACTTTGCGGAATTTTGTCAGAAGTTTGAAATGGATTTTCCTGAGGAGGACGAGCTTCTTACACGAGATTTGTTGGGGTGGAATCCACTTTCGATTATGGAATCCGCGCGCGCCTATTCGACATTTGTAAATGAAGGGAAGTTGCTCGATAAGTTTTTGTATGTTGACCGGATCGAGAATGCCGATGGAGTGTTAGTTTACCTACAGGGTAAGTCCGATTCTCGTAATGGATATACGCAAGTGATCGAGCCTAGTACAGCGTATCAGATTCAGGATATCTTGAGTGATGGACTGGATTCCGGGGGGAACCTCTCACAATCTGCGCTCTCTCTGCGAGATAATGGTTTCGAGGGAGGGGCGAAGTCAGGGACTCCTTATAACTTTGCCGATGCGTGGGCTTTTGCCTTCGATAAAAATTACGTGTGTGCCAGCTGGGTAGGGTTTCAGAAAGGGAACAATGGAGCTATCTTGCCCAATGGATTTGCGAAGGATATCGCTTTTCCTGTCGTGTCCGAATCAATGACTTCGCTTGACCTAAAGACGAATCCAGGTGGAGCCGTAGCTCCTGAGACAGTCGTGCTAAAAGATATTTGTAAGGAGTCGGGCTTGCTTGCTACACGCTACTGCTTTGCGGTGAGTGACGAGAATCCTGATGAGGTATTATCTACAAAAGTGATTGAGTGCTTCAAATACGGGCATGTTCCGACATCGTTATGTTCGACCCACATGGGGCTAGAGGCAGGCTCTAGCTTTGGGGATAAATTTGCACCAAAGGAGGGGGAGACTTCTGCTCGCCCCACCTTGGAGGTAGCATCGGTCAAACCTAGAATGAAATCAGTGATTGGTGGTGACCCTTATGGCGCTGTCTCTGCCGCACAGGAAGAGGTATTGGAAGAAGAGCTGCCTGAATCATACACTTCTAGCGTATTGATCCTCAATGATAACGTGGCAGGTGAACAGGAGGCTAAAATCAAGCTTCCTGAGCCTAAGAAGTTACAGTTAAAAGTTAACGCTGAGGGGTTACACCCAGGGTTTATCAAAGAGCTTTAGCGGTTTACGGAGGCTTTCTTTAAGCGATCCATAAGTGCTTCGCCCACATTCGCAGTGTGCATTGGTTCAGCGATGATAGCATCTAGGCCAGCCTCATCGAGCTGTCTTAAGGCCCAAAAAAAGCGTACGGCCCCTTCTGAAATTTTTCCGCTACCAGGGCTGAGTGTGATTTCCTTATCCCATTGGTAAGCTTTGAAGAAGTCTCCATTTTCCCCTTTCAGGCTGAGGAGCCCGTATTTCTTTCCTTCCTCGGGCTTGAATTCATCAATAGAGTCGTAGAGGAAAAGTGGTGTGATAGGGGCGTAATGCGAGTCAAGAAGGCCTGGCGCCTCTACGGTTTGGGGCGTTTCTTCCCCCTTCTTTGGTGGTTTTGGCTTTTCAATTTTCCCGAACTCACGCAGTTGCTCTCTCGGTACGGCACCTGGACGTAATAGAGTGAAAATGGCCTTCTTTCCTTCACTAGGGGCAGGGGAGGGCTTGATTATCGTGCTTTCTAATCCTTCGCGACAGGCGCCGCCATCGACAATGAGAGCAATACGTCCGTCTAATTCCTTTTCTACAGCACTGGCGGAAGTTGGTGAAATCCGCCCGAAGCGATTGGCACTAGGTGCTGCCAAGGGGCCAGCAAGCTTGCAGACTTCTTGCATGATCTCATGTGAGGGCATCCGAACTGCGACAGTGTCTAGACCGCTCGTGATTAAGTCTGAGATACTTTCTTTTTTTGGTAAGACTAAAGTTAATGCTCCCGGCCAAAATTTTTCTATTAATTGGTCAACGATAGGACGGAGTTCTTCACTGATTTCTGCAATTTCATCAAGGTCAGAAACGGTTCCAATATGAACAATTAAAGGGTCGTAAGAGGGGCGCTCCTTAGCGGTAAAGACTTTCTTGAGTGCTTCCTCGTTATGAATACTGGCAGCGAGCCCGTAAACAGTCTCTGTGGGTAAGGCTACGACTTCACCGTTACTAATGATCTCCGCAGCCTGCTTGGCGACGTCTTTCCATTCAAAAAGATCTGCTGTGAGAAGTTCTGTTTTCATAGTTAACCCATGTGTTATCAATCACTTCTGAGCAAGCTTCAAATGGAATGAGGGCATAAAAAAACCGAGGAGAAAACCTCGGTTTGATAAAAATCTTAGAAGAAGTTTACTTCTGAAGAATCATTGGCGCAAGGTGCAGCGCGTTAAGAGCGGCTTTATCCTTACCCTCTTCTAGGCATGAGACCTTGACCTTGTATTTCCCTGCTTTAGGGAAGTTCAGCCATCCGATCGGAAACTCTTGGAAGTTATGGGATGAGTTTTGTTGGTTTTGGATCTTCTCTCCACCTTCAACTTCTACTCCCCAGACGAGACGTCCTTCTCCCGTGTAGGAGAGTGAAGCGTTGTATTCTCCTGGAACGAGGACTTCCACATCGAAGACAGCTTTTCCGTCGTCTCCCCATTGTGTGAAGATGTGAGCTACTTTCCACTCTCCGAATTTCTCCATCCAGCGTTTCTCTTTGTATTTTACTTTTCCTTCACCTTTGGCGAAATCAGCAAGAACAGTGGTCTTGAGGCTTGGGTCTAAGGCATACGTTTTGTCCGCCTTCGGCTCTCCATCTACTTCAACTCGAATGACAGAAATGAGGTCGTCAGGTGCCTTGTAAGGAACGTCTATAACGATAGCTGTTCCTTGTTTCTCAAAGCTTAATTCGGTGAGGCCAGCATCTGTCATGACTTTAATGCTTTGGACAGTGTTTTCTAGGCCTGGAAGGTAGAGTTTTCCAGTTGTCGGCCATTCAAGAACGCAGAGTTGGAGTGTGTTTCCTTGGACGGTTACGTCACCCCATGGAAGAGCATGTCCGTAAGGTGATGCTCCTGCATTGTAGATAACATTCGGGTGCTTCTTGATCCAATTGCCTGATTCACGTAAGATCGTTTTTGCTCTCTCAGGAACAGATCCATCACTTTCAGGTCCGATATTGAACATGTATGTGCCACCACGACCAACACACGCGATCGTGCGCTTGAGAATTTCCTTAGGAGTTTTCCAGTATTCATCATACCAAGCGTAAGCCCATGAGTCATTGGTAGTATCTACCGCTTCCCACATGCCTTCGACGTTTTTGTGGGGAACCTCCATATCACCAAGACTTTGGTAATCACCTAAGTTATGACCTGCTCGGCCAGATACAAGTGCGTCAGGTTGATTCTTGCGCACAACCTCAACGAGTTGCTCGACATACTTCTTCTCCATCTTTCCAGGAGTATCAAACCAGACGAGCTCGATTTTTCCGTATTCAGTCGTGATTTCTTCTACTTGAGGTAAACATTTTTCTTTGAAATAATCATCGAAGGTCTTAGGGTTTCCTTCTGCATCGGTAGTGGGGCCTCCCATTCCGCCTGGATAGGTCCAGTCTTGGTTGTGTGAGTAATAAAATCCGAATCCAATACCAGCAGCTTCACACTCTTTCACGAGATCTTTCATCGGATCAGTTTTCCAAGGAGTAGCCTTAGTGATGTTGAAATCATTACACTTGGAATCATACATCGCAAAGCCATCATGGTGCTTCGCAGTAATGACGATGTATTTCATTCCAGCGTCCTTTGCGAGTTGGACGATTTCCTTCGCGTCGAAGTTTGTTGGGTCGAACTGCCCCGCAAGCTTCTTATATTCCTCTGGTGGAATGTTTGCAACACGCGGGTTCATGATCCATTCTCCAATACCGTAGTAAGTTTTACCATCTACCTTGTTTCCAAGAAGGGAGTATAAGCCCCAGTGAATGAACATGGCGTAATTCCCTTCATCAAAAAGCTGACCTCGTTTCGCATCTTTGGCGCGAAGTTTAATAGTTTCCTCACCAGTATTCCACATTTTGTCCATGTCCTCCGCTAGCGCAGGGGATGAAAGCCCAAGTGCTAAGCTACATGTAAGTGCTAAGTATTTTTTCATCGTGACTAGAATACGGTCATTTCTCATGTTGGCTATCACTTTTTGAAGAGTTTTTTTAGTCATCAGAACTACTGGCGCAGAAAGCTTGCATAAATCTATGTTAAAGCCATGAATTACAGGATTGATAAATAATTTACTTCACAGCTTGAGTGGCTGCTTTATAAAACAATAAGAATAAATTTTTATGATTACCTCCGATTTCTCCAGTCCAGAAAAACGCCCTTATTCTTCACAAGTCGTCGACGGCCCTGACCGCGCACCATCACGTGCAATGCTCTATGCAGTTGGGTTTAAGGAAGAAGACTTCAAGAAGCCTCAGATCGGGATTGCTTCTACATGGTCGCAAGTGACGCCCTGTAATGTGCACATAGATAAGCTGGCTGAGGAGTCTTCAAAAGGAGCTGACGCTGCAGGAGGGAAGTCGATGATCTTCAATACAATCACGATTTCTGATGGTATTTCTATGGGGACGGAAGGGATGAAGTATTCGCTCGTCTCTCGTGAGGTGATTGCAGACTCGATAGAGACAGTTGTAGGTTGTGAAGGCATGGATGGTTACGTGGCGATCGGTGGATGTGATAAAAATATGCCCGGCTGCCTCATGGCGATGGCACGCATGAACCGTCCAGCGGTCTTTGTCTATGGGGGAACGATTTTGACCGGTTGCGCAGTGGTGAAAGAGCAGGAAAAGACGCTCGATATCGTCTCCGTTTTTGAGGCCGTGGGCTCTCATGCATCAGGTGAGTTTAATGATGCCGAGCTGCAGACCGTGGAGTCGTGTGCAATTCCAGGCCCAGGTTCTTGTGGAGGCATGTATACCGCGAACACGATGGCATCTGCGATCGAGGCTCTAGGAATGTCCTTGCCAAACAGCTCCGCCCAAGCGGCCACTGGAGATGATAAGCTCATCGATTGCTTCGATGCTGGTGCAGCAGTTGTGAACTTGATTGATAAGGGGATTACACCGCGTGATATCATGACGCGGAAGGCCTTTGAAAACGCAATCACGGCGGTCATCGCGCTAGGTGGGTCAACGAATGCTGTTCTCCACCTTCTCGCCATGGCACATGCGGCGGAAGTCGATCTTAGTATCGATGATTTCAGCGAGATCGGAAAGCGCGTTCCTGTGCTTGCTGATCTTAAGCCATCAGGAAAGTATTCCATGGCTGCTCTTGTTAAAATAGGAGGGACGATTCCGCTTCTGAAAATGCTCTTAGCGGAAGGGCTTCTCCATGGCGATGTCATGACGGTGACGGGTAAGACGATGGCAGAAAACCTCGCGAATTCACCGATTGAGTATCCAGCTGGACAGCAAATTATCAAGCCGTTCTCAAACCCGAAGAAGAAGGACTCACACCTCCGCATTCTCTACGGAAATGTCGCAAGGGAGGGCGCGGTCGCAAAAATTTCCGGAAACGAAGGTGAGACCTTTACTGGAGTAGCGAAGGTCTTTAACTCTGAAGAAGCTGCAATGACCGCGATTCTGGAAGGAAGAATTGTCGCGGGAGATGTTATCGTCGTGCGTTACGAAGGCCCCAAAGGTGGACCAGGAATGCGTGAAATGCTTGGGCCGACAGCTGCAGTTATGGGGCGTGGACTCGGGGATAGTGTAGCATTGATTACTGATGGACGCTTCTCTGGGGGCTCTCACGGATTTGTGGTGGGGCATATCACACCTGAGGCTTATGTAGGAGGAGTAATCGGCCTTTTGGAAGATGGAGATAAACTCACCATTGACGCGGTGAGCAACAGCATAGATGTAGACCTGACAGATGCAGAGCTTTCTAACCGCAAAGCGAAATGGGTAAAACCTGAGCCGCGCTATAAGTTTGGCGTTCTCGCAAAATACGGAGCACTCACTACATCTGCCTCGAAAGGAGCAGTTACAGATTTAGACCTTAAATTTTAATAGTAAGCGCTTCTGGAATTAGCGATTAGTGCTCATTCCTTCTGCGGCCTAAAGCTGTAGCCAATCAATTTTCTGCAGAACTCTAAGGTGATCAGCATCGCTGATGAAATCCTTGAGGTCTGGATTTCTAAAGAGTTTCTGGAAGTCTCCTTCAGAGATGCTTTTAGATATTTCAGGGTTGGCTGCTAGCTTGAGAAAGTCTTGGTTCTGAATGAGTTGGGAGAACTCTTCCTTTTGGTATGTTTCACTCTGACCAGTGGTGAATAAGGTGAGGGCTTTGATGAGGTCGCATCGATAAGCTGTTTTTGTAGGATCTGTTTTTTGCTGGAATTCGCCAAACCAACTTTCTTGCGTTTTGGCTAAGAGTTTATTGACCCAGCCTGTGTCTTTTTGCTCCAAATTGTTATTGAGAAAACTCATTGCGTCAAATTGATGCGAGGCGCTACCTCCACTATAGAGCCCTGCTCCACCTAGCCCTAGCCCTGCAATTCCAGAAAGAACGCGGCGTTTATTCAGGTTATCGATGGAGCCTAACATGGGCTTGAAAATGAGGCCGATCCCGTGCCTCGCGATAGTGTAGGCTCCTACTGCTGAACCACCTGCTAAACCCAATGGCATCCAAGGTTCTGGGTTATCCGTGAGGTTAGAGAGGATGGAGTCTCCGTGTCGAAAGGCAAACCAGAATGCGACAGCAGCAGCGACTAAACCTGCAAACCCGAGGATGACACGCATAATTCCCTTAATCACCCCGAGCACGATAAAGATGACGAGCACAGATATTCCACCAATGCTAATTTGGTTTTCTGTGAGCTGTGAAATAAGATTGCTGAAATCCATCGGTTATTTAAAGGTGATTTTACCGTTTTGTCCACGTTGTCTGAGCAAGTGGTCGCAGAGAACCAGGTTTACCATCGCCTCAACCATCGGGACGGCTCGGGGCAAGACGCAAGCGTCGTGGCGTCCGCGGCCCTTGAGGGTAGAGTCCTCTTTGTCTGTGTTGACGGTTTGTTGTTCGGACATGATGGTCGCGGTGGGCTTGAAGGCTACGCGGAAGATGATATTTTCGCCATTCGAGATTCCGCCTTGGATTCCTCCAGAATTGTTCGTTTTCGTTCGCACGCGGTCTCCTTCCATGTAGAAGGCGTCATTGTGTTCTCTCCCTGTCTGTAAGGTTCCTGAAAAACCAGAGCCAACCTCAAATCCCTTTGTTGCTGGAATGCTGAGCATCGCTTTTGCGAGTTCGGCATCTAACTTATCAAATACCGGTGCTCCTAGACCTGCAGGGCAGCCACGCACGATACACTCCACAACGCCTCCAATGGAGTTCCCGTCTCCTCGCACTTCCTTGATACGTTCGATCATGGGGTCAACCATAGAGGTGTCTGCCGTGCGGACGATGTTGGACTCGATGAGTTCTTTACTTACCGTGGAATGGTCAACATTTGCGGAGAGGTCTTGAATGGACTTTACCCAAGCGAGAACCTCTAGATCTGGGCAGAGTGACTTGATAACCTGTTGGGCGACAGCTGAAGCGGCGACTCGGCCAATCGTTTCCCGAGCAGAAGAGCGTCCACCACCTTGCCAGTTTCGTAAACCGTATTTTGCTTCATAGGTATAATCGGCATGCGACGGTCGGTAATTAACGGCCATTTCCTCATATGCGGCGGGACGAGCGTCTTTGTTGCGCACTAGGATCGCAATCGATGTTCCTAGAGTGACGCCCTCAAAGGTGCCAGAGAGAATCTCACATGTATCAGCTTCTTTACGGGGAGTGACAATGTCACTTTGGCCGGGACGACGGCGATCAAGCTCTACTTGTATCATTTCTTCTGAGAGAGGAATCCCGGCTGGGCATCCATCAATCATGACTCCTACGCCTCCACCATGGGATTCTCCCCAAGTAGCGATTCGATATGCTTGACCAAAAATACTAGACACACAAACGATTTACACATCGTCTACCCAGCATGCAACTATGAATTTCGGAATGTATTGAGAGCGTGGATGTCTCCCCATGTATGTCCACTTTTGATGGAGTCATGAAGAAACTGTTTTGCGTCCTTGATGGCGGTAATCATGGGGGACCCTAGAGCTAAACGTGCGGTGATTGCTGCCGAAAGCGTACAGCCTGTGCCGTGGTAGTCTGGGCCAGTAATTCTCGGTAAAATAAATTCTTCAGTTTGTCCGCCAGGAGTGCTCAATACGTCGCGGGCGTTTTGATCTCTCTTGGAATGTCCGCCTTTTACGAGAACGTTGGTCTGATAGGTATGAGCGAGCTCTGTGGCCAAGGTTGTGAGGCTACTTGTCGAGTGATTACTGAGTGACTGTGCTTCCTGGAGATTGGGGGTAATCAGCGTAGCTAGGGGGAAGAGGTCTCTTTTAAGTGATTCCTGAAAGGCCGTGTCTACGAAATCTGTCCCAGAAGAAGCGGCTCCCACTGGGTCAATAATCAGAGGGATATCCGGGTGTCTTGAGAGTATTTTCACAATGACTTCTATAAGATCGGCGTTGAAAAGAAGGCCGGTTTTTATCGCTTTGATAGGATATGCCTTTAGGAGACATTCGAGTTGGTTGTATAGGAGTTCTGGAGAAACAGCCTTCCAAGAATTAACTAAGAGAGGAGTTTCTGCAACAATGCCTGTTATTGCAGTGAGTCCGTAGATATGATGAGCATGAAAGGCTTTGAGGTCTGCTTGGATACCAGCTCCAGCAGAGGAATCAGAACCAGCAATGCTGAGTGCTACAGCAGGCGGTTGTCTATTTTCATTAGACGACACTTTGGGTCTCTGTGGAGTGTATTCCATCAGGGGTGAGCATATAATTCATCTGTATATCATGATTTCCATGCGGGAGAGAATCATAGAGCTGTTCTGCAAGACTTACGCCCATGCGAGGGATGTCAGGAACCGTAGAGAGGAAGCGATCGTAAAATCCGCCTCCGCGTCCGATGCGATAACCATTCTGCGTAAATCCCAATCCAGGGCAAATGATAAGATCTAATTCTGATGTTATGACAGGAGGGTGTACTTTAGGGTTTGGTTCGAAGATGTCGCTAAATCCTTTTTTGAGAGAGTCAGGATTACTTACGCGGTGAAAGCTCATGGTTTTGTGAGATACGAACGGGTAATGCCATTTCAGCTTTGGGAGCAGCTGAGTAGTCATGCGAAGGTTAGCTTCCGAGGGTAAAGCGGCATAAAGAGCGATGTTCAACATGTCAGGTTTATCATTCAGCCAATCAATCAATATAGCAGATAACTCATTTGAGCTTTTGGTGATGTATGAGTTAGTCAACCCAGCTAATTTTTGCCGAATATCTTTACGTAATTTGCGTTTATCGGAAGGCATTGATTTATGGTTTGTGGTTTATGACGACATAGAGGAAGTAAGACTTGTCTTTTGGGTCGATTGCCGGACCGAGCACGATTTCAGCAGTAGGGATATTCCATCGGTGCGTTCCTACGATTCCTCCCATTTGATTGATTTCGTTAAGTGAAGGATAGCGACTCGCTTCATAGCTTGCGGGACCGTAAAGCATTTCAAACAATCCGATTAATTCGCTCCAGCTATTCTTAAGCTTACCCGGGACGTCGATTGTAGTTACAGGGTCTGAGCGGAGCTCAAGGCCACTGAGATTTTTAGTTTTTTCCGCACCAGAAAGAGGGCCCTTTTTCCAGTCAAAATAGAGAAAACACTGGAGATCCCCAATTTTATTTTTGGTGCGGAATTTTCCATTGAGTCCAGTGAGCCCGGCAAAGATACCGTTCCCGACATTACTGACCACGATCTGGCTCTGTTTTAATTTTTCTAGGACAGTTCTGTAAGAATCTCCAAAATGTAACGTGTCAAATACACCCCGATTTGCTAGGTCTTTATCAACTTCTGCGTTTTTGCGATTACGAATCCATTCTTGATCATTCTCATGTAGTTTATCGAGAGGCATTTTGTATTCTTTGCTACCAGAGGTGATTGTGACTTCTCCATTGTCAAAGCTTACGTAGGAGCCAGTAAAGGATTTCGTGCCTGTAGAATCCCTCCATTTTCGCTCTTGGGTGGTTTCTGCACTGACGAATACACACAGAAGTGCGTAAATACAGAGCTTAGTATACAGTGATTTCATGGGATTCAGTTTTTTAAATTGAGGTGGCGATTCGGAATCTAACGTAAAAGTAAAAAAGCCAACATGAATCTGTTGGCTTTTGAAGTCTTGGTTTGATTCTGAATTAGTAGCTAGTCGTTCTCGAGTGGCTAAAGTAGCTCTCAAATCCGAGTTCGGGCGGGAACTCTGAAAGTCCATCATTTGGATTCATCTCAATTCTCCAGTCAGCACCACATTTTTGATATGGTGGGCGGAATGTTCCTTTGTAAGTTGGACAGTGGAAGGTGAAAAGCTCGTAGAATCCGTATCCAAGGCGTTTAAAGCCCTTGTATACACCGTTTACAAGGCCATAAGAAGCTCCAGCCTTACGTCCAAAACGATCACCTTTGAGGATGATTTGCTCTGGGATTTCAACAAATCCATAAAGAATGTTGCTGATCGCACGTCCAAGTTTACGAGTAGACGTGTATTCAGATGCTGGTGGAGCTTGGATGTCGGCAGTTGCGACAGAGATAAGCGAGAATGCAGCTATTGTTGTGATGAGCCATTTTTTCATATATACGTTTATGTAATCAAATGTTTTCAGAGTAACGCAAGATAAAATTAGTTAAAATAGTTTTATCTTAGTCTCTCTCGAGATAAATGATTGTTTTTTCTATTAGAGAGTGACTGAGTATGTGTTTGTAATGCCGTCGACTGCGCTCAAAATTGAGGTGATTTCGTTACCAACCGGAGAGTCAACTTCGATAATTGAAAGTGCTCCTTGAATATGCTCACTACGCGCCAAAGACATGTTCGCAATGTTGAAATTGTTTTCAGCAAGGGTGGTTCCAACGGTTCCCACAATGCCTTTTCGGTCGTCATTACGGACGATAAGGAAGTTTCCTTTGATGCCCATTTCAACAAACACTTTATCGATTTCGACGACCTTAGCGGTTTGTCCAATGATCGTTCCTGCAACGCGGTAGCGTGTTTCGCCCTTGCGTAGCTCCGCGATGAGGAGATCGGCGTATTCCGTTTTCGCATTAATTGTGGACTCAACGAGGTCGATCCCTAGTGCCTTCGCTTTAGCGGGTGCATTAACGATGTTCGTGTCTTCTGCCGCGGATTGGAGCAGGGAGGTTAATACGGTACGTGAAACAAGGGCGGTATCTTTTTCGGCAAGTGCTCCGTGATAAGAGACGCGAAGAGATTCGGGGTTTTCTGGGCCGAGTTGGGCCAAGATTGTACCGAGGGCATTACCAAGGTCGAGATATTGTCCGATTTCTTCCGCAGCCTTGGCATCAAGTGAAGGCATGTTGATGGCATTACGGATCTCACCAGTCATCAAGTAGTCGCGGATCTGCTCTGCTACTTGGATCCCTACGTTTTCTTGAGCCTCATTTGTTGATGCTCCGAGGTGTGGAGTGAAGGTTGTATGTTTGTCGTGTGTAAAGATGCTGTGCTCAGCCGCTGGGGGCTCGTCTGTGTAAACATCTAGTCCACAACCTGCAATATGTCCTGAGGAGATCGCGTCACTAAGCGCTTGCTCATCAACAAGTCCTCCGCGAGCACAGTTCACGATGATTGCGCCTTTGTTCATGAGTTTCAGGCGTTCAGCGTTAATGATGTTTTTAGTCGCATCGATCAATGGGACATGGAGGGTGACAAAGTCTGCACCGGTAAGGGCGGCGTCTGGTGATTCTGCGAGTTCGATCTTTAGCTCATCGGCGCGAGCTTGAGTAAGGAATGGATCATAGCCCACCACGTTCATTCCGAAGGCTTGTGCACGCTTGGTGAATTCAACCCCGATTCTTCCCATCCCAATAACGGCGAGACGCTTGTTGAAAATCTCAATTCCCTGATAAAGCTTGCGGTCCCAGCGGCCTTCCAAAATCGATTTGTGAGAAGCTCCGATGTTACGCGCAGCAGACAGCATAAGAGTGAAGGCGAGTTCCGCGGTTGAAATCGTGTTGCCCGTGGGCGTGTTCATCACGATCACCCCGTGAGAGTTGGCTGCGTCGCGATCGATGTTGTCTACCCCTACTCCAGCTCGGCCAATGACCTTGAGCTTGGTTCCTGCGGCAATGACATCTGCACCAACCTGCGTGCGGGAGCGAACGATGAGGGCGTCATATTCCGAAATGGTTTGGAGCACTTCATCCTGAGACATTTTAGGGGTGAATACGACATCGAGATCCTCGATTTTTGATAGGAGATCTACCCCAATCTGAGAAATATTATCTGCGACAAGAACTTTGAATTTAGCCATGTTGTTACAGCGCTTAAGGCACGGATTGCCACTTGTCAAAAAGGAATGTGGAAAAAGAAATCAGTCGTTGTTGATCACTCGGGTTGTGGGCGTCTGGGAAGAAGGAGGGAGTAGAGGTCAATATCTACAACTTGTTCCTGTCCGAGCAGTTCAATTAGAACCTTGACGCGCTCCTGTGCCGAGATGGGCTCAATGACAACTCCCTCGACTCCTTTGAAGGCGCCTTCAGAGATTTCTACTTCATCACCGGGGGTGATGACGGGTTTGAATTCTACGATTTCATCATCAGCCTGCTCTGTCACTAGGGCTTTGATTTGATCAATGATGGTGTCCGACAGTTCCGGTATACGGTTGCCAAAATTGACAACATTCGTGATGCCATGGC
>CALKLP010000215.1 GCA_937991965.1 uncultured Verrucomicrobiales bacterium
ATGCATTTCCTTCCACAGCTGTCAGATTTTGTCCCCCTCAGAAACGGGTTTTATAGTTTCCGCGCACAGACTGACTAACATCACCCTGTTGACCCTGATAGCTACACTGTAGTTCCAAGAGGAGTCGCCGACCTATATCCATAATGATGACACACAACCCGTAATTCCTGCGATCGGAGTATCACACACACCTTGCAAAGATGAGTTTCGACAGAATCTTCCGATCTCAAAGCTGGAGCGTACTATGTTATATTTATTTTAATGAATGAGTCCAGCTGTGAGGTCGATCGAAGAAGATTTCGTCCAAATTTTTCATCTTTGCAAGCTTTATGTAATGCTCCGATCGCGCGTACTACTGGGTGTGTGTCCTATAGGTCGGCGACTCCCCTTGCAACTACAACGTAGTTCGAACTGGTCAGGGTCAACTGGGTGATGTGAATCAATCCATGCGCGGACACTATAAAACCCGTTTCTTAGGGGGACAAAATCTGACAGCATATATTTGTGACATTACCTGCCGGTCCGCTAGTTCCGCCCTTTGGGGGAGTTCAATGGGCCTGGAACGTTTTCGCCCGAAGCGCAACAACCCCCTACCGTGTAATGAATGAATAAGCAGATTGGTTTGGTCGGGTTTTACTTGCGTTGTATGTTCCAAACATGCAGATGCGCTGTTGTGGTGAGCGATGGAGATGAAGTCCTCACAGAAGCGGCCTTAGAATACGTTGGATCGAAACGACTAGTTCGTGCTACGGTAGAGACAAGCACACCACGATCTTTTTGAGGTCCCTCAATTTTAAGAGCTTCAGGAATGTCCCAAAAAACGGATTTGGATAAAAACCGAAACTGCCATCATACCAGATGAAAAATCACATGGCGGCCTGGGTACACACACGAGAGAAAACCATGCCAAAAAACAAAATTATCATGTATTTCCAACGAGACCCTTCTACACGAAAAGGGCCCACTCTTTCGTAGCACGTGCCACTTTCGGTGAGAAACGTTTCCTGAATGACGGTGTTTCTTAGCCGAAAATCGTGAAAATTCAAATAATTTCCTCGACTTTTTGTTATTTTTCTTTTTTGAACCTCCAAACCATGGAATTGTCCATATCGGGTTGCACTTGTTTTTGCTCAATATCAAAGTCAATGTTTGGTGTGTGGAAAAAGTCAGAGCTCCTGGAATCAGCAGCCTTAGAAAAAAGAAGGTGCACCCTCACCTCATGAAATGGACCTCTTCCATAGAATGCGTCGGGATATGTGATACAACTGTTTCGACCGCGTTACGAATGCATTTGCGACGAGCGCGAAGATGTCAGACATTAACGGTAGCAATTGCAGAACATCCCACATTAACATCCCACATTTTTCGTGTGTGCATTGTACATCGTCCGGTCGGCCTTTTAATGTCTTGAACGCTATGGGGTAGGCCCTTGGTAGGTGGTCACCACAGCCTTAGGGCCTCGTGATTCCGAATAGACGCCACATGCATGACACACGTCAATTCAGGAAGGATACTACTGCATACAGCAGTACTGACGTTGCTTGTTCCGAAAAGAACAATATTATGGATTATGTATAATGCCATGGAACTCGACTCCTCTGATGAGGATGGGGCTGTTGGGCCAACGCCTTGACCGTAGCTGGGATTATACTGTATGTGAGGCCTCTTGCTTGTTTTGCAGTGGTGGCTGGGGGTCACCCGAGCTAATGACCCCTCTATTCCTCTGCGGTCTCAAGCTGTCTTGCTGTTTTAACTCTTGCGATCGGGGCATGAATCATCGCAGTGAGATGGTCAGCTACGGTGTGCCAAGCTAAAACCTCCATTATGCTTGTCAGTGAGGTACAGCGTCACACGTACGAGTGGTCATAGCACAGTTTTTAGCGAAAACTGAGTAACACCCCCCAACCATGGGCTTCTAGGTTTAGAACTCCCATGCTGTGGCGTTCGTCCTCTCGTAATACCGCTGGAACCTCAAGCGCGGGCGACACAAAAATGTACCACTTCAACAACTGTGTCCTAAACGACAGTCCCCGGAGAAGCGCGGCCACGGCGACTCCTTGTCGCTTTCTTTGTCCGAAACAAGATATTTTCTTCTTCATACCTTTGTGTACTGGAGCCTGAGAACGAAGTTTTGTCCCACCGGCGCGTTCCCATCCTCATCGACACCCTTGTCTGCCCCAGCGCATCGAATATCCACTAAATCCGATTTCTCTTTGACAGAAGCGTTGAAGCATTGCTTTCGGCCGTCTCTGGAAACTCTTTGGGACAAGACCCACGATAGCACGTTGGCTTGCATCTACAAAATCGCAATGGCACGGGCCGGGAAGAGGGGTAGCTCAGAGAGTGTACTGTATAGCAGGCGAGCTCTTTAGTTTTTCATCTTTTTTATTCTCCAGCTCAACTCGTGTGAGGTTCTATCCTCATCAGTGACCACTTGGACAAGAGCCGTAGTCACAGGTGCCTCCCCTTCTCCCCTCCGGTACACACGTTTCATTTGAATCGTGTTTTAGGTTCAGCGCTTCCTGATTGTCAATTTGTGCGGGCTAGGGTGCGGGTACGTCATCTTTCACTGGAGCGAAGACATTAACAAACGTTTTTGAGCATCGCCGGCAATTCTTTAGCGTCGCCGGTGATTGTTTGGGACAAGCCCCAGGCTGCAACATTGTATTGCGTCTTTCTATAAAATCGGTAACCGATTCACTTGAATCAGGTAGAGTAGGGGTAGCGCGGTGGGGGTGGTGGCTTCCCCAGCGGCAAAAGCACCCCAGGGCGTTCAACCCCCGATTGATTTCGTTTCGACGCATTTTAAGGTGGAGTTGCACAATTTTGTAAAAAACAATTTAGGACGTCAGCCGTCAGCTCGACGAATTTCGGGTCAATACTCACCTTTGAAAGATGCGTTGTTGGTACTCGCAATATACTACAGTATGTGGGTGAGACGTTTCTTAATGAGAGGGGTCCAATTCGTTTGTTTAGAAAATACATATATGTATGTATTTTGTTTTTCTCCACTATAATGGTTGGTGTTAGTATCGTAGAAGAGTATGTCAATGACGTCAGCCGTGAGTTCGACGAATGCACTATTTTGTTTGTTGAGGTTCCTTCCCCGAGGGGCTCTAAGAGCCTCTACCAGGGTTTGATTCGGGAACCCGAAGAAATGCCAAATTTAGCGAGCAATTCTTGGCTCATGTACAGTAGGTATAAAATGGAATTAAAATGGGGAAAAAGAGGCTGAAATTCCAACGATTTCGGGTCCTTCGTCATTCAGAAAAATATTCCAACCAGAAAGCGGCATACGTTGAATATTTTCTATGGTACGACGCGTCTTTTCCAGGACAATTCCCAGTCAAGCAATGATATTGCTTGTTCATCGGGTTGTACTGCCACCCATTCACAGTGGTATGTTTGTGGAAGAGGTGTGAGGAGCAGCATGGAAAACATGTTGGTAAACCCTGCGTCAAAAGAGACCTGGCGCGTGCTGCGATAGTCGTAGCTCGATTTGGGCGATAAAACGTACTATCAACCCAACATCGTCACAAATGCCAGTAAAATTTTGATATACTGTTCCCTGTTGTACCTAAGCCATCATGGTAGGCTAGTCGCTAAGCCGCACGTTCAGTTTAAAACAAAAAATGCAACCTTTTCATGGTGAAGGTATAGAGCTCTCAAGGTATCCCATGTAATATCGGTCGCCCCGGTGGCGTATCAGGTTACCCTTGAGCCTGGTATGGGTCAGTTTCGTGTGTTCGAGCCCCGCCGAGAGCATACTCGAATAAACTTGTTGGAACTTTTTCTTGTGCACAATTCGACTCGCGGAAAGCGCGAAAGCGTCAGTTAGCAACACTCGATGAAAAATAGACGAGCAGTACGATTGCTGAACCTTATTCGCGGTAATAATTGAAGGCAAGAACCGGGCAGGAGAAGAGACGACACCTGTGACCACGGCTTTTCCAGAAGCTGGAAAGTAAAAGCGTGAAATATATATATATATAAATATATTAGGAGTTCCACGTTTTGAGCCAAACGGTACTTGTGTCCGTTCGAGCTTCCTCACGTGCAGAACTATTGCTTTACTGTGCCGAGTTCACGCGTGTGAGAGTTAGTGTAGGGACTAGCGCATATGAAGCTGGTCGGGTTCCGACTAGTACAAAGAAAGGGTGGTCGGGTTCCGAATAGGGCAAATAAAGGTTGGCCGGGTTTCGCGAACAAATGTCCTTAAAGTCATGTTGCGGAGGTGAGGTGTTGAGCTCCGCATGTTTGGAGCCGAGAAACTCTTGGAATCTGCTCCACCCCCGAGCGCGGAAACACTGACTGTTTTGAAGCAAAGAGCGCCAGAAAATGTATGTGGCGCAACCACTAATCCACAAAGCTTCCTCACTCTTACTTGATAAGCTTAAAACGGAAGAGGTATACCAATGCCGTTGTATGCCTTGCTCGATAAAGCGCATCTTACCCTCATGGTGCTATCCCCGACCACCTCTATCTTGAATCCCATACCGTCGTCTTCGCCATCCCGAGGCGTTCCACCGCCACCGACTAGGCCCTGCGCCGTCGCCGCAGCGCGTCTCTCAACCGCAACAAAAAGCCGGTCCATTAGATTTTGGAGCACAATTCTCCTGTGCGTATAGCATCACACGACGAAAGGACGACAAAAAACATATATGTGCATATGTTTATCAATGCGCTGGGTTCATCGTAATGTCGCCGCAGCGCGTCCTTCAATCGCAACAAAAAATCGGTCGATCTGAGTTTGGAGCACAATTCTCCTGTGTGGATATAACAGCACACGACGTCAGGGAGACGTTATATATATCGTAAATCAAGTGCGCTGCGCAAAACTCCGTTTCTGACCGTCGGTATGCTGAACAATCTTCGGATTGCGTCTCCTCTGTATCAGGTGTGTGAGCAGTAGTTGTTGTTTTCAAGCAAGCGGTTGCGCTGGCATAAACTACCTGGCTTGATGTAAAGGAAAGGAACACCACTCAGCGATCATCTACTACACGCCAGGGAATGTTTTCATGAGCACCACGAACAAGAGCACCAGACATGGACGTGACATCTACAGAACCAAAACTTCTTCGACGACAGTGGGGAGAAACTAGGGCGTATAATCGCACACTAAATAATAACAATGTGAAAAGGAAGTACAGACAGATATATTAACATTGCGGTAGACCACACTACTACCAACCTATTACGCAGGGTATTTTGAGCCTATCTGATGTCTAAATGAACGCCAAACACAGTAGCATATGCCTAACGAATTAAAGTAACCCTCGTATTCAATAGTGGTGGCATTGCATGTCCACATCACCTCGCTTGTTGTATTTGTAAAACGTATCTCTGTCTTAGAATGGGCAACCTAAGACCCCCACATCGGCACGGTGGAAATCATGGGCGTAAAATCGTACATTTGAGACAAGAATAATGTGAAAATGAAATTCAGGCAGGTGTGTCAAAATTGCGGCAGACCACACTACCAACCTGATACGTAGCGGATTTCGTGCATACCGTCTGCATGATTGCCTCTTAAACTATGCTAAACGAAGTATGACTGACGAAGTATCGTATTTGAGCGCGGGTACACCAAGCGTAGCTTTCAAATCACTGACGATTCGCACTTCTCCCTCTCGTGCAAAATGGTGGTGACATTGAATGACCACATCACCTCGCCTGTTGTATTTTGCGATATGTGTCTCTTTCATATATTTAGCGATGTCAGAAAAAGTGGTAACTACATGGTTGTACTTTCTATTTTGCAATTCATGTATACAACAACAATTTATAAAGCTGTGACACGTTCTTTACCACACCTGAAGATCACGTTACAACCACATCTAACATCAAATAAACAATACCATTCAGGTGATATAAAGGGATGTCTTC
>CALKLP010000216.1 GCA_937991965.1 uncultured Verrucomicrobiales bacterium
TTGCTGGAATTGCCCAGTTTCATACTGGTGAATTAAAAGCTGGGGTAGTGATTTACAGCACGACGAAATAGCTGTTCTAGGTGAGGCAGATCTTCGTAGGTTGAGTCGCTAGTTCGTGAGCTCAACTGCTTAGTGATCCACTTATGCAGTTCCTGAAAATTGTCTTTAGACGATCCCACATTCAGCAAGCCATTGATGGTTGTGGTTTGGGGTATCCACAGCCGGTTCATCATGGCGTGTGTGAGGTAGTTAATTTGACTTGGTTGAAGTTGGGCATTACACAAGGCGCTGACTCTGTTGGGATGATTAAAGTCGAATTGCCATCCACCAGTCTCAGGTTCTCAAATATAAGTTGCTCAGTCATGTCTATATCTCGTCAAAATCGATGCGAATGTTCTTAGTTTTTGGTTTAGAGAGGCAGGCAAGAGTTAATCCCTCGTCTAGATCTTCTTGGCGAAGCGTCTGCAGGACTCCCGGGCGAGCTTCTATCTGGCCCACGGTCAGCTTTGAAATACAAGAAGAGCAAGTCCCTTCCTGGCAGGAAAACGGAACATCTGCTTCAGCACGAAGGAGGGCAGAAAGGATATCTTCTCCTTTTTTCCAGGACGCTTCATATTCCTCGCCACCAACCACGACGACAATTTTTGTGGTTTCACCTACTTCATCGACAGATTCAGTACCATTAACCTCAAGTCCAGGCTCTTCACCATCGTCTTCAAGGATCATGTCGAAACTTTCGCGGTGGATATGTTTAAGGGGAATGCCAAATTCTTGAAACGTGCTTTCGGCTGCGTCCATAAATCCTTCGGGACCGCACATATAAAAGATCGTTGGGAGGTCGTTAGATCGGTCATCCCAATCTGGAAATCTCTTCTGGATATAACTTCTGTCAATGCGACCAGTTGCTCCTAGCCAATCGCTGTTAGCTCGGCTCATAATATGTTCGACAAAGCAACGATCAGGATACCTGCCTTCAAGTTCTTCGACTTCGGTGGCTAGTATCACTGACTCCGGCGTCCGGTTGCCATAGACCAGCGTCACCTTGTGATCTTCTTCGTTTTCCAGCAACCAACGAACAATGGAAAGAATCGGCGCGATTCCGGACCCTGCGGCGAGCAAGACGACGTGGCTGGGTTGGTCGATTTCTTTGAAGAATCGGCCACGTGGAACCTGCGTCTCTAATACATCACCCTTCGAGGTTCGATCTACTAACCACGTGGAAACTATACCTCCTTCAACTTTCTTTACAGTGATGCGCAGAACATTATGTACACCAGGAGTGGAAGACAGAGAATATTGGCGAGCGATAGTTTCCTCGCCATTATCAGTCTCTATTGTCAGATACTGTCCTGGAAGATAGCTAAAAGCTCCTTTCAAGTCCTGAGGTATATCAAAAGTAATGCTTACCGCATCTTCTGTTTCAGTATATTTTTCCGCGACTCTTAATGGGTAAGTGGACATTCGTCCTCCTATTTGTGTTATTTCTTTGGGCGATCCGATTACGCCGCCAAGCGAAGTTACCTTGAGTGGGTAGTAGAAACCTTTGGGCATTCCCTTCGGCACTCATTCTTCATCGTTGAATCCATGCGCTGCGCGGATCCTTTGTTTAAAAGGATTAGGTTTGGAGAACTTAACTCCACAACGACAGGCATAATTATGACCACATGCTTTTGCAAAATAGGCGCGCTCTTCTTGCTGCTTTTCGACTTTCCTTGCGATTATCGCGGGACCGATAATATTTACCGATGTGACTGACGCACGGGTCATATCTCCGCCACAAGCCACACATATGAACACAAGTTCGTTTGCAGTAGCAAAGCTTGAGATAGCCTCACGGGTAGTGTTGCAATGTTCGCAACGAAAAGTGTAAATAGGCATAGTTTTCTCCCCAATTCTAATTGCTGTGCCCTACCTTCGCAGGACACAGCACTAACTGCACATATCAAGCAGCGGCACGACTCTCTACGTGTTTCATGACCAGCTCGACTGCGGCATTTGCGTCAATGCCGTATTCAATACCGAACTGCCGTCCAAGGCCGATGTTGGCGGCAGCGCCTCCAAGCATCACTAGGTACTTGTCACCCTTCCCCTGTTCATCGAGCAGTTGCTTTGTTTTCTCGACATAAACTGAGGACGAGTTAGTCATCACCGACATGCCGATGGCTACTGCATCATTCTCTTCCGCCGCCTTGATAAATTGCTCGGGCTTCACATTTTTGCCGAGATCTATGACATTGAATCCGTTCGCCTTCAGCATCAGGCATACTAGGTTCTTGCCAATGTCCTGTGTGTTACCCCGAACTAAACCCATGACAACAGTGCCGGTAGGGCCACCATCGCCACCAGAGGCTTCTAGAAGCGGAGAAAGAATGGGCATAGCTTTGTCCATTGTTTTAGCGGCTTTCAACATGTCTGTTACGAAACGTTCATTCCGCTCATACATGTCACCTACGATTTTCATACCAAGCGAAAGTCCGTCAAAAACGATTTCCTGCGGAGTCATACCAAGCTCTAGGCCCTTCTCAGTCCATTCGATCGCCTTGGCTCCGTCGTATTCCATAATGGCTTCGACTAAGTAGTGGTTCACTTCTTCGACTGGGCTCAAATTATCGACGTGAGTCTTAACTTCGGCGATCTTTTGGTCGCCGGCAGCTGACGATGAGCGCTTACCTGGATGCATTGGATGACCAGCCAGATAGACATTAGACAAGTCGCCAAGTGCTGCAATATCCATCGGATACTTGATCTCGGCACACTGCTGGATCATCGCGTGCAGATTTTCTTCCGGGATGTTCCAATCGATGTCGCAGCCCGGCATCACGATTGCACCACCGTTATAACCAACCTCTGCTGCAAGCTTCTTAACCTCGTTACGTACATCTTCGGTCGAGCCATGCATAAGCGTTGAGTATGGCGAGAGAGTACCCATTAACGAAATTTGCCCCCCAATAGCCTGCTTCGCCTTGTCCATGCCCGGATACATGTCGCCGTTGAAGTTCATACTGCCATTCGACGCAATGTCGCGCCAGATTGGTTGAGTGAAAGTGCAGGTGTGGGTGAATCCGATGCCCTTAAGATCGTTGTGAATATAATCAAACAGGCGTTTCTGGTACGGAAGGCCGTGTTCGCGATACAACTCAGGCGGTAGGATATCCGATGAGTTGAAAGGATCGAGAATATTGCAAACATCGATACCGGCTTCAAACATCATACGACAGACATTCTTAACGACATCAAGCGCTAGCTCAGTCACCTCGTGTGCATATTCAGGGTCGTTAGAAAGAAATCCCAGAAATTCTGAAGAACCCGTCATCAACTGAGCCGTGGTAATTGGCCCGCCGACTGGTGTCGGGATTGCATGAGTGTCTCTCAGACCCATCTTCACGTATTCACGCGCCTCATCTTGAATTGCCAATACCCGCTTGGAAGGCTGGAAACCTTCTTTCTCATACTTCTCTTTGAACCGATAGAACGCATCTTTTGTTGGTGTCGGATGTGTTACCAGAGATGGCTGAGCGTAGGGAAGATAGTCTAGCTCGCAGCCATCAACGCATTCGACTGGCGTGAAAAGATCGGTACCCGGGATGATGCAATCACCACCGAATTTATCGAGCGCCTTCTTCTTCGCGTGCGCCTGCGCTACGCCATCAAGGAGAACCTTATCCACGCGCACTCCACCTTCTCGTATCCCGCGTGTCATCATCAATGGAACCACTGGCATTTGATCGGGCACCTCGCTCATTGTCACTGCGGCGAATACTCTTTCGCGGCTTGTCATTTGCTTGTTCATAGTAGGCCTTCCTCAGTGGGCTTAAGTTTAGAGTTGTTCCATTTGACAGTTTCGAAAAATGGAACAACTCGGTTTAATCGGAGATAGACAATTCTCCGAATGGAATATCGCCTCCCGGAAAAACAGGCACATCAAAATCACAGGCCTCTTTAGAAGCTTTTTCGATGATCGATTTAACGGGGCCGAATTGATTGATTTGTTTAATGTCGTCATTGGATAGTGAACGGATAAATGCCGAACCGCGTATGGCATCGACAGATTCACTCCAAGTCGAAAGAATGTCGATTGGACCACCAATGCAAGGTGTCGAAGCCGCAATATCGACCGTAAGCAGAGCAAGTGAAGCGCGGTTGCCGGAAGCGATTGACTGGCCAAGGGCGACCACATTAACAGGTGTGTGCAAAATCATATCGCTTGGGATCTTCCGGCGAATGTCCTTAAAGAGAACGTTCTTCGCGTAGAAATCAAGATTGAGCATGTCTACATCTAGCGCTACGATATCGTCGACAATTGAAGAGATCGCACCGCATGAATGAAAACAGATAAGCGATCCTGTTTGTTTGTGAATTCTAGCGAACAGCACTTGGAGTCTGGGGAAAATGAATGTTCGAAAATCCAGATCTGAAAGATACATTCCTGATTGAAACCCGAGGTCATCCGCATAAACTACGATATCGGGTTGTTTAGGAAGAGCCTCAAGAGCCGCTATATATGCATCAGATATTGTTTCCAGTGACCAGTCTAGAAGTGCATTGGCAATTCGAAAGTTTTCTGTCAGGTCCATCATAAATTGCCATCCGCTTCGCAACATAAAACAAGTGTCAAGAAGGCCAGAGCAAGGAGAATCAAGAATCGTAGGTGCATCCGATTTGGTATCTGGAAATTGAATCTGGGTAGGCAGTTTTGGGCGAGGGTGACTATTCAAGGATTCCCATTCAGCACTTTCTAACGGGTGAGAATAAGGTGCGAGGCTTCCATCGGTTTCAAGCCAGCGTACACCGTAAGAATCAATGATATCTTTTGCCCGATCATTTGCATGCGGCCAGACAAAACCTACACGCTGGAAATTCGAACCTGCGCAAGTGACATCAGCTGCTGAAAGAGGAAGCGTTTCGAATATTGGGTGAGAAATGACGGATGCAGTTCGCGATGGTAATGCAGCTCGAGCGAAAGCGGTAAGTGAAGTCGTACCAATGTCGATCGGGATACTATCCTGCATCATTTGAGCAAGACGACGCCTGACTTCGCTCATGAATTTTCCGCCAACTTAAACATCTTAAGGAGCGAATGACCCTCCGGCAGTCTATGCTCGTCAAGCTCCATCGCGGCAAAGCCTAAAAATAACTCTGCTGATCCTAATGCATGTGCCATAGCGCGGCTCTTTTCGATGATTCCGTAATGAAGGAAATCACCGCCCACCATTCTGCAACAGACCATGGCGGTCGCGAGAGATAGATTGACGTAATGCAGGCCAAGTGAAGACAATCCAGTCCATTGCGAGAAGCAGTTCGAAAATGCGCATCCTGCAGGATACCCAAATTCCTCCCGAACAGCCTGGATGCCGCGCATGGCGATACCAACAGAAGGCGCGTCCATTACTCC
>CALKLP010000217.1 GCA_937991965.1 uncultured Verrucomicrobiales bacterium
TGACGCGGAGCTTGATGAACCTGTGTCACATGCGGCAACGCTGAGCGCCACGCTGACAGCGAGTGCGAGTTTGATCAGGTGGAATCCTGCGGGTTGGATTGTTGTCATGAGTATCCCCTTTTGAAAACTATTGAGGAAATAGCAAGATTAAGGCCAAGGTGAACACGTTCGAGATGACGCTGGACACAGCTCCAGTGCGATCACCGATCGTTACGTGGGCGTTGAGGTCAAGGAGCGGCACGAATCGGCTAAAAGGAAGAAAATACGCTCAGAATAAAAGTGGCGTCGACAATGCCAATGGTTTCATGAGCTTAAGCTAACTGAACAGAAAAATTGACCCGCTTTTGTTCTGGAACCCAAGTGAGTACCTACTACACGTATTACGAACCGACGCCAGAACCGGCAGGCCCCTGACTCCCCATTGCGTTTGTGACAAAATAAGTTAAGCCATGCGCTGAATTATGAAAATATTCAATAAAAACAAAGAGTTGACATTGATTTCGTCTGATGTAAGGTGTGCTGTAGCCTCAACTAGAGAACCGAAATTCTGAGTGCTCAGCCAGAGTGGTGATCCATATCAATTGCCATCTGCCCGAGGCTCTATCACTGCCTTCTCTGGATAGAGAGTGCGCTTACCAAAAACGAGATGGTTGCGGGAATGAGATACGGCCTAGCCATACTGCTAAATATATATAAATACATCCCATCATGGGCGGCCTTCTGGATGGGGCAAAACTTTCGAAAGCGGAGCGGGATGCGCTCGCGGAAAAACGGCTGCGCAGTATCCTTCGAAAACTCACGGTAGCTAATGCTAGGACTCTCGAACAGAAAATATCGGATGCGGGTCCTTATGGGCAACGCATTGATCCCCATGTGCTGACTTCAGCGAAGAAAAGACTTGAGGAAAAGGGGGTAATTCGGTCGATCAAAGAAAACACAACTCTGTGGTACTTTTTGAGCTCTACAGATACTCGGTTCATTGAACAGAAACGGGCTCAACTCTGTTCGATCGAGGAACAGATTAACAGTGGCAACCTTAGAAAACGTGTTGGCCAAGCTCTTGAAATAGCCGTATTTCGATCCCTCTCTAAGCAAGATGCCCTTACTTTTTTTGGGTATTATGAAGGGATTGATGAGATCCCTGATTCGAAGTTATATACGAAACGAGAGCCTCCGAACTCTATTTCTGGCAGAGCGATTGGTGGTGAGAAAAATCTAGATTTTATCGTGACAGGTAACGGCATCACTGGCGGGATAGAAGTGAAAAACACACGGCCATGGATTTACCCAGATAGTGACGCAATCAAAGACTTGCTGTTTAAGTGCGGCCAACTGAATATCGTACCTATATTGATTGGCCGAAGGATTCCTTTCGTCACCTTTAAGCTCATGAATAGTTGCGGCGTGATTGTTCACCAAACTTATCGACAACGATATCCATCAGCAGATACTGATTTGGTGGACAGCCTCAAAGATAAGGAATTATTCGGATACCACGACATTTTACAAGGCAATCAGTCAGATGCTCGACTAGATAAATTCCTGCACAAAAACCTCCCAAGCGTACTGAGCGAAATGCGAGAACGTAATCTGGAGTTTGCAGATCTAACCTTAGCGTATGGATCCCGTGAGATAGGGTATAGAGAATTCGCCGCTCGTGTACGCCGCAGAACACAAGGTACAGATGAGGATCGAGACCATGAAGAGCGTGATTAAGCCTCGGTGCGCCAGCAAGGTTCTTACTATGATCGCTCGTTCTTTCAGGTGAACACTTTGGTAGAGTGTTCACCTTTCATATGAAAATGACTACTCAGCTATAGGCGCCATCTTTGCGTCTTTGCCTAATCACTCTAACATTATCATTCGTTACAACTTTGTTGTCCGGCAAGTCCAAAACTACGTTGGCTAAAGAAGCAACAGCATTATCGCTGAACCTAAAATCGCATGGAATCTGATGTGTTTCATCTAGATCAGCATCGAAAGACAATACGAAATCCTTAAAATCATTGCTCCTACCATCTATCACAGATTCAGGGATATATCCCTGAACCGGCGAAGGTCTCGATTCTTCAAACACACCAATTGCATCAACCAGCTGTTCGGGACTAGGCCAATATTTCAGGTCAAATTCTCTGTCTAGCCCCTGTAGCTCTTCCCTCACATGATTATCAAAGAGCCCATTATTCTTCCCAGCTAGCACCACCAAATCGATAAGGCTTGCGTATCCACCTGGATCAAAATCCTCACACTCCAACAGTTCACGCTGGCGTGCCATCGAGTTTGAGAGCTTGCCTGATAAGGAGATAATTTCATCTCTCAACGTAAAAAGCTCTTTTCGTACCTCACGTTTTTTTGATATTTCTTCTCGGGTGAAGAGTTTTCCTGAATCCCAGATAGCCTCCAAAATCAGCAACACCGCTGGATTCCCCCCTCTCTGCGGGGGATACCCAAATCGATCACAAATCTCACGGTAGATATGCTTCATTTCTAGCGACCTATTCAGGATCTTTTCCATGAAGGGCCAACGACTCATCCATATCCCTACTTCCTTATCGTCAGCTAATTGATGTCGGGTTCGGTCCTCACAATAGGCGGTGGGTGACTCATTGGAAAACGATGTCATTTTCTCGATAACTCCATAAATTTCTGAGACATTGAAGTATCGCGAACGGCTGTGCTGGCGTCTGTATCTGAAGAAAATCATTCTTGCTCGCTTTAGATCGCAGACTTAAGAAGGCGATATCGATTACACCCTTGTCCCAGCTTTCACCACGCCCCCACAACCTCGGCGCGTTCTTCCTCCCCCACTAAATCCATATAGATCGCCGTTGTCTCTAGGCTCTTATGCCCGAGCAACTTTTGCACGAGACGTGGGTTGCGCGTTTTCTGAGCAAGCCTGACACCGAAGCCATGCCGCAAGCCCTTGGGGCTCGCGTGGTCGCCCTCGATACCTGCCGCCTGCATCACCGCCCAGATGTGTTTGGTCGCTTGGGTTCGACCCCAAGACCACAGCTTGGCTTTGCCGCCGTGCTTGGTTTTCTGCTGCTTTCGGATGCGGTGCACCAATTCCAGTGCGTCCAGGTGATGGTCTGGAAGTGGGACAGATCGGTAGGTGGTCTGATTGCGTTGTTTCAGAGTCCGTAGCCGCAGCGACTTGGCGGACAAATCCACGTGCTCAAGAGTGAGCTCTAAGGCTTCGGAAATTCGACAGCCTGAATAGGCGAGCGTGAGCGCAAAGGTACGTACTTCAGCGCGTTCGAGTTTGTTGGCGGCGGCGATGAATCTCTCTTGCTCGTCGAGGGTCAAATACTTACGTTTTCCAGCGATAGTGAACAGTTCTCTAGTCATCTGTTCACCTTGACACCCTATCTGGGTTTTGACAAGCGCACGTTTTTGCGGGATTGTTTAGCTAGGGATGGCGACACGTCGCCACAAACGTAAACAAAGGTGAACACTTCCATAGAAAAGTGTTCACTATCTACGGAGATTTTAATGCCATCTGCACGTGAAATCGCGGAAGAACGATTTGCCAAAGGAGAAATTTCCGAAACTGAATTCAATTCTATCGTCAGCAAATTGGCGCAAAGCCCTAGCCCCCCCCAAAATAGCATTGGGGACACGATAATGCAGTATGTCGGAGGTGCGATTGCTATTGGCGTTGCCATATTCTTCTTTTCGGGTTCTGAATCAAACTCAGCTTCCGACATAAAAAAAACGAATATTCTTAATCACGACAATAAAATCACACTCGACATTTCTAATTCTGGCTCGAAGACTGGAGATGTTATAATTTATGCGAGAACGCTGAACGGGACGGAAGAAGGCCCAGACCGGTGTATCCACATTTTTAAAATGCAACCGGGAACGATAGAGAGATTGACCATCCCGTGTCCTCGAGTGAGCGGATCCGGCAAATACGCCGTT
>CALKLP010000218.1 GCA_937991965.1 uncultured Verrucomicrobiales bacterium
CTCGTTAATTAATTCTCACCGACTCGGTGAGAGCGATCTCCGGAGCTATCCCCTATCCACGTACTACAGCTAGTAGTACTCAGGAGAACACAAGCAACTACCATAACCATTCATGACGTCTCCAGCGCGCACGCTCCTGAATACCAAAACATGATTTCGGTGAGAATCGTACTCACGACACATTCTTCTTTGGTTATATAGCACTATACCCACTGAGCCGAAAAGAAACGACACAAGGCAGAAAAAGCTACGATAGGGCAAGCGCTTGGAGGCGGCCATGCAAAAAGCATCGTCGGGAAGAAATTTAGATGCCAGTTTGAAAATGACGCTAATTTGGAAATGTTCTCTTGTTTATTCGTTCAAGCTATCGACTACATATGCCAAGATCCAAGAATAGCTCGGGCGTATACCGCCCAAAATACAAGAAAAAAACGCACTTTTCGCTTGTCTCGCTCAGCGTTTATCCGAGTCACGTCGATGTTCGGGACGGATACGGCAGGGCGAGGGGCGTTGGAGCCGCCCCCCGAAGCCGGCGCGCGAACGAAGCTATTTGACGGAGATTTCCAGTTCCGAGAATCGCATACTCCTCCTGCAGACGTTGTTTGCGTAATAAGGTCGCGAAAATAACGGTTTTGATCCTATGTATATCAGGTTGACCTGCAGACCAAGCACACTCAAAATGAGAAACATTTCAACAGCACCCAACGCAATCATATAAAAAGACGAATGAGAGCGATCTACTACGGGTATAACATGCGTTTTTCTGAACGTATCATGTTCGTCTTTCGGGCTTTCTAATCTTCTTGCATGGCATTCGTCACAACTTCTCGCAATTTCCTGTGTTTTATTCGATCAAGCCCTGCAGACGTCAAGCAAAACAACTGAAATTTATCTAGTTCCTTGCATAATAGGTCGCGCAAAAAAACCTTGGTCTATTGAGTCAAGGGCTACTAACTAAGCTGGCAATTCTTTACGCGGTCGCAATTCCGTTGGTCATTTGCATCATGCACGTTATCTAGGGATTGTTTTTTTTTATGAAGGGTGTCCGTCTAGAATTTTGCTTCCTGAATAAAGTTGTATCCCCGCCTTCGTTCCCGGCCGCAAGGAACCTTTTTCCAGATGTCGTAGTATACACGTGTACGGAAAGCACGTCATCGCTCACGCGTTATTTATTTATTTTTCTTTTCAGGTTGTCCATCGTTGTTGCACGTTATTTATTTATTTTTCTTTTTAGGTCGTCCATCCTTGTTGTACGTTGTTGTTGGCGCGTACCAAGTAAATATTTTGTCAGATATTATTATTTCATGTGCGTGTTCACCTGAAATTAATCACATTCTTCACAACTCCTCCTACAGACGTTGTTTGCGCATGTGATAAGGTCGCGCGAAAAAACGATTTCGAGCATCTATCAGGTTAACGTGCAGACCAAGTACGGTCAAAATGAGCAACACCTCAACAGCACCAAACGCAATAATATAAAAACAAAAAGATAAATTAGAGCGATCCACTACTGGTATTGTAACACGCGCTCAAGCTCTGCAGACGTCAAACAAAACAAACGCTTGAGAGTATAACACCGCGAAATTCAAAACTATAGCAACTACCTACCGTTTGGAAATGATGCCAATTTTGAAAATTATGCAGACTCTGCAGACGTTAACTTACAACCGAGGTCGCATAATTATCTCCTCAAAATAAGATTTTTTTGCAACTTCTCCCTTGTCTCGCTCAGCATCCATCCGAGTTCACGCCGAGGTGCGCAACGAACAAGGATGGGCGAGGGACGTTGGAGCCGCCCCCCGAAAACGTTTACACGTTGGAGTCGCCCCCCGAAGACATTTTACGTGTTTCATTCCTTCAAGCCCTGCAGACGTCAAGCAAAACGAACTAAAAAGACGAGTTGGAGCAATCTACTACTGGTATTGTAACACGCGCTCAAGCCCTGCAGACGTCAAACAAAACAAACGCTCGAGAGTATACCGCAGCAAAAAATTCAAAACTTGAGCAATTACCTACCGTTTGGAAATGATGCCAATTTTGAAAATTATCCCGACGCTGCAGACGTTAAGATACAACTGAAGTCGCATAATTACCTCCTCAAAATACAATGGTTTTTCAACTTCTCCCTTGTATCGCTCAGCATCCATCCGCCTCCACGTCGAGGTGCCCAACGGATAAGGAAGGGCGGGGGGCGTTGGAGCCGCACCCCGAACACTTTTACGCGTTGGAGGCGCCCCCCGAAGACTTTTATGTGTTTCATTCGTTCAAGCTCTGCAGACGTCTAACAAAACAAACGCTCGAGAGTATACCGCAGCAAAATTCAAAACTTTAGCAACTACCTACCGTTTGGAAATTATGCCAATTTTGAAAATTATCCCGACGCTGCAGACGTTGAGATACAACTGAAGTCGCATAATTACGTCCTCACAATACAATGGTTTCCAACTTCTCCCTTGTATCGCTCAGCATCCATCCGCCTCCACGTCGAGGTGCCCAACGGATAAGGAAGGGCGGGGGGCGTTGAAGCCGCCCCCCGAAGACGTGTACGCGTTGGAGGCGCCCCCCGAAGACTTTTACGTGTTTCATTCGTTCAAGCCCTGCAGACGTCAAGCAAAACGAACGCTCGAGAGTATGCCGCAGCAAAATTCAAACTGTAGCAACTACCTACCGTTTGGAAATGATGATAATTTTGGAAATTATCAAGACGCTGCAGACGTTAGGATACATCCGAAGTCGTAAGATCACCTCCTCAAAATACAATATTTTTGCAACTTCTCTTTTGTCTCGCTCAGCATCCATCCACGTTCACGTCGAGGAGCGGAACGGATACGGCAGGGCGAAGGGCGTTGGAGCCGCCCCTAGAAGACGGCGCTCGAACGAACCTATTTGACCGAGAATTCCAGTTCCGCGAACTGCATACTGGGGCCGAGACGGAAAAAAACTCCTGACCGAATCCCCGAAAAAAAGAATGATCATATATATGCTTATATAATAGCTACAGGTACACTGTTTGCCAAGTCTTTATTTTATTTTTTTATACATCTCGGAGTGGTTTGTCCGGCACCATTACACACCCCTCGCCGCCGCCCGAACAAAAATCACCCCTCATTCACACACGCACACAACAACCCCCCTCCCCAATGTCAGAATAACAAACATACCAGACACAGGTCATACCACCTCTTCACCTTTTTCGAGCCATCCAGAAGGTAGCTCCGGTCCATTTATATCATCTTCATGTTCAAATCGTCCCCCGCCCCCGCCCCCTCCTTCCCCCCCCCCCAGCGCTCCTCTGCCTCTTGATCAAACCCAGGTTCCCACCCCCTTAAAAACCCTGCCCTCCCCCTCACCGGTTATAC
>CALKLP010000219.1 GCA_937991965.1 uncultured Verrucomicrobiales bacterium
CGTCGCACGCCCATGATCCCACAACAACAACAACAACAACAACAACAACAACGATAGGGTCGTATTTGCACAAGTAGTAGTCACAAGGCTCAGGCCTGCCCATGTACTACGTACATTGTAGAGACGCGTCGGCACCTAGTATTCCGCATGCTAATACATTCCGCGAAAATATACTTCATACTTATCGTGTGGACCAGATCGGGAAGTTGGAGCAGGTTCGCATCTGTGGGTTTGGGAAAGCTGCATATATAACGGCACCCCTTTCACTTTGGCACCGATGTTGTCAATGCATACCCCATCACTCAACCTTGTGGGTTTATCTGAGTTGGCGATGACTAGAACTGCAACTTCGTGCACATTGTGTTTCGTACATGTTCGTATCTCGATTGAAACGAGTATTTGAAGTTTTTTTCTCCCTGCCGCTGTTGCGCCGCGGGGCTGGAGATATTATGAGCGCCGATGTTGCTGGGGAGAGACAGAGCTAGGTCCACACATAGGTTGACACATACAAGCTCGTCGCACCTAAACCAGCTAACTCAAACTCCTGTCAGGGCGCCAGCACGTCTGTATAATGGCGCTCGTGTATGGTCACGCTGGTTCGGTGAAGATCGAGGCGGTTTTGTGTGGAATCACATGCGGACAAGCAAGACCACGCACCGTAGGACCGGTGAGACACGTCTACACCTCACCGGTCATACTCAACAAAGAGAGAAACGGCGAAGCCTAGATTTGGATACTTTGCTTAAAGTAACGTATCATATGCGATGGGATGGGTTTCGGCGTCAAAAACATGCGGAGCTTCCGTGTGACCAGCTACTCTCAACCAACTCTCGGAAGAGCTAGAAGAATCTCTCGAAGCTGAGGTCCTCTGAGAGAACGTGTTTCTCCGGAATGCCAACAATATGCCTTGCTCATGACTTGCCTCTCCATAGGACACATTCCACAGCAGCTAGAAAGTCTACGCGCCTCGGGCCACCTCAACTTCAGACGGAAGAAGATAGATGGTGAGTCCAGGAGATTGAGCAAGGCGTTGTATTTCCGTGTTCTGTTAAACGATGAAATTGGAAACACATTTACATATTTCATGAATCCCGCCGACGTAGTGGGCGGGCGGGACACATTCTAGAAAGTCGGGGATAAATAAATTTTCCGACGAATTATTCCTCTGCAGGTCCCAACCCGCCGGAGCTGGGAAAGCTCGCTACTGGAGTCGCTCTCCCTCTAGAGAAACCAGCTAACAGGTGAGTTAATATGTTGAAGTTCCAACAAAATCCCCTTGATGCAGTGGGTGAGTAGGTGTTCTAGAAAACTTCTGGAGAAATCAGTGGAGTAAATCCGTTCCTCTTCTTTGCCGTATTTGCTATATTGAACAGGATCCATACCCAAGAATCTGGGAGCCCTCACGAACCTGACGCGCCTTGATTTGTTCGCTAACCAGCTCTCAGGTGAGTACTGGGAACCGTACAATTTCGACTTCTGTAGAAACATGCATGAATCCCGAGCGCGCGTACGCGGGATTCATGTATGCAGCCAGTTCGAGAATCATCTTAGACGATCGCCCAAAAACGAATCGGCATATTTGCACCTGTTAGCTTGTGGTCGTTGAGCCACAGGTTCCACAGCGATCTGGGGGTTCCCAGCTCCGGGGAAACGGGGCCTGAAAGCGAAAGAAGGAAACACGAAATAGCAGGAAATATAATCAAAATTCGGTTGGTTTCCAGAACACGTACTCGTGCGCGGGATTCATCTTGTTGAATCCAGATCGACCCCTTTTCGGTTCCTCACCTGTGCTCCATTTTTCAATTCGACAGCGTTGTTCCGGCCTACTCAGCGCCACCAGCTCCTTCGGAATGGGTCCTGCACAAAAGACATGGCAAGGGAAATTAGGTAGCGCAAAAGATGTTCGGCGAGTTGTGAAATTTCGTACTCGCCTACGTATCGGCGGGGTTCATCTTGAAACTAAAACATATTTACCCACCCGTAAGGTGATTACCCCAGAAGGAGATCGACTCCAGTGCCGTGAGCTTTCCCAGCTTCGGCGGGATGAGACCTGATGACGGAAGAGAAAATAATAAGGCGGGAAGAAAAATATTTCTCCCCCGACTTTCCAGAACATGTGTCCCGCCCACTACGTGGGTGGGTAGGTGCTTTCGTGAAAGTCGGGTAGTTTTTATGTTTTCCCCCGCTAAATTCCTCGCTTGATTAATGCTTGCACATTTTTATTGCAGGGCCCATCCCGCCGGAGCTGGAAAACCTTGCAGAACTGGAGCAACTCTACCTTGGGCATAACCAGCTCACTGGTGAGGTATTTGTGCTCAAATTTCAGGACGAGTCCCGCGGATGCTTTACACGGGATTCATCCAAGAAGTTTGGGCGGGGAGAAACCACAGGTTGACCTAACCCAGACATTGACGCACCGCTTAACAAGAATCAACTAACTGGTGATTCATTTGTACAAATTCCAGGATGAATCTCGCCGATGATCCGTGGAATCGGGCGGATTAAACGTGTTCGCTCACGATGATGCACTCAAATCTGCCATTGACGTACGCGGGATTCATCGGTGGAATCAGGGCGAGAAAAAATCCTTCAACACGATGCAGTCAAATCTGCCATAGATACTCACCTATGAGCCAGTTATTTTCTAGACTGAGATTCTGCAGGTTCTTGAGCTCTCCTAGCCACGACGGGATTAAACCTGAATAGCATTGGGGAATGGAAAAGAAAGTTGGCCCGTTTGCTACATCTAAAATATTTCTAGATCCACGGAGTGGGCGGGACAGCATCTCCGGAGATCGAACATCAAGAACATCATCAAGAACCGTTCGAAATTCCACATTGTCCTTGGTTTGTTCTTTTGACTTGCTGCATTATCTACAGGACAACTCCCACCGCAGCTAGGGAATCTGCGCGCTTTGGAGAACCCCAGTCTATCCAACAAAATTTCGACGGTGAGTCCAGGAACTTTTTTTCGACTTCGGAAGACCTGATATGCATGAATCCCGCCGATGCATCGGCGGGATTCGTGCAATCGAAAGACAAACAATTTCGTACAACTCGTTTCAGTTTCCTCACCTTTGATATAGTTGCCTTGGAGCCGAAGATCTCGCAGCAAACTAAGCGCTCCCAGATTCTTGGGGATG
>CALKLP010000220.1 GCA_937991965.1 uncultured Verrucomicrobiales bacterium
CGTGTGTCAGCCAAGCCCTTAGGCTTGGATCCACAATCCAGATTCCTCGAGTAAGCGATTGGCAAGATCCCGATGATGCAACGAAAATGGCAAATCGGTATGACGCCGCGGTGTTAAGAGGAGCCCGTATACAGCAGAGTAGGACACCTGATGAAAATATTGAACGCCGCCCCAGGCTAGAGGTTTCTATTTCAGGCGAAGGTATCAACTGTATCATAATTATTTCAAGGATAGCGGCTCCCGGTTCTATCAGATTCCACCAAAATATCAGCCTTCTTTTCATATGGCCTTGTCGCGTTTCGCGTGTCCTGTGCTATTATACAGAGGAAGTAAAAGGCGGCCAGGAAAAATTGCCCTTCAATCGAAATACGGCGGCTAAATTCGGCTCAAACAAACAGCAAAATCCCGGAAAGAGGGAGGCTTGGAACCACCAGACCATAAGAAACCGGAGCCTACATAAGATCGGTGTCGGCTTTGTTTAGGGAGGTACTGGCCTTCTTCACGGCCCTGTTTCGCCTCCATGTACACCAGAACAATGTTTCCCCCATATATTGCCTCTCCTGAGATGGAAGAAGAGATGTATCGCATCCCCAATACCGCCTGCCTGCTACCTGCAAAACGCGTGGTTCGAGTCCACGAAAGCGTAGCTGGTACCACTGGTATGTGTCTATAATCCAATTCGACAGCGATATTCCGTCGTGCAACCACGTCTTTGAGAGTTTCGAGCGGACATTCGCAGCAGCGGTAGCCTTTGCGATGTTCTCACCCCACAAATCATACGAGACAAAGTAACAAATATATGTTGATGTCATTTATGGTCCGCAATTTTTTTTCACCAGTTTTTCAAAAACGCGTAGCGGAGCCTCGCTCGGTTCGGAGCTCTTGGCTGCGTTAGGGTTGGAGTTGGTTACGGTTTGAGCTAGGGTTAGCTATTTGTTTTCTTGCACACTTCTTCTGTGCAGCTTGTGGACAAGCCGTGGGCACATGTGTCGCCCCTTCTCCCCCCCGGTTCTCGCCTTCAATTTCTATCGCGCATATTGTTCAGCAATCCCACTGCTCGTCGATTTTCGTCGAGTGTTGCCAACTCACGATCTCGCGATTTCCGCAAGTTAATTTGCGAACAAGAAAAAGTCCCCACGAAAGTATACGAGTGTCACTTGGAGGGGTTCGAACTTACGAAACTGATCTATATACCAGTCTCGAGGATAACCTGATACGCCACCGGGGCGGCCGGCTCAGTGTTAGGGTGGGTCGACGCCCTCTCGTGATTTTTTTTAAAAAAAGAGCACAAAAACACAAAAAAACAGCTGAAAAATTCTACAAAGTCAAGTATATCCAATCTTTTATCTGGAGGACGATTTGTGGGACAAAGACGGTAAAGGATCCCCTTCAAAAATTACCAATGAGTCTGCGGACCACATACAAGTCAGTCTGGCCAGCATTAGCTTTCTAGATGGTGGTTATGACCTCTTACGACTCTTGTTTTTGGAAGTTTGAAGTGAAAAAATATACTCCGGGAGTATATTTTATGTACGACGATAGTTTTAGTAGGTTAAGGGGCTCCGTCATTCAGAAGTCATTTTTGACAAAAAAAGTATACCTCTATCGTAGCAGGTGCCGGAACTAAAAAACGGGAATCCCCAGCCCTGATCTCTTTCTTGCCCAGTTTTTTGTTCTTGTTTACTGCGGCAGTCTGGTGCGCTGGTTTGCATATCGATATTTGGTTTTGCCCGAGTGTTTGTTGCCGTTGGCATGGCACGGAAAAATCACCTCGCTGTGTTGACAATGTGTATGTCTCTATTTCGTGGTTTGCTGGTTTGTGACCACGGAGCTCGTCGCTTTACGAGGCACCGGCACGAACACTGAGTGGTTGTGCTCGGTGATGATGGGCGGACGCAGATCACACCTCAATGTGAAGAGTCCACGTGTATAGGGGATACGCTACGTGGCAAAGTACTGTCGTCGGTGGTATTTATAGCCTTAGACTATTCTTTCAACAGGTATTCGTCATTCTATGATATACCCGAGGGGGGGCTATACATGATCACGTGTTTGCTCTGGGCTGTGATCCTCTGCCAGCGTTGGCGAAAACGTCGACATGCCGTTTTCTGCCTAAACAAAGCCCCAAGGTTGAAATACAAGACCCGTGTACGACAGAAGTGGCTTTTTGTCAGAAATGATTTCTGAATGACAGGTGCTCCTTAACCCAAAAGCGTAAGAAGTACGACGGGTGTTTTTTCATGACTCTCGTTGCAAGTGTACCCGGGCCGCGGGATTTGTTCATCCGGTGTAGCAGTTTTCTTTTCCCCAACAATCAGAGTCTGGGAGAGAAATGCCTCAAGCTCCGAAAACAAGGAACCTCAGAAAATACGTGGTGCACCTCTATCGTAGCGTGTCACAAAGTTTGAACGAGTTTTATCCAGAGGCCGGGTTTTTCGTACTACAAGACCAAACGGCGATCGTAGGGGTGTCGCTTGAAGGCGGCTTTCATTTTTAGGTGGGTTCGGTTTCACTCGCGCGCGGGTAAAGCCCCTGTTCCATTGCGGTCTTTGGTTTGTTCGCGCTGTTATACGAGTAGTTCTGCGAGAGGTATCAATCCGCATCAGAATGGTAACACGCTAGGTTGCGCCAAGACAATCACCTCAAAGTGAATCAGTCCGTGAGGTACGGAGTCAGCACTTGTTCGAGTGCCCCAAACTAGGCAGAAAAAGTAGTGGCACCGTATAAAACCTTACCGTAGCCTTTGCCACAGCCCGATTTTGGGGGGAAGGGCCGATTCCCCCTTCCTCTCCCCGGCGGGGTAATTCTGATTGTGCACGAATTGCAGTTGTCACTCTTCCCCCTCGTATTAACGTATGCTACCACTGGTACATATGCATGGAACTCCTGTTTTTCTGCAACCCAGTTACTCGGCGATGTGTGTGTAATTTTTATCTCACGTCATTCATCACCACCGCAGACCATGCTACCGCAGATCGAGCCTTGTCCACACGCAGCCGAAAACGCCAATTATTGTGTGAACGAGCTGACCTTGAAGGAATCGAGTTGATTTCCGATAGCATAATGAGCCAACCAGCCGAATAAAATTTGTTTGGGACTACTTGTTCATGAGGTTCAGCCGAGGTTTTCACCCGAAGAGCCGGAATGAGCCCGGAACTTTTTTTTTATCTCGACGTATCGTCCATCAAAAAAATGAAAAACGAGTAGTATTGTTGTTGCAGAAAAGGGAGAAGACCGAACAATAAAAGCAGGCTGTACTACTAAACCGTGTTATGTTTTGCGGCAATGACTGTGGCACATGTTGATTTATGTGTTGGTTTATGCTTGCGCACAAGTCTGATGTATGATGTGTATGACTGCATAGAATCTACGGAGATGGTGAAGTAGAACTATTGATATGATTGGCGGTCCCAATCTTCGATATGTTCGAGTTGA
>CALKLP010000221.1 GCA_937991965.1 uncultured Verrucomicrobiales bacterium
AATCCTGCGTTAATGCCTGCCCAGCAGGTTACTACCAATTCACCAACGGAGCATCAAACCAAGAGTGTGCTCAGTGTGGAACCAATTGTGCAGTTTGTGCTTCAGCAACATCTTGTACCACATGTACCAGTGGCTTTGATAATCTAGGCGACGGTACATGTGGAACTGCCCCAACAGGCCCACTTAACACACCCGAACTTGACAGACTTTCCAGGGTTGACGAATTAGATAACCTCCAGACTGTTAAGTTTATTTTGAATTGGGGTGCTGCTCAAGGAAGTATTATTTCCTCTATTGGAGTCAGCAACGAATACAACATCAAGGATAGAGATGGAGAAGTATTCGGATCCGTTTTACCAGCCCCTCAATTAAATAACAGAAGACTCTTGCAATAGGGACAAGACCTTTTCAAAATCTCCTACACCCCAACCGGATCTGGAGATCCAAATACAGTAATCCCTGCAGATGACTACGAAGTAATCGGAAGCGATTCTGGCTTCGAAATATATTGGACCACAGACGTTCCAATCCCAGAATATGACATGACCGTCGAAATTACAGACACCTCCAAGATCTTCGTCACCGGAACAGGAGCTGGACAGATCGATCCTAACGAATCGATCGTTGTCAAAGAAAAGAATCCACCTATCGACTTCGCCACCAATTTCATTCACAAGTCGGCCAAGTCGGTGGGAGTGATGGGAGTAGTCATGGCCAAGTCCGCACTTGCAGTAATGGTCGTCGCCGGATGCTGTGGAATTTCTTTTATGTATCTGGCCAAGCTCATCCAGTTCCTTGAGTTTGTGAGTTACTTCATTCTGTTCAACACGGACATGGGCGGGAAACTCAATGGTTTCTTCTATGAACTTTACGAGGTCATGCAGTTCGACCCGATTCCCAACATCAATGAATTCCTTTTCAGCACCAGAGACCACGCAGAAGGCTATTTCTGGAATGGAAAGGTCACCCAAACTGGCATGCTTGATTGGATTTATGTCAACGCTGCTGGAGACTTCGTCTTCTACCTCTTCGTGCTGCTGGCCTCCCTAGTGTTCTTCTGCATCATCATGAGTCTGAAATACAAGGCTTATAGGCTGAAGATCGCTCCACACCCTGGGCCTCCAGCCTTCGACATGGAGTTCAAAAGACCTCCAAGTCTAAGTGGCGGAGGAGAAAAACCTAAGGTCCCAGCCCTGACTGATTACGACAAGGTGAAAGAAAACATCGCTTCACACAGAAACGAATCCACTCACAGATCCAATAAAATTACCTTGATGACTCTCAACAGTCCAAGAGTTGAAGACTTCGATAAGAAAATCAATTCCGATGAAGAAAAGCAAAAGGCTAAAGAATCCAAATCTGACAAGAAAGAAAAAGAAAAGTCTGAGATGGAGAAGCAGCACCCAACCCTCTACAAATGGAACAGGAGATTCACAACGATGAGATTTAACATGACTCAGGCTGGACTCATTGACTACACGATTTTCGTATCCCTCAATTTGTCCAGAGTCCATCTCTTTTTCCTCCCAGGTGTCAACACCAAGGCCAACGCTACGGAAATTTGCTTCCTCATTCTGACTTGCATTGTCGGAGTTCAGGTCACCCTCCACATCTTGCTCCACTTCGTCTACCTGAACAAACACAAGGTCAGACTGTCGGACGATTAGATCGAGTAGCTTCCAATCGTCGAAGGAATGATCATGGACATGCACATCACCCCTCTCAAGTCCAAGATGAAGAAATTCAGTTTCTTCATCAGGAACCACAGTTTCCTGAAGCAGGTGAGGTTCTTGAGTGCTCTCGTGATCATCATTATTGGGCAGAACTACCCAAGCTACTGCAGTGTCAAGCCTCTGATTATTTGTCTGGGATGGCTTCCTTTGAGCACCTACTGGATTTATCAAGAAGTTACCCAGGGGATGATGCTGAGAAAAATCGAAGGATACGCTATGATATTCTCTGAGTTCTTCACTAGTATGCTTCTGGTGTTCCTTAGTATTATCGGGCTCTTCAAAATCCACGAGAAGACAGATTTCTTCACCAATGGTGCCATCATCTGTCTCATCGGCGGAGTCGCTTCCGAAGTCCTCCTTGTCGTATTCGGCATTATTTTCGAGGTCTGCAGCAAATGTAAAAAGAAGAAGAAGCCTGAAGAAGGAGAAGAGGAGTTCGAACGCGCCAAGCCAAAGATCAAGCGCAACAAAGTCCACGCCAAGTCCATGAAGGTGGGAGGTCCATCTTTCAAACGTAAGGTGGTAAACAGACCAGCCTCTATCGTTCTGAACCAAAATGATACATCAGAGAAGTTCGACACAGTCATATCCTCCCCGGGAAGAAGAGTGAACAGCAGCAACAGGGACTACCCACCAATTGTTGAAGAAGACGTGTCCATAGCCCAGTTCGAGGAAATGATGTAGGATTCTCCAAGACAAGCTGGAGCAGATGGAAAGGGCGGACTCAACCTTAACTTACAGCAGATCAACGAGGCCGAAAATTCACTCTAAAACTAATGAATGAAGGGGGCCCGGAGCTCCTCCAAGCAGTAAACCCTTAAAAATCAAATAAGCACTGCTCTCAGGACTCAGAGGCTTCTCATAAATTGTAAGAAGTGGACCTACTACAGCTTGAACATCTTCTTCACTATCCTTAAAGTGTATCAAAATTAGCCAAAACAGAAATCACCCAAGCTGGGAGAACTCATTCGGATATTTATCGACCAATCTCCTAAGTAAAAGTAAACACATAAGAATAATCTGGAGGATCGGTGGGGGAATAAGTTTAAGTTTGTGAGTTCAACACCTAAAATATCGGTAAACAATTTAAAAGGGGTTCCTGCATGGGGTTTGGGGTTTGGGGTTTGGG
>CALKLP010000222.1 GCA_937991965.1 uncultured Verrucomicrobiales bacterium
TTCGTATTAAACTCTTGGCATTACTTTAAAGTTCAATGCATGCCAAATCGGACAGCTACACCTTAAGTTGTCGAAGTGCTGCCCTGCCCTACCCGAAGCATGGGCGCCGGCGAATGCCGGCGCCCATGCGGAGCTCTTGTAAAAATAATAAAATGGTAACGAGAGAAGAATGGCAAATTCACGGAGAGAGGAAAAATATAGAGATAGAAAGAGGCGTAAAGTAAGAGAGAACAGCGAGGAAGAAAGAAAAGAGGCCTAAAAAGCGGCGGGTGGAAACTAGCTGGCAGCATGTCGTTTGGCGATGATAAAAGGTGTGAGGTCACGTTGTGTGGGACACCGACCTCTAAACAGCAGTAGTCGAGTGTGCACAGTACCTCTACCTCGTGCGATATATTATTGAATACGTTTGGACTCGTCCCACGCGCGGGATTCATCTACGCTGGAAGCTTGCCTTTCTTCGGCGATGAAAAGTGTAACGTTGTGAGAGGTGTTGGCCTAAAGATTAGCCTGGTTTTGTATGAATTCGGCTGACGGGGTTGATCAAATGAGCTCCTGCCCAATATGGGTGCAAACGACAGTACACCCTTCGTGTTTTCGGGCAAGCGAGGTTGAAGGTGCGCCAGTTTTTGTCTTGAGGGTGATTATATGATACAGCTCCTTATGTATATCTCACCCAAAATCTGATCTATGTGATAATTTTCGAGTTGATCTATGAGGTACGATCCCTTGGAACTTATTCTGATTAAAAAAGCGATGCTTCGACGACTTTGGGCTGAAAACAAAAAGCCACACAGAAACCGTTTCCACCAAAATGTGCGATCTCCATCGGAGCAAGCGTCGTGTACAACTATACTTGTTGTGTACCTAGGCCATGAGAGGTATCATATTTCATCGATCGGCACTTTCATCTATTCCCGAAGCCAGTTCCGTGAGTGAGAAAAATTGAGCTCTTCAGGTGAAGAACACCTCATCAAAAAGTAGGTGCGCCCGTACCTTTCAACCGGTCGACAAACAGCCTGGTGCAACGATGTAGGCGGTACTGGCCTAGACAACAGCGGCCCAGTGCATTGCATATGTAGGTAATGTAGTTTCTTGATGGAATATAGGTTGAACCCGCTCGAATGGTCTTACGTTTCGTCGTTTCGCCAACGCGGCGTGCGCTTTTCACCCGTTACACAGAGATATTTCCATGAAATTCCTAGATTTGCAGTGACTGCAAATCACGCGTTCTACGGGAACGGTGACAGCTTGGTCACTGAACGCCTCGAACCGCAACGAGTTGTATGCCTCTCCTAACAACCGCCCCAACAATCGCCAGACAGCTAATGAGGGAAGGGATAGATAAGCAAAACGTCATTGGGTACAAGTGTAATGTATGGCAAAAGCTTAGTGACCGCTCTAATTGTTTGAGAGATGTCTTAATTTGGAGTTGGAACGGTGCTCCGCCTCGAGAGGGATGCGTGGTCAATGCTGATGTAAACTATGCACACGCAAAAGGTATGCCCCCCAGCCCCTAACAACCGCCTCCGCAGTGGAGTGCATGCGTATGCGTGTCCACAGAAGTCCCTAGGGCTAGCTACGAATAATATTCAAGATAGTACAATATCCAGAGGTATGTCCAATTTAGGATCATGCGGTTTAAGACCATGGTTTTCGAGAGATAATACAAGGTAAATCGGTTTAATACTAAAAACATTGCATGGAAGTGGGGATCGTCTGTGCTGGAGTTACAGGTAAGACCTTGTCGCAAAGAAAAGATCGCCACGAAGGCATTTCAAGGGGTGGTCTTAAGGCCACGGGAGCTCCCTCAATAATCTGTTCGGTAGGAGCTCGTATGGAGGCATTTTGCGTACATATAGAACCCCTTTAAAATGAAATATGGCATCTGCAAACAAGATCCATATTCCGCAAGGTCGGGAAAAAAAGGTTCAAAGATCCAAAAATACAGAGCGTTTTAGGTGCTTTTTGGACTCCATTATTTTTTACCCCTCACAGAAAAAAAAAAATAGTTTGCAACAGTTTTTTGGGTGCAACTGGAGACGAGTTATATCATCCGGCTGACAAGCAGCATACTTTCCGTGAAAACCTTTTTTCATCAACCGAGGTGATGTACCCGTCGTATCAAGCTCTCGCGCGTAAATTGAAATATATTCAGCGATTATGGGAGCTTTTGGTGTTGCTAGTTCGCAAGTTTGAATCTCGAAAGCATGTCGTGACTCACTTCTAGCTGTCTACGACTGCAGTCTGGCACACCCGACGCTGTCATTCAACCCATCAAGAGAATCCCTTAATTGCGCGGACCGTGGTTGCTTGTGAGGAGCTGTAGTAGCTGCCTGCTGGTTGAATGCACACGTCAGTTGGGGATCGTTTTTTTCGTCGTTTTGTGCGCGCCAAATTTCGTTCGCCGCAGCGCTTCAAAGTCGAGCTGGGGACCTCTGCTGAAAACCTGCGGAGAAGCCAAATCTGAAGAGACTCACAGCATCTGTGAATGAAACACTCTTCAGCATTATACCCTAACCCCAAGATACGAACCAGCCGGAGCTCTAAAAGCAGCGTGTTAACATATCATGTTCAATTTCCTGGTACTAAATATGCATTAAAAGTCACCGGAAACCCGGGGACCAGGGGACGCGTGGGTTCTACCGTGACCTTCAACGGGATACAGAATACACCACTGTATGCATCAGTTTTAACACCAGCACACAATGTTTTTCCTCAGGCCAACGGCCTAAAGCTGATGCACGAGGATTGGCCGAAGGAATTCGAGCCGGAGGATATCTGCCCACTAGGTGCGCAAAGTCGTTTACATCGGGCAGCATACGCCCCTAGGTCCCAGTTAAAAAATGTTGATGACCTATCGTAAGTCTTATTTGGGTCAGACACATCCCTGGTATATGTGATCTGAATGAAAAAAATAGGAATAAAATTACGGCCGGGAGAGAGAGAGAGAGCTAGATCATTTGCTGGATTACCTAGCAAGTGATTCTTGGGTTGGTTCAGTACTACACAGATCCAGTAACCCATATCATCACGGTATATGTTGGATCTGGACTGTCTTAATCATTATCTACCCGGTGGGCACAACCGCCCCAATACTACTGATAAACGCTGACAATGCTTGTCAACGGGTTTCCCAGGCACGCCAAACTAATTGCTGATGTTTTCGGAGAACTTGTGTTTACGGAGCACTATGCGATGAAGGTATAACTTTTTGTTGGGAAAATTTAAGTAACTTAACAAGGCGCCCCAATTGTTTTAAGTGCCTACAATAGGATCGTTGGGGCCCGTACCGCTTGTGTTTATTGCAATAAATGTCTATATAAGATCGGTGCCGAGGCCATGGAATTGCTCATCCAGTGTTCTTTTTACAACTTCTCCCATATTCGTTTTTTGGGCGAGGCAAAATATTCGAGACCGTTGCTTGGCGCGCGACACGATAGCTGTAGCAAGCACGTTTGTAGTTTTGGTGTGTGAGTAGCGGGGCTCCTTTACCCTTTAAAGGCCCAAATTCCTTCCATATATTATCTTCAAGTAAAATTTTCCCATACAAGGGTGTCCAGTTGTAAAGGCATTATAACCCAAATAAGACGAATTCGGACTGCAGTACTTGTTCTGCAATATTTTTTGCTGTTGTGTACGTAAGGTGAGAGGCCATACGTAGTAGGATGTTTCGTCGGGATGAACGTTCAGTTGTTCATTTACGTGGCTGGGTGAGGACTAAGGCTGGCTGAAGTGGCGAGCCTCGAAATAAACGTTTCGTGCACAATCTCTAGCGTAGGATCGCTGCTTCTTAGGAGACAAGCCTCGGTATAAACGGAGTTGTTCTCTCCGCACCTCGGCGTATTACTCCGGTAGTCTCAGATGTCGCAGCGTAGCTTTGTACATATCGGGGAACGAAAACTGACACACGTGACATTGTTGATCGCTTAACTGTATCCGTGATGGCTACTACTTGTACAGATCCGAGTAACCTTGCAATGTCCGTGCTTCTCCCTGCGCGTATTTCCAGGAATATTCGGCGAGAGCGGGGTGGTCAACTTAAACCATCGTGCAGAGAAGGCTATGGATCGGCTCGGTGTGCCTGTTGTCAAAGGTTATGACGTCACCAGCGGTCAGGCGTGGGCTACTCCCCCCAGAGACGGACGGTAAGCGACCGCCCTTTTGCATCAGGCACGAGGCAGGTGCTACGGTATTAGAGCGTTTTCGTCAACCAATTCCTGGCTGGCGGGGAGCCTCACATCTAACTGAGGAGCTACTCAATACCGTTGGAATGCCGAAGTTTGGTTTTTATTTTGTCCGTTATACGTATCTGGTATGGCGCGTGCTACACAGTATGAGATAGTTTTGCTTGATAAACTTTGTTTCTGAACGACGGAATTCCTTAACCCAAATTCGTTGGGATTTCGTTTATTTTAATTTTCTTCAATATCATTGATTGTGTGACCTAGGCCATTGAATGGCATCGGATAGTTCTCACAATGTGCCTAAAAGTTGGGTTGAGGATTAGGTACAGAGCTCCTTAAGTCGGTGCCCCTTAGAATAACAATAATACAGTTTCACAGCTATCGTGTAGCATCGCGTAACCGCACTACTGCCGCTGCCTCCGTCTCCCATCCTGATCTGTGTGGAAACTCCCGGTAAATGAACTGCACTGGCTGAAGTTTTTGTCCCCACCCCTCCTTCACCGCCCTATTTCGACCGGTGTTCTAACGGAAGGCATTCACCACGCACTTCATGCTACATACACCTCCATACCTACATTTACATTAGCACCCGACATGCTAACGGCAGGCATTGCTCCGAATTAATATCGCGCTCACTATTCTAACGTCAGGCATTATCCCGCACTTATACCGCTGGAGCTGAGCTCGCTGCTGTTCGAGATTATCACGGCGCTGCGTCGAGAGCGACGCAAAGCTGCCGCATAAGAAGACCGTTTCGTCAACACTAATATCACCCATGGGACGGTAGCGGATGACCTCGTATCACTGCGGCGGAGGAGGCGTACTCTCTTGGTGCATTTTACGTTGAACAGGTGGCCATTGACCACACATCTCTTTCGAGACAGAGGGCGGGGGGGGGGGCGAGGGGTGCCTATCTGCAATTCGCGGTTGTCCTTAGACCATTGGCCACTCATCCCTTTCGAGACCGAGAACCGTCCTTACTCCTAGTACAGGAACCTTCAACATTTGAACGCTCATTTCATGTTTTCCACGGCTTTTCACGCGGCATGACCAGACCCGTGTGGGGTCAGGAGTATCCAAGATCTCGATAGTCGAGCGGGTCGAGCGGGTTCGGCTCATGTTGAGGTGCTCGAAATCACACTGGCCGGGCGGGATCGGGCCAGGATGATTTCCAGTTTTACGGTTCGAGTCGAATTCACCTCGACCCGACCAGCGAAACAAATAACTCCGGCCAGAACAATTACCCGGACCCGACGTGCAGAAAGTTTTGTTTTTACCTTCCGAAATATAAAAGAAAAAAGTTGCTTATACGTAGCTGGGGGGGGATGCTGTTGGGGCCCAATGTGTTCGGACTGATGCGGTTCTCTTCGATTCAAGATCTGCCCCGTGCATGACGCGCGCTACGATACGACGCGAAACGGGTGGCTTTTTTCGGCCGAAATAGATCTGATTGACGGAGCGGGACCTCAATGGAGGAACCCGCCTATATACATCATATCGTTGGAATATTGTACCGTTTCGTCATTTACCTTTTGATTCTCTAAATGATTTGGTTTAAGAAGCATGATATTTTTTTTGTAAGAGTCAGGTTTGTAGGTGAGGTGTATAGAGCTCTTCAGACGAAGAGCTTCGGAAACCTTAGTTGCGCACCCTCTCTACCGTGGTAGCAAGCTTCTGTACTCGCAGCGGTGGCAGAGGAGTTGCCTTTGGGCCCACTGTGTCTAGATTTGAAAGGCAAGTGCTATGTTAGATGGGCACTTTTGTTTGGCCTAAAACGTATCGGGCCGACGCGGTTCTCCAAAATTTGACCTGACCAAATAGCCGATATCGGTACAGTATCCATGTTTGCATTTTACAACAGGTTTGGTTACATACCTAGACCGTGGGATTGCCGTTTCGTATTTTCTCTAAGATGTGGTTGTTGGATTTTTTGTGAATCTCCTCAAACGAGGAGCCTCAGAAAATGAAGGTTCCCTCCCTATCGCAGAATGCCTTCGAAGGTGCTTCTCATCAGAGGAGCTGCTCCATATAGCTAGCTGCGTGCTACGACGGTGGTGGTGTGACATATTCCAGCCGAAACGCGGCTGACTCACGGGGGGCTTATTAAAAAAGGGAAAACCTGCTACAGTATCGGTGTATTTTTGTTTGTTTGTGTGTTACCGTATTCCCTACCCCGTACCTACATATGTTTTAGGGTTACGGTGTTAGTCTTTTCCCACTATCTCGTTTTATGGAGCGTGTCGAGGTTCTTTCAGAGAAACCTTAGGTGCCGTGAAAGCTTTCTGGACCAATATTCCAAAAGTGAATTCAGTGTCGCCTCTCACACGGAAGTTGCAGACCACGCATTTTTTGAAGCTGACTCATTTTTGGCGTTGAATTTCTCCCCATCGTGAAGCTTACGTCACACGAAACAGTCTAACGAAGTTTCAGCTTCATTGAATCTCTCTATGTTAAGTTTGGTAAATGGGTGTTGGCCCCCTCTCTGTGCTCTGTGTCGTGTGCCCTTTGTGTGGGTGTTTGGTGTTTATCAGCAGATTGTCTGTGACGGACGCCCGTCAATGAGCTCTCCGTACAAAATATAGCATGTTGAAGTCTTCGTATACATTGACGGGTCAACACATCCAAATTTTCTGGTTTTTTGGGTGTTAAAGTGCTACTGTTTCAGCGGCGATAACCTGTGAATGGTGTGTGCGAACAAGCTTCAGGCCGCGGTTTTCTCGTACACACATGTATGTGGTATGAGGACGGACGGTGTGCGGCTCAAAGGGTGAAAATTAACACACGAAACACATGACCCCCGCTGATCCAGAGAAAGGTGAGTATTTCGCATAGGTATTGCAAGCTAGGGGTAACGATGTAACACGGGTCAACGACAAAAACGAAGGAGAGATGCAGGGAATTTCGCTCTGCACTCAGTGGATTTGCCTATTGAATAGACTGATTTTGATGTATACTAAACATTTTTTCCCCCTAGAAGCATCGCCACCATCGGTCGAACTAGGGTGCTTTGTTTCATGGGATAGCTCTGGAGCCTGTCTGCTCTTGAGGCTTACGACACTCAGACAAGCACTATTAACCCCGTGTCGAGGCACCCCTGCTGTTGATAGGCACTTGCTGAACCCGAGCTATCATCAATGAAAGCAGAATGAAGCATGATACACGCCTGCGGCTGACTGTTCGTGATAACCTAAACATACTGATTTTAATTATCCCAAACAATTTTTCCTGGAAGAATCGCCGCCATCGATCGCACTAGGGTGCTGTATTTCATCGGACAGCTGTGGAGCTTGCCTGCTCTTGAGCCTTACGATACACAGAAAGCATTAATGCCTTGCCGAGGTTCCCCTGCTGTTGGTTACTGCTTGTTGTGCGCGAGCTATCTTCATTGAAAGCAACACCAAGTACGATACACGCCTGCAACTGACTGCTGCTCGTGATGACCCGACGCTGCGGTTGTAAATATAGTTATCGTCATTGATATGTAAATCAAAGTTAACCCTCGTTATAGTTTCCGTTATTCATACACAGGGTCCAGAAAATGACTTGGTGGCAAAGGTCCAGAGAAACGTTTTCTTAGATTCGGTACCATATCTGTCAATTTTACCCTGTTTATTCTTCTCTGCAGACGTGCTAGCAGAGATGCCTCATAACCGTTATCTTTGAGGCGTAAACCTGTACTCCTCTGGCGAGGAGGTCTAACTACTTGACGCTTGACAACATTTACAGGAAATAATGGAAAGCACTGATGGGTGATTTACTTATACCTGGATGCAAACACCGCGTATGTCGGTATCATATCGTATGTATAAGCTCGTACCAGGTACAGTAGACCAGACTTACTACTACTGTTGTATGTGGTGGGTCGTGGGGAGGACGCAAAAGGAAATCTAACGTTCGGACTCCTCGAACCAACATGAAAAATTCCCCGAGACTGTCACACCTGTATTATACTGGAACAAAGAACGAAACTGCAAATATTACGCTGCGTTTTTGACAAAATAGCACAGCATGATACGACGTGACTGTTGTGTATGTGTATCTGCACTACTGTGATGCCCGTAACTGCTTTTCTTTTTCGTCTTTGGGTACCAACAAAAGACCACCAAAACACGAGGGGGGGGTGATTGATACACATACGTACCGGCCTTGCTCCCATGTGCGATTTGTAATTGTAAGATTTTTGAAGCCATAGTGTAGCAGGTGAGCACTCTTGATGCGAGCTTTTTATCAGTCATATTATACTACATAAGAATAGAAATACCAAGGGGTGTGTTCGATACAGTATCGGTATTCTCGGTTGTCGTACCAAACTAACCGAAGTGTCTGATACCGGTGTTGACGTCGTACCGAACCTACCGAAGTGTCCGGTTCCGGTATTGGAGGCATACCGAACTCACGGAAGAGTCCGGCACCGGTACGAAAGTATGTTCTGGTACCGGCGGTACGGGTATGGACACCGTTCCGAACTTACCGAAGCGTCCGGTACCGGTACAAAAGTCTGCGCCGATACCGGGACCGGGACCGCTACCGGTACACACTTGAACACATACCCTGGCAGTACCGGCGATATATACCGCCGGCAAGAGACCGGCGCACACTTGCGCTTAGTGGACAAAGCAAACTTGCGGTATACGTGTACAGAGCAAATCCTGTATTAGCCGGGGGTATACTCGCTGTGGCTCAAAATTGATTCCATTATATCTTGGTTATTTTTTATCCAAAAAGTTTCTCTTATTTGCAATTTGTCTTGAGACGCTGTTCAAAAGTTAAAGTACCCTTTGAATCATCTGCAGGGCGCCGTCCTCTCGTCGATCGTGACGACGTACACACCTATCAAGTACCTAAAGGAGGCTTCGCGCGTCCCTTCTCTCCGAAATTCGGCCGGCACCGGAGAACCATCGACATCTTTGATCGTGTCCACCGGCAACTCGTACACGTCTCCCGCGAGCGAGTTGTACACTGGAGCAGGCAAAATCATCGTCACGGCTTTCTTTTCCGCGTCCACGTCGATAACTTCTGCCGCCGGCGCTGGTGTGTGTGGGACTTGGCGAAGATAACCCGCCATTACAAGGGGTGGCATCATTGTTGAAGACCACCTCATTCTGGGAATTTGCGCCGTTGCTCATTCGTGCTCAGAGCCTCGGTATACCGAGCGTACTAGAAGATGCTTGGGGACCGGGGTGTGTGTGGGTTGGAGTACTGCCTGGAGCCAAAGCTCCAAGGGATAGCGTCACAATGTGGTGGAACCGGGTTGATATCGTGCCAAGCGTACCGAAGTGTCCGGTACCGGGTTGATGTTGCGCCGATCTTACCGAAATGTCCTGTACGGGTATCGTTTTTGTATCGACACCGGTACCGGCTCCGGTACATAAGTGCATATCGGTACCGGCGGTACGGTTGTTGATGTCGTGGCGAACTTAGTATACAGAAGTATCCGGTACCGATATTAATGTCGTACCGAACCTACCGAAGTGTCCGGTACAGATATTGATGTCGTACCGAACTTGCCGAAATTTCCGGTACCGTTATTGATAATATACTGAACTCGACAAAATGTCCGGTACCGGTATTGACGTGGTACCGAACTTACCGAACTGTCCGGTTCGGGTAGGAAAGTCTGCACCGGCACCGCCGGTACCGGTATTGATGTCGTGCCTAACTCACCGAAGTTTGCGATACCCGTATTGATGTCGTACCGAACTTACCGAAGTTGCCTGGAGAAGTATATTGATGCCGCACCGAACTTACCGAAGTGTCCGGTACCAGTAATACCGGGAGTCTATACCGGCCCGTGCGCCTTCGAACGTAAGTACCGAACACCCCAATCAACCATACATTACAGCTTTGAGGTCGAAGATTTCGTCAAAACTCGTCTTTGCAAGCTGGTAAGACCGAGGCGAAAGAAACTCTTGGCCAAATCCCAAGAATCATTATATGTATCTACAAGGGCTCGGCATAGGCGCCGGCATACGCTGGCACCCATGCTCTGGGTAGGGCAGGGCAGCACTTCGACTTGTTCGATTCATTATTCTATTCAGCAAAATCTGCCACCACACAACACATAGTCTACGCTTGTACAATGTGAAGTAAGTTCAAGAGATCGATATAGACTAACAGTGGACTGCTTATCTCTGCCGGCTCTTGCGAGAATACGATTCCGAGCTTCATTGCATTTCGATCAGATTAATCGGAGCCCACACGCAGAGAGACCTTCTACTCTGGCGTCGAAGAGGCGTTTCGCGTACGTTTCTTGGTGTTTTGACTCAACCAAGCATCAGGGGCCATCAAATGGGTGGCCACGTATGCTGCATGTTCTGCACGTAGCCACCGAGAGGCGCCCAATGAGCCACACAGCATCTACTACAACACCATGCATGATAGTGTGTAAATCCGAGGTCCGCAGACCGACTGCCTTTTTGTGTACGTAAAATCTGATCGTGGAGAGACTAGCTGACGGTATTCTAGGCGTGAAAAACAGTGTTGCTGCATTCGTCGTTCAATTAATCGAATGCTATTGTAATAGTGCTGCTACTCTGGTTGCTGTAGATCAATTGTATCTGGTAGTCTAGATAGAGTGTTATTAGTAGTACGCGATAGCACTCTGAACTAAGAATTTCACAGTTAAGAATTTTAGGCTCGAGTTTATGACCAAAACATAAAAAAGCAGAATATTATCGAAGTATGAGAAAATATTGATTTTGTACGTACGTAAGAAGTTTGACCAATCAGATCAACGCGGTGATTCATAGTCGTATGAGCGGTAACATTGGATACATTTGGCCCAGCTGTGTAGGCGACCACCTGCACGCGGAGCGCGTAGGGAAGCAGAGTCAGAGCTACAGGTCCAAGGTGTGATACAGACTAGTTTAAGTTCGTGCGCTCCCCGACGATGGAGGAATGCAAGTCACCGCAGGCTGAAGCTCTCGTGGTTGCTGCTGTACGCGGTCCTACTCAGGCCACCTCGGCTGCTGCGGGAGTCGACGCAAAAGCTTATGCTACTGTCGCTGC
>CALKLP010000223.1 GCA_937991965.1 uncultured Verrucomicrobiales bacterium
ATTGATCACCCCGGTACAAATCTTTCGCCTCGATCATACCAAGTACTTGAGTGATGGCGTGGGACTCGATGGACTGCATCGCCTTGGACAACGAAAGTGCGCGGCCCTCAGCCTCAGAGCGAATAGTGGGGATTTCATCCTCCGATTTTAATGATTGCGGAGGGATTAGTCCATTGAAATGGTTCCAAGTCTTGACCTGAGTCTTACCGTCCAAACCGGGGCCAAGGTCCTCGACGGTGGACTCAGCACCCACATCGGCGGTATGGTGCAGGTAAATGGTTCGAATCGATGTGGACGACACCATCCGGTCTAGAACCCCGGCCACGGTGTCATAGGGTTCACCTACTTGAATCGATTCCCAGATGTTGTGACGAACTCCGGCGAAATCGAACCAGACCATACGGCCGATGTCACGTAAAAAGCGCTTGCAGCAAGTACAATCAAACTCTCGGCGCTCACGGTATATTTTGTTGGTGCCCTCGGGGAAAGCCGCTAAATAAGATTCCCAGAATTCTTCGACGGTCAAATCAATCTCGAAATGGATGTTCGATTCGCAAGATCGTACCAATGATTTTTGGACCGCGTCTGCAAAGACACTGAATGCAGGTGTACTCATGGGCTGTAGTCTCTCATTGTTGATGCCCGACGGCGTGCCGGAACATATGTGAATTGTAGCATTGAAAAGAGGCCCGGGCAATGTAATCCCGGGCACAGAGTTTGTGAATCAGTGGATAAAACGTTCCACCACGTCGATGGGTTCTTCTTCCTTCAACTGGTCGATGCTTTCCTGAAATTGGGCAATGGTACTCTCAACCCACTCAGAGTCGGCATTCTTCATCAGCTCCTGCAGTTGGGCGGGTTCCACGCTTGTATCGAATTGCACGTGGGCTGAGCATAGAGTTCCTACCTCAATTTGATAAGTCAGGACCACCACATGGCCTAGAGGTCCCCCCGTCTCGTGCTTAGTAGGCATCAGGTGCAAATTCACCATCCCAAGATCGGTTGACACGTTCTTGACCGCGTGTAAGCCGCTCACGATTCCAGAGTCCTGATGTACCGGCGCAAATTGAAAATCCCTCGACCTTTGACACCAGCCCCAAAGCGAGTCATATATCGACCGGTCCCGGGCCAAAAGTCTATCTTGCCCTCCGGTATCTCTATCACGAGGTGCGCCCCAGCATTCAGTGTCTCAAATTTAAAACCATCTTTGGTTAAGATCTTGATGCCATTCTCGCGGTTGTTGGCGCGTCGTTGGGTAGACCGTTGGCGCATGGCGTCTCTATAATCTGGCCAACTGAAATCGTCTTCTTCATTGTTTAGTTCATTCATGGGAGCGCACCGATTCGATGAACTGATCGCTGATCAAAATCTCTTCCGTGGTGGGTGATGAATAATCAAAGATCTTGAAAGCATAATAAAAGGAGGTCACCGTGGCCACCACAAAAACCACCACGATTAACGCACCAGCAAGTTTATACATCATCTTCTCCTAGGTATGCCGCGTGGATTGTCATCGTGTCATTCATCTTGAATGCAAATTTATCCCCGAAACCTGCATCAGCCAGATCATTATGGATGAAATCAATCACCTCAGTCATGAAGGTTTCATCAGTCTCCGGGTTTTCGATCTGGGTCATCAATAAGGAATCCAGTGCTGATGTACCCACCACGATCGGTGGGACCCGGGGCGACCCCGCAACCTCAATGTCGACGGACATGCGGTGGGCGTTGCGTATGGGGCAGAAGAATTTCTTAAGTGCTTCGTTGCTCATTTTCGATTTCTCTCTTTCGTATGGGCGGGACAGGCTGTGCCCCGATCTAAATTTTATTATACAGCATTTGAGACCTTGTGCCCAGTATATCCGTGGCACAAGGTCTGTGATTTTAGGTCAAAACTCGGGCACCATTTGCCCCCAAACCTCATTCACCATCGTGCCGTCATGATTTCGATAAAGTGCTTCGAAAATCACACGCACTTCCCGTTCTCCGATATGCATCAAGAAGAAGTGATCAACCATTTCGTCCTCGGCTAGCCTGCGGATTCTTGTGCGACTAGTGCGCTCGACTAACCAGCTCCCTTGGGCGGGTGACCCGGCAACCGGGATTTCCATCCCCTCAAGATCCATCAGAACATCCCCATGGATTTTGCAATCAGGGTCAATCCAATCGCCGCCATCGCCAATACGACTCCTGCAACCTTCATCCTTTCGTTCCTCCTAAAAGCTCCGGATGGTCGGTCGACCACCCTGATTATAATTTTCATTGGTCACCTACCACGAAATCCATCTTATCCCGTGCACCCAGATAAACCGGCATTCGAGGCTTATCCTTGACACCGATTAGGAAAGATTTATACTTGATAACCTGACCAACGGCTGACTTGCGGTTATTCCAGTAGTTCTGTCGGTCCGCGTCGTTGAAGCCTGTACCAACCGAGAACTCGACTCCGGTGTGAACATCGCGGACCACCAGCTTGCCCATGCAACCAGCGGCCACCATACCCGCTTTATGTGTGGGTCGAGCGGTGTTCCCGGTTTCGTTAGTGAATTCCTCGTTGGTGTTGCGCTGCATTTCCTCTACACTCACGATTTCAGCTTCAGAATCTTGAAATCGTTTGACCTTTGCCAACTGTCGACCGTTGGGAGTAGCCCGGCCGTGTTTATAAGTTCCTTTTGGGTCCCGTATCATAGCGCCCTCATAACCCATGTTCAACACATGTAATTCAAATTCTGCCAATTCTTCGTCGTTGCTCATTTCATCCTGCCATGCAACCTTTACCCAATCCAAATCCAACTCATCTACTCGCTTACACAGAATCTCGAAACGCTCGTCATATGGTAGATCCAAACCTATGATGTCGAATACCCAATACGTTATCTGGGGTTGCTTGCCCTTGGACATCACCCCAGAACTGGTGACACGGTAAACATCAGGTGCGAAGGCCACACCCACAACTAGCTCCCCATCAAGGCCTTCCATACCTACCGAAACTAGACTCTGACAATAAGTATTTGGTATGGGCTTTAGGGTACGCGAGATGAATTGTGCACCCTGCACCGTGGCGCGGATTCCATCGATCTTGCGACTGGCTAGCACTGGGTATTGGATTTCGTCCGGTAGCTTGGACGCGCACATCGGCTTTA
>CALKLP010000224.1 GCA_937991965.1 uncultured Verrucomicrobiales bacterium
ATTTTTCTGGTTGTACTTGAAATTTTTAGGAGCGTAGCCACCTTCACTCTGTCGCATAAAGTAACCCCGAACCATTTCGTTGCTGTTGTTATACATTTACTATACTTTAAGATTTAAATCTAGTATACTAATAGTATGCAAATTTTCGTAAAGACACTCACCGGAAAAACTATCACACTTGAGGTTGAGTCTTCGGACACGATCGATAACATCAAAGCTAAGATTCAAGACAAGGAGGGTATTCCACCCGACCAGCAGCGACTCATCTTCGCTGGTAAACAACTGGAGGATGGGCGCACCCTATCTGATTACAATATTCAAAAGGAATCTACTCTACACCTAGTTCTTCGTCTCCGAGGTGGTGGGGAGCGTAAGCCCAATGCTTACATTAACTTCGTCAAAAAGAATAGACCCAAGGTTGTTAAGGATTTTCCCGACCTTTCATTCACCGAAATTGGTTCAAAGTTAGGTGAAATGTGGAGAGCACTTTCAGATGAAGAGAAAAAGAAATATGTGAAAGCTTAAGGATTTCGTTTGTAATACAAACAGATGCCTCTCGGGGTCAAAAAGCTTTCGTTTGATGCTCGTTTGCCTACTCGTGGTTCTGATGGTGCTGTGGGATATGATTTATATAGCTCCGAAGATGCGACTGTACCGTGCCAAGCGGGGCGAGCTTTAGTAAGAACTGGTATTGCCTTGTCTATACCAGATGGGTTATATGGGCGTGTAGCTCCTCGTTCTGGACTAGCTGTGAAACACTGCATTAATGTCGGTGCCGGTGTTATTGATCCCGATTATACCGGTGAAGTCAAGGTCGTCCTATTTAATCATGGCACGGAAGACTTTGAAATCAAGAAGGGTGATCGTATCGCTCAACTTATTTTGGAAAGGTGTGATACACCTATAATTAAGGAAATTGGTCTACTCGAAGAGACTCTAAGGGGTGATGGTGGTTTTGGATCTACGGGCCAGTAAACCATAAATCTTCGGGTCTAGGCATAAAAAGCATACCGTGACGCATGGTCATATACAACTTCGCCTTGTTAATGTTCGGGTAAGTCCACAATATCCACCTTTCCCAATATTCTGCCCCATAGTAGTCATCCCAATCCTCCTTGGAACTTTTATCAATTTTCATCATCTCTCTATGAATCTCATACGGATCCCTCTCCACTCGCAGCTCCTTAGGAATGATAGCACCCTTCCTAATGAGATGCGCACGCATGAGCCTAGGATTACCATGGTCTGGGTAATGTTGAACTGAGCGATCTCCAAAATCGATGGCTCTCATGTTAGGTAAAGTTACCCTGAGTTTATGGGTCACTGAAGGACTGGGTTGGATAACGACGTGCATACTATTGTTACTACATGATACTAGAATAATGTCCAGCAATGTAATACACATCTTTAAATCCTAGACCTTCTAATTTCTCTGCCGCAAATCTGGCCCTCTGTCCAGTGTTGCAGTAGACGAGTAATCCTCTCTTAGGGAGTTCCGTCACAGTTTTTTCGTTAATTTTATCGACCGGAATATGCAAAGCTCCTCGATAGTGACCAGCTCGCCATTCTGTAGCTGTGCGGACATCGATAACCCTCTTTATCTTACCATCCTTAATGAGTCGCTTGGCTTCCTCTGAGGATATGAGATTCTGACCGAAGTATGTATAGGCTGTAAGAGCGGCGAGACCACCGACAACAACGAGAGGTATCATATATAAAGATTTAGATTATTTAATCATAAATGACTCTCAGTAAGAAGGAAGCCGAAACCACAGCTCGTCTGACACACGAGGAACGTGAAGCTCGATACACAGAGAGTCGCGCGGCGGCTTCAGCCGCGGCACTTCAGAGTGAAAAAGTTCGTTACAAGTCAAAATGTAACCCAGAGAGGTTCAAGCAATTTCTTGAACACCGACTTACAATTTGGGATGATCTAAAGGACAAAACTTTCTATGGAAAGAGAATGTTCGAAAAGACGAAACATTTAATTGATAACTGGAATTAATTACCGAATGCAACACCAGCCATACCATTCTTGATACGAAGAATGTTATAGTTGACTGCATACACGCGATGAAGAGCATTACCACCGGTGGGGTTAGTAAGGACAAGCTTGGAACTGTCTATACGACTGAAGTTTAGTGTGCCTGTAGGCTGCATCTTGCTCATGTTCAAGCAGAAAGGCCAAGTGAAGGTGGGAAGATCCTCGAGCACGTCATCGGGGAGGTCAGTGCTGTGCATCTCAGGGATAACGGTGTGATGATACACGTTGGAAGTATCCTCAAATAGGGCCGTGCCGTTAATGTAGAGGGAAGACTTGGAGAAACTATACTCATCGTCCCAGTTATTTCCAGATGCATGACCAGAGACAAGGTGAAGAGACTTCACGGGGTGGTTGAAATAGGTAAGATCAATTTCAGTGTCGGTGTTGGATGCAAGTTGGTGCTGGGTTTGAGTGATGAGAAGCTCGTGTTCAGTATCAGTAAAGAATTTTCGCTCATCCGTGTCTAAATACACATAGTTACCCCAAACCTTGGGAGTGTCGGTGGGAGTGTAACCGTCCCTGCACTTTACCCTAATCTCAACATCGTGGTACTGGAGGGCC
>CALKLP010000225.1 GCA_937991965.1 uncultured Verrucomicrobiales bacterium
GTTTCTGGGAGGCTTTTTACAAATGAATTCTGCTCCTTCTAACTTAAAATGGGTCCAATTGTGCGTTTACAGACTTGCGCAGATTAATCTTTCGGGATGGCGAGTCGTTCCCTTGGAAGGGAACTCAGTTGTTCGCGGAGCTGCTTTAAGTAGCTCAGCGATGGGAGATCTCAAGGATCACCACAGTTTAACTGGCTTAGCAGAAGATCTTGAAGATTTTATCGTTCGGGATGAACTGCGGGGCGGGGCTCGTCTTTCCGGAGGCCGAGACCTGGGTCAAGCTCTTGAGTCTGAGATTGCTCAGGTTGAGGCCGCCGAAAGTTTCTTCCTGCTTCTTCCAGTATTGCTCATTGAAGAAGTTGCTCCCCTGGCTGTCGAACTTATGGAAGTTGAACTGAGGGGTGCAGGAAGTGATACAAGTCAGTCCTGGAGGACTTTTGGTGACTCCAGCACTTGGAAGTTGGAAGTCGACTGAGTGTCTGTAGTCTGGCACAGTGTGGAAACCCATTTCTGAATTGGCTTGTGAATAAGGATTGGTTGGGTAGTGTGGAGGGATTGGAGAGGTGACACCCTGAGCAAACTCCAAATTGGAGCAGGCGGGGGTTCTGAGCGGACACACTCCCTGGTTCAATCTCAAATTGAGGAAGTTGTGGGAAGTGTACTGCTCTGGGATATTCTTCAGTATCTGGCTTGCAGGGGTTGACTGTTTGCCAGACAAGGAATTTTGATTAAAGTTAATTGGGTGTCTGAGCTTTCTCTTTTTCCTCTTGTTACTCTTCTTGGGAGTATGTTTGGCCTTGAGAGCCTTCCCACTCCTGACGTTGGAGGCCGAGATCGTAGGAGAGGGCGGGGCGTTGCTGTTATTAGTGCTGTCCCCTTTGGAGCTGTTTTCCATGGAGGAGAACTTCTTGGCGTCGGTTCTGTCCATAGAGCTGATGGATAGGTTCTCGGAGGAGGAGAGGGTTCCTTGGGCGGTGGAGGAGGAGTTCTGGCTGGCTTTGCGGTTGAGAGTGAGTAACAATCCTTCATCTTGATGTTGTTTCTTAGTTGGGTTCCTCTTCTTTACTTGAATCTTGTTGGCCTTTTCAGCGAACTGACTGATGTAGGGTCTGACCTTAATGACTGAACTTTTGTTGATTCTGCATTCTCCTGTCTTGAGACAAAGGTCTGCGGATTCGCGTTGCGTGAAGATAATGGAGCCGAAGAACAAGATGTCGGTTGGGCGCTTGTCCCAATTGACGTTTTCGATCTCTCCGAACTAGGCAAAGGAAGCTTTGATTTCTTCCAGGGAGGGACCCTCAAATCCGTAAATGGAAACCTGTCTGCTCTCGATCTCGAGCATCTTTCCAACGAGCACCTCACCGTTGAGGTAAGGCTCGAATTTGAGGAGGTGTTCGCCTTCGAACTTGAGGTTCTTGAGGGCGAGGAGCTGCATGTAGCTCTTCTTGTTGGCCATCTCGACCTTGGCGTGTCCCTTGCACTCCTTGACACCCTTACTCTTCCTGTAAGGGATCTTCACGTTCTTGATGTCTCCGAACTTCTGGAGGAAGTTCTTGAAGTCGTCTTTCTCGGTGTAGGCCGGCAGTCCGGTCACATAAATGTTCAGGTAGTTGAAATTGGAAGCCTTCTTGGACTTCTTGCGGAACTTCTTGCCCTTCATGGCAGAGCTGTTGAAGTTGGCCTTTTGGGCGTTGGTGGTGTCTCTTTGCTTGTTCTTGATATCGAATGGCATTGCGTTGCTGTGGCAGGTGGGGCTAAGATACTTTTTCTAGCTGAATATGTTGTTTTTACTTGGGAAAGCCCTTTATATTTTAGGAGATCTTTATGACGGATTATTAGTGAAATGAAGAAAAGAAAAACGGCTAGGGTGGATTAACTCGGGGCTAATTCAGTACAAATTTTTAGTTGGTGGGGGAATTTAGTTAAATTTTCGAATTTTGAATAGTTTAGTGAAAAGCACTCAAGTTTAAATTTATTTTTAGAATTGAGATTTGTCAACCCCCAAAATTGCAAAATAGTTAAAAATCTAAAGAAAAAATAGAAAAAGATGGCAGACTTCAAAAAACAGCTCAGCGAGATGAGCAACGCTAAAAAAATTAGAATGACAAACATGGTCGCAGGCTTCTTAATGATCGGAATCGGAGTACTCGAAATCTTACTCGGCAAGAACGGCCTAATTTCAATAACCCACATTCCAAGCGCATATCTGGCTTTGTTTGGAGTAATGACCATCGCTGGTGACTTCAACGTTCCTTTCATCCTCCAGTGGTGCGGCTTCCTCGGCCATTTCTTGTACAGAGGCATCTTCACCATCTACTGCAGCATTAATTTATTCCACGTGGCTGGGAATTTGACAGACGTGTTCCAACCTTTCGCTTACATCGGTGGATGGATTGTGTTCTTCCTCGGCGTGTTCTTAATCGCGTTCGGTACTTGTTTCAAGACCAGTGAGCTGGCCGGGGACATGGAGGAGTTCATGGCGACGAAGCAAGGGAAGGATTCCAACGCTGAGATTAATATTTCTGGCCAGAAGAAGGCCAAGCC
>CALKLP010000226.1 GCA_937991965.1 uncultured Verrucomicrobiales bacterium
GTGATGTTGTCGTAGTTGATTCCGTGCCCGGCGTTGACTTGGAGCCCGAGGGAGTGCCCTAGCTCCGAGGCTTCTGCGAGGCGTGCAACTTCTGCGTCTTGTTCCGCGCCGATGGCGTTAGCGAAACAGCCGGTGTGGAGCTCGATCATTTCTGCGCCTAGCTTATGGGCCATGGCGACATGCTCGGCTACTGGATCAATGAAGAGGCTGATCTTGATGCCCGCGTCTTGGAGGGTGACGAGGGTTGGCTGGAGGCTCTCCGCGTGTGTGATGACGTCGAGCCCGCCTTCGGTCGAGATTTCCTCTCGCGTTTCTGGCACGAGGCAGACGAAATCAGGCTTGAGCATCAGCGCGATGTCGATGAGTTCCTGCGTGTTACCCATCTCTAGGTTGAGGGGGAGGGGGCATTGCTTACGCACTGCAAAGGCATCACTCTCCTGCACGTGACGGCGGTCTCCACGAACGTGGAGGGTTATGGAATCAGCCCCTCCGGTGAGGGAGTCGAGCGCTCCTTGGAGTGGGGAGGGTTCCGCATTGGGCGAATCCAGCATGGTGCGGTAGCGCGCCTGACGTAGGGTCGCAATGTGATCAATATTTACTCCGAGTAGCATGAGAACTGAGTGTAAGTGATTTTAGAACGGGAGTTTTCCCTTTCCTCCACCGAGGCCACCCATGAGGTCGCCCATTCCTTCCATGCCGCCCATTTGCTTCATCATGGCGGCCATTTTACCTTTCGATTTCATCATCTTGCGCATTTGGCCGAACTGCTTAAGGAGCTGGTTGACTTCTAAGATGGAGCGTCCTGATCCAGCGGCGATTCGCTTGCGACGGGAGCCTTTGATGATTTCTGGTCTTACGCGTTCCTTCGGCGTCATGGAGAGGACGATCGCTTCCATATGCTTGATGCGCTTATCATCGAAGGCATCTTTGGGGAGTTGCTTCTTGAGATTTTTCATCCCGGGGAGCATGCCCATAAGCCCCTCGAGTGGGCCGAGGTTTTGGATCATCTTCATCTGATCCAAGAAGTCATTAAAGTCAAACTTCCCAGAAGCCATACGCTCGGCAGACTTCATGGCCTTCTTCTCATCAATCTTCTCGCTGACCTGCTCTACCATGGTGACAACGTCGCCCATGCCGAGGATTCGGTCGGCCATCCGCGAGGGGTGGAAGGCGGTGAGTTGGTCCATTTTTTCGCCTTCGCCGATGTATTTGATCGCGCATCCTGTGACGGCACGCATAGACAGGGCGGCACCACCGCGGGCGTCACCATCGAGCTTGGTGAGGATAATACCCGTCAGGCGGACGGTTTCGTCGAAGGTTTGCGCAACTGAGACGGCTTGTTGTCCTGTAGCAGCATCTGCGACGAGTAAAGTTTCTTGAGGCTTAAGGAAGGCGTGAAGCTCCTTGAGTTCCGAAAGTAAGGAGCCATCGACCTCTTGGCGACCAGCGGTGTCGAAGATGATGACGCTTGCGCCTTGCTCTTCGGCCCATTTCTTTCCGGCTTTGGCGACTTTTTTGACATCCTTCTCGCTAATGTCAGGGGTGTAGCAGGGGACGTCGATCTGCTCGGCAAGTTTTGCGAGTTGGTCAATAGCCGCAGGGCGATAGAGGTCACAGGCAATGAGTACGGGGCGACGGCCATCCTTTTTGAGACGGTTTGCGAGCTTGGCTGCGGTGGTGGTTTTACCCGCACCATTCAGACCACAAAGGAGGATATGTCCAGGGGCGGTGAGGTTGAGCGCTTCATTGTCGTATCCGAGAAGGGCTACGAGCTCGTCTTGGAAAATCTTGACGATCTGCTCGCCTGGCTTGATCGACTTGGTGACATCAATACCGAGGGACTTCTTTTGCACGGCCTCGATGAGCTCCTTAGCTACACCGATTTCAACATCAGCCTCGAGCAGAGAGAGACGAATCTCACGCATGGCGTCCTTGATATTCTTTTCAGAAATCTTGCCTACACCACGTAAGTTACGAAACGTTTTGTCGAGAGAGTCGCCTAATTGGGAAAACATAGTCCATTAAATTAAGGCGAATCGGAGAAAAGATGCAAGCGCGTTTTTAGGGAGTGTCATCCCCCGCGCTTACCGTTAATCTGAGGTTCTGAGGAATGTAGGAACATCTAGGTCGGCGCCTTCGTAGATGTTCGGAGATTCGCCTTCGAAGCGTCCTTTTGGTTGCCCATCGAGAGAAAGTTCCGTTTGGCTAGAGCCAAAGAAGAGATCATCTTCTGGTTCTTTCTTGGATTTCTTTTTCACGGGCTTTATTCCAAGGATGGATTCTTTTTTTGCGGCGACTTTCTCTTCTTTAGGTTCTTCTTCAGGATGTGGTGATTCGGCCTCGATTTCAACATCGTCGACAGGTTTGAGAGAGGTAGGCTCTTCTTTTTTTTCTGCCACCTTAGGACTGTCTTTGGGAGCGAATAAGTGGGCGAACCTGCGTCTCACAGGAGACTCGGTTTCTTCCTGTGTCTCTTGCGGTGGGATATCACTCACGCCGCCTAAATCATGTTCTTTGGGTTGAATGATATAAGAAACAGGCTCCTCATCAGGCTTTTCTTCTGTGATTTCTTCTAGTTCAGTCTCTGGCTCGGGTCTCTCCTCGGCAGCAGCTTGTTTTTCCGTGGTTTCTTCAAGTTCCTTAGTCTCGATTTCAGCGATTGGCTCAGGCTCATCGATTACTTGTTCTTCTGTGATTTCTTCGAGCTCTTCGAATTCGATTTCAGCTTCAGGCTCGTCATTTTCTTCAGCAATGACCTCTTCTTCTTTGATTTCGGTTAGTTCTTCAACTTCTTCGATAGACTCGGACTCCTCGGTTTGTTCGGGCTCTACAATTTCATCTTCGATGGGCTCAGGTTCTTCTGAGACTTCAAGTGTCTTTCCCGGCACGAACGCTGATGCCACAGCTCCTCCCGTATGATCGTCGCTGAGGCTTTCGATAGTGTTTTCGGTGGATTCGTCTTCAGATCCTTCGTCATTGGGGTCGATGACTTGTACTTGCTCTTCTGGAACAGAGCTTATGATTGTGGCGCTGAATTCATCGCTCATTTCTTGATCAATGCTGATGCCGAAGAAGATTTCCGTTGAAATGCCTAAGTTCTCCACCACGCCGGACATGAATTGTTCCGTCTCTTCCATAGTCGTGCTGGGGCCACCACAAATGTGAACGATGACCTTCTCTGAGGTGTTAAGTAGTTTCCCTTTGTCAATAAGGGGACTGGCCAATGCCATTTTGAGTGCTTTCTCGACTCGGTTTTTCCCTTTAGCGGAGCCTGCTCCGAAGAGGCAACGAGAGCGCTTGGTGCTCAGAGTAGAGACGAGGTCGTCGAGTCCGATATGGACGATTCCAGGATAGAGAGCGATGCGAGCAATGGAAAGGATGCTGCTGGAAATGAGCTTATTTGAGGCCGTAAAGGCGGCGTGCACGCTATCTGTAGGTGATACTAGCTCTGCCATACGCCCATTGTCGAAGGTGACGAGAGCGCTGGCGATAGCGGCTAGCTCGTTCATCGCGTTATCCGCTTGGTAACGTCTTCTGCTGCCCTCAAAGGAGAAGGGCATGGTAGCGAACACGACCACAAAGGCATTTTCCTCACGCGCGATTCGGGTAATAAGCGGGGAAGCTCCAGAGCCAGACCCCCCACCCAGTCCCACGCAGAGAAAGACGATCTTTTTCCCTGCGATTTTGCCTCGGATTTCGGCTTCGGATTCCTGAGCTGCTTTTAACCCGAGTTCTGGGTCACCACCACAGGCTAAACCTCTGCGGAATTTTGTTCCCATTTGAACCTTGCTCTTCACATTGCAGGAGGAAAGGGCTCTGACGTCAGCGCTGATGGCCAATGTGTCTGCGTTCTTGAGGCCGTGTTTACTAACACTATTAATAATATTGGTGCCAGCTCCCCCGAGACCAATAATGAGGATCTCATCGTTAGAGAGTGAAGCTTCTTTTGAGTTTTGGTATTCCATCATGACAGTTGAAGAGTGAGTTTGAGGTTGAAGTGAGTGGTTGTGATTATCCGAAAAGTTTAGAGAAGAAGTTGAGAGGGCCGCCTTTTTGCTCGTCCTCTTGGTCGAGGAGTTGAGCGTAGTAGATGAGTCCTAATACGGTAGAAAGTTGGGGGTCTTGCGCGTAAGCTGCGTCATCAAGCTCGCCAAGTTGCGGAGGATGAGCTTTTAGGTCGAAGATTTCTTCTACAAGGTGCTTGATTCCCTTGGTCTTGCTGACTCCTCCCGTGAGGAATATTCCGGAGCCGACTTGCTTCAAGATTCCCTCTGGAAGACGCTTTTTCAGTAGATTGAAAAGCTCCTGTAAACGAGAGGCAATGACGAGGTTTAATGTTTTCCGGTCCACGTCTGGAATATCAAAGCCGAATTCACTCTCTATGGAAATCAAACCTGTGAGGCTTTCCGCGCTTGCGGAGACGTCCCCGTGGCCGACCTTAATTTCCTCAGACTTAGAAAGTGGGATGTGCGTGATGAGGTGAATATCGTTGGTGATGTGGTCGCCTCCGATAGGGATACAGCCAGATGCAAAGATTGAGCCTTGTAAGTAGAGGATGTAGTCGGTGGTGCCTCCTCCAATATCGATGACGAGCGCTCCTTGTTCTTTCTGCTCGCGGTTGAGGACCACTTGAGCCGCAGCGATGGGGGAAAAGACGATGTCTTCGATCTCGATGGAGCTCTCATTAACGATTCTCATGGAGTTCTGGAACTTGGCGCGGATGCCGTGAATGAGGTGGAAATCTGCAGCCAGCTTTTTCCCCATGAAGCCTGCGGGGCTGGAGCGATGAACCTCACCATCGAGTTTGTATTGGCGTAACAGGGTGTGAACATAGGCGTTCTCATTAGGGATGTTTGTATCACTAGCGAGATCTTCTACTTCGATGACATGCTCCTCCGTAACTACGGACTCAGAGGATGGTAGCTCTAGCGCTCCAGTATTGTTAAGGCCCCGCACGTGGCTCCCGGTTAGCGCTAGGAAGATGCTACGGATATTAACATTACTAGCATCTTCGGCCTCTAGGATGGTGGATTTGATGCAAGAGCGCGCAAGATTCAGGTCGACAATTTCGCCCTTCCGCACTCCGGCAGATTTGTATTTCCCGATTCCGAGAATTTTAATGGATAGGTCGGGTTTAATCTCCGCAACCACCACGCGGGTATTGGATGTCCCTACTTCTAATCCTACATGAAACTTTGATTTTGCCATTTCTTTGTTACCCTTGATTTAAGATTTTCATTAGATCGGAATTCACTTCCGGCTTCTTTTTCGGTGCAGGTGCTTGTAGTTCCTTCTTTTTGGGAGCTGCGGAGTCATCAAAAACCACCGGGATATTTTCAAATGGAAGAAGATTAGCGGTTTTAATATAAACTCGTTCCTCATTTGCATGGTTTTGGATGGAGTTGAAATCCTGAATCTGGCGCTCGTGCTCGTAGTAGCCAAAGGTAAGAGTAGTGCCTGAGCTAGTCTGAGCTGTTAAGCTGTGAAGGTCTTTCACCTTTACGTTCAGGAGTTGCTCTCCAAAGAGGATGTGCTCGTTCCATACTTTAGTGAGTTCCAGCGCGCGTTGGAGACCTACGCCCTGAATTATCTTCGTCTCTAAGTCAAAGGGTAAGTCGTGCTTGTGTAGTACTTGGATGGTAGGAAGGTTTTGAACAAATCTAGGGTTGCTGAGGTTGGTATTGAAGCAGAATCCAGAGGAGTCGACGAGATAGGCTAAGCCTTTGTATGACACCTTAGCAACAGGGGTACGCTCTTCTAGTTGGATTTTGATCGTGCCAGGGAATTCCCGAGTGAGGGTCGCACGTTCAAGCTCTGGGTAAGCTTCTAAACGTTTCTCAATAGCACTGAGATTGTGCGCGAAAATACTATCGCTAATGTTGATCCCTGTGATTTCGGGGAGATTCTGATAGGTGAAAAAGGAGTTTTTCGTCGGAAGAGGGGAGATCTGAATAGCTTCTAGTTGGAAGCGGTCGCCCTCCATGACGAGTTTCCGGGCGGAGTAGAAAATCCCCCAACAGAAGAGGATGAGTAAGCAAGTGACGATGCTGTAGATAAAGAGGTGCTTAGCCTTCCGAAACAGTGTTAAGAAGACGATACGCGTCGACACAACGTTAGCCGAGAGGGCGTGCTTTTTCCCTCGGCGTAACGAATGGCGTTTGGTGGTCTGTCTTTTCTTGGCCATTGTGTTTCTAGGTAGCAACGATTACTCCCTAGGAATGGCAAGATTCAGAAAGGTCATCGTTAGGCTCTAAGTCCCAGAGAGAGTTCCCCGATCCTTACACATAGTTCTGCAAAACTGTAGCCTGAGGCGTTTGCGGCTTTTGGTAAGAGACTGGTTTCCGTCATCCCTGGAATAGTATTGATTTCTAGAATATAAGGATTTCCTAAAGAATCCAGCAAAACATCGACTCTAGCGTAAATTTCTGTCCCGATCGCATCATAGGCGGCTTTTGCCGCCTCCTGTACGCGCTCTGTAGTGGCTGCGTCTAAGTCGGCGGGGCAGTGATATTGCGTTGTGACGCTTGGATCATCTGGTTCAGCGAGCCAAGAATACTTAGAGGAGATGTCGTAAAATTCACCGCTTGGATCGATGTGAACGACAGGCATGACTTCTTCCCCCACAATAGCAACGGTGAGTTCCTTGCCTGCGACGAATTGCTCTACGAGAACGTCCTCGCTGTAATTCGATACATCCGCAAAGGCGGCGATTGCCTCCTCTTCGGTCTTGCAAACATGGACGCCTACACTAGATCCTTCACGTGGTGGTTTCACCACGTATGGTAGGTCAAACGTTATAGCAGTGTGTCCCTCGCGTGTGAGCAGGGTTTGTGATTTCGGGGTGGGGGCACCAGCATTGATGAATTCTTCCTTTGAGAGCACCTTGTCAAATCCGATACGCGAGCTCTCCACTCCCGTGCCAGTGTAGGGAATGCCAAGATTTTCTAGGTGCTTCTGTAATCCGCCATCTTCCCCATATGTTCCGTGGATGACATTAAAGGCGAGTTCGATGCCTTCTGGTAATTTAGGGTCGCGCTCAGTCACATCGACCTCGATCGCATTATACCCCGCCTCCTTTAGTGCTTTGAGAACCGCTCGCCCAGAGGCAAGGGAGACTTCTCTTTCAGATCCTGGGCCTCCCATTAATACACCGATGAGAGCTTCTTTTGTTAATTCTTTAGTTGGTGACATGATTTTAGGTGTAGCAACTTTTTTTTAGAGGTAAAGTGCGCAGTGAAATTTTGTATTTTAACTAGTGCTCTGTTTTAAGCTTCATGAAACACTAGCATAGTGGTTGATGCCTTATTATTACAGGCGGTCGTCCCGCCTGCATGATTGCTGGATAATGAAGTTATGTTTTTGATGAGGGATACGCCTTTCATGAAATTGAGTTCCTTGAAGGAAATTAGTTTTCATGCTTTTTTTAAAAAAAAGTTGACTTCAGTTGACTTCATTGTGTATTAATTAAACCTCAAGTTAAAAACTACATTATGAAAAATATTAAAAACACATTACTCGCATCTGTAATGCTAACAGGCATTACTCAAGCTGCGGTTCTTACTGAATTCGTAAACAACGGTTCAGCATCAGGAGGAGGATCCTTTGACGGCTTAGTCGAAAACGCTGATGGCTCTTCCACTCTGAGCTATTCTTATATAGTCAATGGTGGTGACACTCTATCATTCGATGTTATTGTTTCACAGTATACTGGTAGTTCATGGACTGCAGCTGGTGGAGTTGTTCATGGCACTCAAGTCAATACAGGTGATACGGGATCTCATCTATTTACTGGCAATAATGCCGAATTGGGTGGTGGTTCGGTCAAGATAGAGTTTGATAACCTTGTGTTCGATAACTCTTTCAGCGGATTCAATAACCTTCCGCTCTCTTTTGATGGATTAATATCCTTTACAGAAAGCACAACTGGCGGTGATGATGCGCTTGTTGCTTACAACGATAGTACTGTATTATCTAATATTGCAAATGCAAAGCATGACTTTTTAGCTCCAGCGGCCACCCACGACATTTACGTTGATGCAGGCTTCCCTGGTGTATACAGAAACAGAAACCTAGAGCTCCAGATCACATACTCAGACGAGCTTGTAGTTCCTGAGCCATCCTCAGCAGCTCTTCTTGGTCTTGGTGGTCTTGCTTTGATCGCTCGTCGTAGACGTTCCTAGTATCTGATTACTAATCTATATCTTATATAGCCAGTCCATTTTTGTGGACTGGCTTTTTTGTGAATAAAACTCTGCTTTATATTCAAGAAAAACTCCATATTAACTTATGGGGCTGTGCTTTTGCTAAGGCTAGTGATGAGAGTTTTTTATGCCAGTGTTTAAGCTGGTTGAGAACAGGTTTATGGTCACTTGAGTTAAAGCGTCATTCATATCCTTTTAAAAACCAATGAAAGTATTCTCTCCTTTTGACGCCATTAAATCTCCGTAAATGTCGCTTGGTTCCAAGAGCTTTCGATTCCATGGATATGATTTTACTCGTTGGCGAATAATTTAGAGTGATTAATTTCTCATGTGATGGAACTCATTCATATCAAGGGCGTTATAGGGCTTAAAATGGTCTGTATAAACAATACTATCAGGTCTCACCTTTCTCTGATAATAGGCATTGAAGTATCTGTTTCAGCGGCAGTGATTATGGCGGTATAATCCTTCCCACCCTCCTCAATACAGCTGACCTCTCCTCACGCCGTCAAATAATTCTCGTCAACCTCAACTTCACCACCTAGTTTCATAACTGGGTAATTGAGAGTCTATTAGCGCAGGGCTACCTCACTTTGGAAGGCTGTAAAATAAAGGAAAGTTAAGCTTGTACGTCCTATTGGCTTGATCATTTAGTAATGAATATGACCAAGCCAACCCGATCCGAAAAATATTCTGGTAACTTTCCAACGTCTATCTCC
>CALKLP010000227.1 GCA_937991965.1 uncultured Verrucomicrobiales bacterium
CATGACCGAGCGCAACATGGAGTCGCTCAAAACAGACTTTACCGTTTCCATTGATGCCGCGGTGGGAATAACAACCGGAATCTCCGCTGCCGACCGCGCGCAGACCATTCGCATCCTCGCCGATGGTGATATGACCCACACCGACCTTGTGCAGCCGGGCCACATCTTCCCGCTTAAGGCGGCCAAGGGCGGAGTCCTTAAACGCGCTGGACACACGGAGTCCGCGGTTGATCTCGCCCGTCTCTCTGGGCATGCTCCGGCTGGGGTAATCTGTGAAATCATGAACGAGGATGGCACCATGGCGCGCATTGGCGACCTAGGAGATTATCAGAAGGAATTCGCGCTCAAAGCCTGCACCGTATCCCAACTCATTGAATACCGCCGCCGCACCGAGAAGCTCGTTTACTGTGAGGAAATCATCCAACTCCCGACCGACTGGGGCGACTTCACTTGCCACCTTTATCTTTCCGAGACCGATGAATCCCACCACCTCGCCTTAGTAAAAGGTGAAATTGACCCTGAATCCCCGACCCTCCTGCGCGTGCACTCAGAGTGCCTGACTGGCGACGTCTTCATGTCCCAACGCTGTGACTGTGGTGGACAACTCCACACCGCGATGGAGCGAATTGCCAAGGAAGGCGGCGTCCTCCTCTACCTCCGACAAGAAGGGCGTGGAATCGGACTACCAGCAAAAATCAAAGCATACAAACTCCAAGAACATGGGTTCGACACCGTAGAAGCCAACGAAAAACTCGGTTACGGAGCTGACCTGCGCGAATACGGAACGGGAGCCCAAATTCTTCACGACATAGGGATGCGAAAAATCAAGCTCATGACCAACAACCCCAAAAAAGTCATCAGCCTCGATGGATACGGACTCGAGATCGTCGAGCAAGTTCCCATCAGCCAAAAGTCGAATCCCAATAACGAAAAATACCTCCAAACCAAGAAGGATAAGATGGGGCATACGATTTGATCCATCCTTAGAATATTAACGCGAATCCATAAACGAGGATTTCTTCTTCACATTTTCTGAAAAGTTACCTTATCTACACGTATGAAGCCCGCATTAGGAATCGATTTTGGAGGCACCTCGATAAAATTCGGGGTTGTCGTTGGTTGCGAAGTCATTGCGACTCCTACCCCTATCGCAACGCAGAGCTTCCCTGAACGAGATGCACTCATCGATGAAATCTGTAAGGTCATCGCAAGCATCCGCGAAGACTTTCCTGACTTAGCGGTGATCGGAGTGGGCGTTCCCGGCTTTGTGAATTTTGCCAAAGGGGAAATCGTTAACCTCACCAATGTCCCCGGCTGGCAGAATGTCCCGTTCAAGGCAATCCTAGAAGAGAAAACAGGTCTCCCCGTCACCGTCGAGAACGACGCGAACGCGATGGCCTACGCGGAGTGGAAGCTAGGCGCAGGTCAGGGTTATGAGCATCTCGTGTGCCTCACCCTAGGCACCGGGGTCGGCGGAGGAATCATCGCCAACAATGCGATGGTACGCGGCGGAAACTTCGGCGCGGGCGAACTAGGCCAGACTTCGATCGATTACCGTGGGCGCGCTGGAACTTACGGAAACCCTGGCGCACTTGAGGAATACATCGGCAACCGCGAAATCATCCAAGAGGCTATCCGCTTTTACAAGCACGACGGCATTCAGAAAACGGTAGAAGACCTCACTCCTGCGGATCTATCGAAACTCGCTTCTTATAATGACGAAACTGCCCTCGCCGTGTGGGATTGGGTCGCCGAGAAATTGGCCTGCACCCTCATGAATTGCTGCTACCTTCTCAACCCCCAAGCCTTCGTCATCGGAGGCGGAGTCGCCAAGGCCGGAGATCTCATCCTAAACCCTCTGCGGGAGAAACTAGAGAAGTGGCTCATCGGCCCACACATTGACACCCTCGAGCTCATCCCTGCGCAATTTGGAAATGAAGCCGGGATCATCGGATGTGCTGCCCTCGCACTGGAACAAGCTGAAAACTAATCACTTTAATTAAACCATGAGTAAATCTGTATTAATCGTTGGAGCAGGTGGAGTCGGGTCCGTTGTGGCTCATAAGTGCGCTATGCTGCCGGAAGTCTTTGGTAACATTCATCTCGCCTCGCGCACGGTCTCTAAGTGCGAGGAAATCGCGCAGTCGGTATTGGAACGCACAGGCGTCACGATCACAACCTCCGCCCTCGATGCGGATGAGGTCCCGAACACCGTCGCCCTCCTCAAGGAACTCAAACCAGACCTGCTCCTCAACGTCGCCCTGCCCTACCAAGACCTCGTCCTCATGGATGCCTGTCTAGAGTGCGGCGTGGACTATCTAGACACCGCCAACTATGAACCTAAGGATGAAGCTAAGTTCGAATATCACTGGCAGTGGGCGTATCAGGACAAATTCAAGGACGCGGGTCTCACCGCCTTACTTGGTTCTGGTTTTGACCCAGGAGTCACGAACATCTTCACCGCTTGGATGCTGAAGCACCACTTTGATGAAATCACCGAGATTGACATTGTCGATGTCAATGGAGGAGACCACGGGCAACACTTTGCGACGAACTTTAACCCCGAGATTAACATTCGCGAAATCACCGCCCCTTGCCGTCACTGGGAGGATGGCGCCTTCCGAGAAACACCCGCTCTAAGCCACAAGCTCAAGTTCGAGTGCCCCGAAGAGGTCGGCTCATACAACATCTACCAAATGTATCACGAGGAGATGGAATCACTCGTAAAGCATATCCCAACCATCAAGCGCGCTCGGTTCTGGATGTCCTTTGGGGAGAATTATCTCAAGCACCTCGAGGTCCTCCAAAACGTAGGCATGACTGGTATCGATCCCATTACCTACAACGGCCAAGAAATCATTCCACTCCAATTCCTCAAAGCTGTTCTGCCTGATCCGGGAGAACTCGGCCAAACCACACAGGGTCGCACCTGCATCGGCGTCATCGCCAAAGGCACGAAGGACGGCGTCGAGAAACGGGTTTACACCTATAACATCTGCAACCACGAGGACTGCTTCCAAGAAGTCGGGTCTCAAGCGGTGTCTTACACCACTGGCGTCCCCGCCATGATCGGCGCGAAGATGCTTCTAGAAGGAACATGGGATGGCGATGGAGTATGGAACATGGAACAATTCGACCCAGACCCATTCATGGACGATCTAAATCGATTTGGATTACCTTGGACCGTGGTGGAGCTGGCTGATGGAGAATATCCGCAGTTTAGAAAATAAAAGGCTCTATGGCTCACCGAATCATGTGGTGATAATAACTCAGGGCGGGCACTCTAAGCAAAACTCAAGCGCGGGCGCATCGTCAAAATCTCGGGCTCTCCGTCTGTGATGTGAACGGTGTGCTCAAAGTGAGCGGAAAGTTTATTGTCTTTCGTCACGATCGTCCAGTTGTCTTCCAAGCACACGACATCGCCCGTGCCTTCGTTAATCATAGGTTCGATCGCGAGGACCATTCCCGCCTTTAGGATTGGGATCTTCCCGCCACTTGGGCGATAATTCGGCACTGCTGGTTCTTCATGTAAGTTCTTTCCTACACCATGACCGACGAGGTCACGTACGACGCTGTATCCGAATTTCTTCACATGCTCCTCCGTCGCACCACAGAGGTCCGCCAACGACTCCCCTGCTCTCGCAAAACTAATGGACTCAAAAAGGGCCTGCTCCGTCGCAATCATGAGATCCTTCGCGCTCTGAGAAATATTCCCCACTGGAACCGTCAAAGCATTATCTCCAATCCAACCATTTTTGAGCACGCCTACATCGATCGAAACGATGTCACCATCCTCAATCACGCGTGAGCCTCCGATCCCATGCACCACTTCTTCATTAACAGATATACAGGTAAATGCAGGAAATCCACGGTAATTCAAAAATGCACTTCGGGCACCGGATGCCTTGATTAACTCTCCGGCGTAATCATCGATTTCCTTCGTCGTAACGCCCACTTTTGTAGCAGCAGCTACTTGTTGTAACACACTGCTGGCAACCTCGCCGGCAACACGCATTTTCTTAATGTCGCTCTCTGACTTGATTGGAATTCGGTTTTTCTTACCCATAAGTTATCGTCGGTATGCTAGCATAACCTTGTTGAAAAGCAGAAAATGTGGAGGAACACTACTTAGGATTTCACCTAGCTAAATCCCAAAGAGCATACTCATTTCTTCACATAGTTCTCCGTAGGAAGAGTAAACACCTCTGTGACAGAAAACTCCTTAAAGACTGGTGGTTTAAAGCGGGTTGTTATCACTGCGCCGTCCTTTTGTTCCCAGACGACCTCTCTGGGAAAAGCTGTTTTCAGATCGAAGCAAATGGTTAACTCTTTAAGCGCCCGCTTCATGAGACCAGAGTCTGGAAGAAAGGTAATCGTATAATCACTCTTAGTTTTCACCGCTGAAAGAGGCTTAAAGTTATCGAGCAAACCATTGTATGAGGCATCCTTCCCCATGCCAAGAAGAAGCATAATAGGACGAACTGAGCGGCTATCGGCGTCGTGCTTTTGGTAGGTCAAATTACGCTTATCATACACGTAAACGTCTCTCTGCGCGAGAATAGCGACATCTGTCACAGGCTGACCAAGCTCCCAGCGGAAGGCATGCTGAGGAATCATCCAGACTTGGCCACGAGAAACCAGTTTTTCCGATATGGATGGGAGCACCTTTTCCTGCACCACGTCCGCATGAATGAAGGGGTGGGAATCCCGTTTCGCGAGAAGCTCTTGCAAGAGAGCAGTATCAATCTCATTACTCCTAGCAAACGCAGGACTGAGCCCTCCAAACAAGAACAGAAGAGTGAAGAGAGTATAATACGGTTTACGCATAGTTAGAGTAATTTGCTAGTGAATTGAGTTGCTAAGGTAAAGAGAAATCCTAAAAAGATAATGAGCTATTTATGAAGACTGCAGGGCGTATCATATTATTCATCATCTTTATTCTAATCGCAGGATTTGGGATAACGAGGTTACGTTTTGATACGAATCTGACGACAGTTCTTCCACCTAAAATTGCGCAAGTAGAGGCAGTGAAGTCGTTTAACCAATACTTTAAGGATGATCAGCATGTTGTGGTTTGGCTGCACACGGAGGATGAAAAAGTCTATGCTGATGACGCCGCTGAATTGGCTCAGTTCCTCGAAGATCATCTACGCTGCGAGGTAATCCATAGTCCAGACTTCGACCAAGAAGACGGCATCTACGCTAGAGAGGTCGCGAAGGTCTGGACCCTCTCCAACCCGAGTGTCATACGCGAGTTTAAGGAATCTCTGGATAATCCGAATGCCTTACGCGAAAAGCTATACGCGCTAAAGGAAAAGGTTCGGAGTTCCTTTGAGTCTGGGAAAGCGATTCGACAATCTTATGATCCCTTTGGCTTCCTAGAGCACCCTAGTTTACAAAAGCTCGCGGAAACCGAATACAGCTTTGAAAGCGACGACGGCCAATCACGCTTCCTCCTCGTAAAAAACCTCACTCAACACACCTCCAATAGTTATACGAATGATACCGAATGGCTCACTCAACTGCGAACTACCCTGCAAGAATGGAATCGTGATTATGACGATCTCTTTCGTTTCGGACTCACGGGAGGACCTGTCTATAACTCGGAGGTCGGCACCGGAATGCAGCAGGACTTGCTCGGGACTCTATCGATGACCCTAGGGCTGGTAGGCCTGCTCTTCCTCATCCTACAACGGAGTTTCTTCCAGTTAATCATGCTAACCCTTGTGGTGGTAGTGACGTTCTTACTCACGCTCGGTATTGCGGGCTGGATCATTCCCTCGCTCAGTGTCTTGAGCATGGGGTTTGCCGCGATTTTACTGGGACTTGTGATCGACTACGCCGTCGTAATTCTTCGTGAATCCTCCCACTTCGACAATAATCGGCAGAGTATTCGTAAGGGGTTAGGCAGCAGCATCATCTGGGCCGCCGTAACAACCAGCCTCGTCTTTAGCATCCTCATGTTGAGCTCATTTCCAGGCGTAAAACAGTTGGGGTTACTTATTCTTATTGGTCTAGCCTCTGGTGCCTACGTCATGCTTTACGCCGTGCCATGGTATATCCAGTTCATGAAACCAAAAGCGGGATTGCAAATCACGCGTGCTGCTCGTTATAGTAAAAAGATTCTTTTCCTCCCCGCCATGCTCCTTCTTGTGGGGGGGGGCGTATTTTTCCTGAAGGGCACCCCGACCTTCAGCTTTGCTCTTAGCTCACTGCAACCCAAATCAGGAGAGGCCACCATCATCCAGAGTGAATTAGCGCAACGCTTCTCCAGCTGGTCAGATCTCCGCACCGTCGTCTTTGCCCACGCCGATAGCCCTGAAACACTGCGGGAAAAACTCCAAAAAGCCGAAAAAGCCGCGCTTGATCTCCAAGAAGCAGGGCTACTCACCGATGTCCTTCTCCCTTCTGAACTCATCCCTAATCCAGACGATTATGATGCGAACCTCGCGGCCATGCGTTCGATTCTGAGTCGCTGGGATGATATCAGCTCAATCGCTCTCGAAGTCGGATTCACAGAGGAAGCGCTTAAATATGATCACGCTATTGCCAAAGCCTTCTCCACACTCCCTGAAACATACGCTGAATTCAAGCAACTCCCCACCGACCACTCCATAACCAAAGGAATGATCGCTACTGATGGGGATAATATCTACTTCCGAGGTAATGTCACCCTTGCTCAGCCACTCACGCCCGAAACTTTCGCCAAAATGACCGCCCTGAACTCCGATAATGTCATCATGACGGGTTGGGGAACGCTCAGCGCCGCCTTAGAACCTGTGGTGCGGAGTGACTTTCAGAACGTCTTCCTCCCCGCTGCCCTCATTATCCTCATCGCTCTCGGCGTTGTTTTCAGAAATTGGAAGGAAGCCGCGCTTGTTCTGATCGTCCTCATCACCTCTCTCATCAGCGTTAATGCCTGCATGGTCTTTCTCGGCATCCAGTGGAACTTCCTGAACATCATCGGCTTCCCCCTAATTCTCGGGGTCGGCATCGACTACTCCATTCACCTCATCTTCGCCCTGCGTCGCCAAGGTTCACTCCAGAAAAGCATTTGGCACGGCGTCGGCATTGCCATTACCTTCTGCGGAATTTCCAGCGTGATTGGCTTCGGCTCCCTCGCTCTCGCGCAGAATGAAGTGCTCCGATCGCTCGGCTCCGTCTGCGCCATCGGCGTTTTCATTACTATGCTTCTCACCTTGCTCGTCATCCCCCCCGTTTGGCGCAACTGGTGTAATTCTAACTAGATCAACCTTAATATCGCAGTTGAAAAGACCGCGAAGACGCAAAGACGCCAATTTCCATCAAGCATTACGACAGTGTAATCCTTGATTACGTAGTTAGAAAACCGCAAAAGGCACGAAGCTTTATAAGGGTTTATGAACAAAGTCTACTTTAGTTTGGCTTCACCTAATGGGTAAAAGAGAACAGGAGATCATATTCATGAAAGTGAGAACAATTTCGGATCCCATGATCGATATAGGTGTTTTATCTTGATGAAATATAACTTTTCCATTCTCCTTTGCGCCTCCGGGTCTTTGCCTAAGGACTATCCTACGCTTCGCTTGTATTGCGGTTAAATCCTACTGTAGCTTTTAGGGTTAACCCGTAACGAAAAAAAGCCCACTGGAAATCCAGCAGACTTTTTCACTTATATTTTCAAGGTCGAAATTGTTTATCCAATAAGCTCAGGCCAGTCTTCGGTGTGGAAGAACTCGCCCTCTGGCTTATCAAGACGCTCGTAAGTGTGCGCTCCGAAGAAGTCACGCTGCGCCTGTAGAAGGTTCGCAGGGAGACGCTCTGCACGGTATGCATCGTAGTAAGCAAGAGATCCACCGAAGGATGGAACTGGAATACCGTTAGTAGCTGCGAGAGCAACAACTTCACGCCAGTCTTGTTGTCCTTTATTCAGGATATCAGTAAAGAATGGAGCAAGCATGAGGTTCACCGGTGCATCAGAAGCATATGCTTCTGTGATGCGGTTGAGGAACTGCGCACGGATGATACATCCACCACGCCAGATCTTAGCAATCTCACCGAGCTTCAGGTCCCAGCCTTTGTCTTCACCAACTTTGCTGATGAGGTCGAGACCTTGTGCGTATGAAACGATCTTAGAAGCAAAGAGAGCATTGCGCACTTTAGCTACGAGCTCTTCCTTAGGCATCGTGAGGTCGAAGCTCCAGTTATTTGGACCTTGGAGGATCGTGGATGCGACCTTACGCTCGTCACGCTTAGCGGAGAGAATACGAGCTTCTACTGAACCAGCGATAGTAGAGAATGGTACCGCTTGTTCTACGGATTCCATAACTGTCCAACGACCAGTTCCCTTTTGACCAGCCTTATCTACAACGATATCAACGAGGTCTTTACCAGTCTCTACATCCTTGTGCTTGAGAATGTTTGCGGTGATGTCGATGAGGAAGGACTCCAGGTCTCCTGCGTTCCACTCTGCAAAGATCTCAGCTTGCTCAGCGTTTGAGATTCCTGCCGCTTTGAAGATGTTGTAGGCTTCACAGATGAGTTGCATGTCGCCATACTCAATTCCGTTGTGAACCATTTTCACGAAGTGTCCGGCACCGCCTTTGCCGATGTGCGTCACACATGGCTCACCGTCTACCTTAGCAGAGATGGATTCGAAGATCGGTTGCATTACTTCCCAAGTAGAAGTCGGGCCACCTGGCATGATGGATGGGCCTTTGAGAGCACCTTCTTCACCACCAGAAACACCAGCGCCGATGAAACGGAAACCGAGTGGCTCGAGCCACTTGTCACGACGCTCAGAGTCGGTGTAGAGGGAGTTACCACCATCGATGACGATGTCACCTTCTTCGAGGTATGGGAGAAGACCTTCGATGACTTTATCGACAGGGCCACCCGCTTTAACCATGATCATGATCTTACGTGGGCGCTTGAGGCTTGCCACGAATTCTTCCACGGTAGGAGCTCCTACGAGGTTCTTGCCTGGGTTCTCGGCGATGAACTCTTCCATTGTCGAAGTCGTTCTGTTGTATACTGAAACCGTAAATCCACGGCTCTCTACGTTAAGAACAAGATTTTGACCCATAACGGCCAAACCAATTAATCCAAAGTCACTGTTTGCTTCCATATATAAAAATGTCTGTTCATTCTCATGATAGAATATTACCTCCAACGCAACACAGAACTTGCCTCTTTATTATCACTTACACTTCTCACTCCTATGAATCTCCCTAATACTCTCAGTCTCAGCCGTATTTTCATGGCGGCCTTTTTCACGCTTTTCCTGAGTATGGACTTCTCGTGGGCTCCACTGGCTGCCTTAATCTGCTTTATTCTGGCCGCCCTCACCGACTGGTTGGACGGATATCTCGCCCGCAAGCTCAACCTTATTACCGACCTCGGAAAACTCCTAGACCCCCTCGCGGACAAGATCTTAGTAGCCGCCGCCTTCGTGTGTTTTACGGAGAAAGGACTCTGCCCAGCATGGGCAACGGTTGCCATTCTCTTCCGTGAATTCGCTGTCACCGGGCTGCGCCTCCTCCTCGTAGAAAAGCAAGTCGTCCTCCCTGCGGATCAATGGGGGAAATGGAAGACCGTGCTTCAAATGGTCTACTGCATCATCGTTCTGCTCAGCATTTCCGGATTACTCGGCGGTGCCTCAGAACAAATCATGAGGTATTCCGACCTCCTCCTCTACACCACCGTTGGCTTAACGATCTGCTCAGGAACAAACTACTTCATCAAGGCCATCCCGAGCTTAAGGTAAAAACTGCAATTGTGCTCATTTACATGAATATGATCTCCTGTCCTCTTTCACACATTAGGTGAAGCAAAACTAAAGTAGATTTTTGTTTATAAACCCTTATAAAACTTAGCGCCTTTGCGGTTTTCTAACTGTAGAATCAAGGATAAACAATCGCCTGATGACGACCTCTTACAGCCCCGCCGAATCCAAGCTCGTCGCACTCAGTTGCGCGCAGGTAAGGCTCTGGTCCATGTCCAGTGCAGGCCGCGCTCCCGTGAGTCCTCCGACGACTTTTGCAGGAACCCCCACCACCGTCACGTTCGCGGGCACATCCTCGAGCACTACTGACCCTGCTCCGACCTTAGAGTTCATCCCTACCTCTACGCGGCCGAGAATCTTCACCCCAGCCCCGATCAACACGCCAGATCGCACAATAGGATGGCGTAGTCCACATTCTTTCCCCGTTCCACCTAGTGTAACCTCGTGCAGAATCGAGACATTATCCTCAATAACACCCGTCTCCCCGACCACGAAACTCGTAGCGTGATCCAGCATGATCCCGCACCCAATCTGGGCCGCAGGATGGATATCCACCTGAAAGATCTCATTCCCAATACTTTGGAAATACAGCGCTAAGGCCGTGCGTTCTTGCTTCCAGAGGAGGTGGGAAACCCGATAATTCGTAATCGCATGGAACCCCTTGTAAAAGAGAAAAGGCTCCAGCGTAGAGTGACAGGCCGGATCCCGCTCGTGAATCGCATTCAGATCTCGCGCCATACTCTGCAAGATTTCAGGATTCTCCCCAATCACCTCTGTTAAAATATTAAACACCTGTTCACGAGGCATATCTTCACGTGCCAGCTTTCGGGACAGTCGCATCGCCACACAATCCGCAAAATCCTCTCGATCTAAGATGACTTCAGAAACAAGCGGGCGGAGTGTTTCCTCATGATCAGCTAAGCTTTGCGCCTCGCTGTGTAGTGTGTGCCAAAAGTGCTCCAAATCAATATTCTGATTAGCACATAAGACCGGAGGCGATGAAATTAAATCCATAGATACCCCAATATCACCTCATTTTTCCTGCTGGTCACGCAAAAAGTTCTCGGCAATCCTTATTATTCTGATCAACTAAGTCTAAATGCGCATTTCCCAAAAGCTAGATTATGCCCAGCGAGCCGTCCTCCAGCTCGCTAAATGCTATGATGGCAAGACCGTCTCTCGGCTCGATGACATTTCCGAACAAGAAGCCATCCCCTCCTCCTTCCTCGTTCAAATCCTCACCGATCTCCGAAAAGCCAACATCGTCGCCAGCAAGCGCGGAAAAGCCGGCGGATACCTCCTCGCCCAACCGCCTGCAGAGATCACCCTCGCCGATGTCATCGAAGCGATCGAGCCCCAACTCATCGAAGAGACTGGCACCTTCCCTGGTTCCGCCTCTGCGCCCGAGCTCACCGCGGCCTGGAAGGGTCTCAGCGAAAATTTCCAGACCAGAATCGCCCAAATCTCGCTCGAAGACCTCATCGCCAAAGACCGCGAACCCATGTGGTTTATTTAATCGCCCCCAGCGCAGCCTTCTCAAAAAAAGACAATTTTGAGATAGCCAAGCCAGAAATCACTCATTAAGAATATCACGCTAATTGGGGCTGTAGCTCAGTGGTTAGAGCAGGGGACTCATAATCCCTTGGTCGTGGGTTCGAGTCCCACCGGCCCTACTTTTTTAGAACAACTTGTTCATTCAATATCGCTAACAGGGTAAGATTATATTTGTTATGCGGCCCGCACTTTTACTATTATTCCTTGTTTTACCAGCCTTTGCTGACCTCGAAAACAAACCTGTCGTTTTTGATTTAACTAGTTATCAAACAATCAGTAGTGAGGCGACTAAACACAAAGCTAAAAGACTCATTTCCATCGAACAGTTTAATGAAATGGCTAAGCAGAAGGATACTATCATTCTTGATGCTCGCTCACAAAAGGCTTACCAGTCTATTCACATCAAGGGAGCAAAACATCTCAATTTCTCTGACTTCACAAAGCAGTCATTGAGAGTATTAATCCCAGATAAAAACACGCGTATACTCATTTACTGTAATAATAATTTCGAAAGCACACTTCCTTCCCTGTTGGATAAAAGGCTTCCTCTCGCACTAAATATGCCCACCTTTCTCAATCTTTACGGCTACGGATATCACAACATTTACGAACTCAAAGACCGACTGAAGCAGAGCGATTATAGAGTTGAGTTCGCAGGTTCAGATGCGTCTAATTAGGTTATGAGATTCTTAGTTTTAATCATTTCGTCGCTACTTACCAGCTCCTACTTCGGCCAAGAATCTCGCCTTATTTCTCATCAAGGAGTGGTATATCAGACCTTTACTACTCCTAGCTCTAAGGTGCATTTGCATTGGAAGAACGCTGCTGAGAAGAAATACAAAACATTTTCAGCATTACGCGCAAATCTATCTCAACAAGGGCATAACCCTCTTATGATAACAAACGCAGGAATTTACGAGAAAGGGGAAAAACCATGCGGCCTTCATATCGAGAACGGGAAAACACTCCTCCCCCTTAATCTGAAAAACCAAGCTGGAAATTTCTATCTCAAACCCAATGGCGTCTTTTTGATTCAAGGCAAAAAAGCTCAAATCCTAGAAAGTTCCTATTATGCTAAGGAGAATCTCACTCCAGAGTTAGCAGTTCAGTCGGGGCCGCTTCTAATTCAACATGGAAAAATCCATCCGAAGTTTAACCAAAACTCGAAAAGCAAGCTGCTCCGCAGTGGTGTAGGAGTCAACAAAGATGGCGATGTCGTCTTTGCCATCACGGCAAAAGGAGAAAAGGTCAACCTCCACGGATTCGCGTGCCTGTTTCTCCATCTGGATTGTGAAAACGCTCTATTTCTTGATGGGGTAATCTCTCAAATGGAAATCGACACCCCCACAAAAGTGCCGGTTGATTACGCGGCTCTGTTCGCGATTTATTGAGAGTTTCACTCACTCGCTTCATGGAAAAACCCTTTCTTTCCTAGTTCCAACTTGTCATGTTTTTAGATAAAACTTATGTTGCTCACATAATGCTGGTTTATTCACAAATAAGCTAGATTGAGCCTATCAAATGTAACTATTCCAAACTCCTGATCATTCTTCTACTTATTCTTCATGACGTCCCCAAAGTTTACATATGAGTTATCAGAAAAACCTCCCTCTGTCGTAAAAGAGGGCGATATTGAAGACGACTTTATCCAAAAGCTTGCCTCACTCAAATACACCTATCGTAAAGATATCCGCGACCGCCAAGCTCTCGAAACCAACTTCCGCGAGAAATTTAACAAGCTCAACGCCGTCACCCTTTCCGATAGCGAATTCGACCGTCTCCTCGCTCAGATCACTACTCCAGACGTCTATCAGGCCTCTGAGACTCTGCGCACACGCAATGGCTTTGAACGTGACGACGGCACCCCACTAAACTTCACCCTCGTCAATATCAAGGACTGGTGCAAGAACGACTTCGAAGTCGTCAACCAGCTCCGCATCAACACCCGCAGCAGTTTCCACCGCTATGATGTCATCATCCTCGTCAATGGCATCCCTTGCGTCCAAATAGAGCTTAAGACACTCGATGTAGACCCTCGCCGTGCGATGCAGCAGGTTGTCGATTACAAGAAAGACCCGGGCAATGGCTACACCAACACCCTCATGTGTTTTATGCAGCTCTTCATTGCCAGCAACCGCAGTGACACGCGCTACTTTGCTAATAACAATAACGAGCACTTCGCCTTTGATGCTAAGGAGGTCTTCCTTCCCGTTTACCGCTGGGCAGACCGAGATAACTTACCCATTCCACATCTAGACCGCTTTGCTGAGACCTTCCTCCCTAAGTGCACCCTCGGCCACATGATCAGCCGCTACATGGTGCTCGTCGCTAGTGAGAAGAAAATGCTCATGATGCGTCCTTACCAGATCTATGCCGTGCAGGACATCGTCAAATGTATCGAGCAAAACAGCGGCAACGGCTTTATCTGGCACACCACTGGTAGTGGCAAGACCCTCACTTCATTCAAGGCTTCCACTCTACTTAAGCACAACCCAGACATCGATAAATGCCTCTTCGTAGTAGACCGCAAAGACCTCGACCGTCAAACTCGTGAGGAGTTTAATAAATTCCAAGAAAACTGTGTGGAGGAAAACACCAATACCCACACCCTCGTTCGCCGCCTCCTCTCAGACGACTACGCAGATAAGGTCATCGTCACCACCATCCAGAAACTCGGCCTCGCTCTGGATGAAACCAGTAAGCGGAACCAAGGTAGAAAGGAACACAATAAGCAGACCTACAAGGAAATCCTTACCCCTATCTCTGACAAACGCATCGCCATCATCTTTGATGAGTGCCACCGCTCACAGTTCGGAGAGAGCCATCAGGCGATTAAGAATTTCTTCCCCCTGTCCCAGCTCTTTGG
>CALKLP010000228.1 GCA_937991965.1 uncultured Verrucomicrobiales bacterium
GCTGCAGGTAGGGCGCTGAGATCTGCACGTGTGCTATTTTCCCGCTGTTGTCCGGTTGAACTGCTTCTCCGGTCATGAGCAAGTTTCCGGTGTCCAGGTTGGCCCACACGTCTGTACCGTCAATCACGCGCAGCACGGCTGCCAAGTTGGTGCCAACGTGACACCCGTACTCGGCCGCGTTTGCTTCCAGGCATAGCTTAACCCCTGGTACGCTGGACTGCACGTTCTGGAGCTGTGCAGCGAGCTCTGATTCGGTCAGTCCGGCGACTCTGGTTTTGGGGGAACCGAGCACGACCACACTGCAACCCGCACTTTTCGCAGCTCGTAGCACGTTCTTTAGGTGGTTCTGCAGCGCGTGTCCAGTCGCTAAGAAATCACCCGATACTCCGTAGAGCAGGGATTGAAGGGAGTATACAACGACGCCCCTGGACTCAAAACGCTTCATGACTCCCTTTGGGTCTTCCAAGAAGCTGTCCCACTCTGCGTATTTGGTGGGCAGCACCTCGACGTTGCGCACCCCAAAGCGCTCCATGAGAAACAATGCGTGTTCGTCATGGGTTGGCTCCCACGCCATGTTCGAGATAACCATGTGGTTTTCACCCATGATGTAGGAGCGCATTCGGATGTATTCGCCCATTTTCTCCAATACCTGTTCCTTCGAACGCCAGTATTTGTTGTGGTTGCTCCGCTGATCGTACTCGAACCTCTGCCCGCGGTCGACCTTGCCCAGCTGGCCGGGGAAAAAGGTCCGTATAAGCTCACTAGACTCCAATTGCTCTGGGTAAAGGTTGACTGTTTCGACATCAGGGCGAGTGCCTTTGATGTCTTGCAGGTCTCCCCACAACCAACAGAGGGAGTACCACTGGAAGGCGGTGTTGGCGTTTAATTTGTGCACCATGTGTTGCTCGAGCAGGTCGAATAGCATGTTCTTTTTTAGGCCCACGCCGAAAAGCGCGGGTAGCCTGACAACAAGCAACCTCGACGCGAGCACCTGCCGTAGGTCTGTCTCTAGTTGTAGCCTGTGCCTGCCGTACGGCTCCGCAGAAGGGTGCTCGCAATCCTCTGACTGATTTTTGAAGGCACCATCATGCACGTCTATGGTGCTGATCAAGACAAACCTCCCGGTGAATCTTATCTTGACCAAGACCGAGAGAATTTCCCGACATGCAGACAAGTCTTCGGACGGGCGCTTGTTGGCGCACCACTTCACGGCCGGCACGCATGCGCAATACACGTCTCTGAATTCACGCCGGGTGTAGTCTGCTGCATTTTTGGAATTGTAATACAGCGTAGTCTCAGGGTCGAGGTTTTCTCGCAAGTGCGAGCCCACGAAGCCTGTGTACCCTAGGAGAGCATCCATTGTTTTTTTGTTGGTAGTGAGGCCTATGTTTTAATTGCTGCAAAATTCGCCAAGTGGTTGGCCTGAGTTTGAGCTAGCATCGGAGTTGAGGAGGATGTGTGGTTACACCCGGGAACACGGCATAAAAAGTGGTCATAATTTAAATTTAAAGTGTTTACTGTGATTACTGTCTGCAGATGTGCGTGGAATGTGATTGGGTAGAATCGGTCCAAAAATTGAAGAAAGTATACATTAACTACGACACAAAATCGACATATATACTACTTCCCAAATGTGCGTCAAGTTACATCTCGCACAATATCCATCGTCAGGGATATAGAATTCAGGATATATCTATCGAACAATATTATAGCAAATTTCCTGACTATACAACGTGGACATTTACTAGAGATCCTATACAAAGATTTATAGCCGCATTTTGTGAACTCAAACACGAAAGAATGCACTCGTGTTTGTGGGAAACTGTAGATAGAGAAAAGTTCACCCCGTCCATATATTTAGATCTATTGGAGAGCAGGGGAGAATTTGATCCACATGCTATAAGTCAGACATACTTTATAGAACCATTTGAAGCAAATCGAAAGATAGACTACATTGGCAATCTAGAGAACATGGGTGAGTGTTCGAAGGACCTTGAAAATCTGAATGGTGTCGTTCTTGGTAAAGCTTCAGACAAACAGAGAAGAGTTACACCAGAGTGTAGAAAACCAATTTTGACCAACTCAGAGAAAGAAAGAGTACAAACATTGTATGCGAGGGATTTGAAAAGGTTTTAGATTTGGTGAGGGCGGACCCGCGCTTTCGGCACGGGCTTAGGTAGTTTGAGCTAGCATCGTAGTTGCGCGAGCTCAAATGTACGTTTGCTTCAGTGCAGAAGTACGCCTGCGCCTTGGAGCAAGCACACCTATGCTGGCGCCAGCGCCCATGGCCCGTAGCGGTCACAAGCGTACGCACGCCGTGTTTTTTTATGCTTGTTATTGTATGTCTCAACTATGAAGATTCCTCTTTATTTCAATTACATTGAGAACACCTTCCCCGAGCTTCTTGAGGATGCAGTAAATTCTGTGCGACACGACAAGATTGATGTACGTGTGGTAAGGCACGCTAAGGCTAAGCCATTCACACAGTGCCTGAATGATATTCAAAAGGAGTGCCTAGAAAGAAAAGACAAGTGTTGGATGTTTATGCACTGTGACGCAGAAATTTTGGACCCTGCAATAATCGATATGATTATTGACAGGTATGAAAACCCGCAAGACGGTGAAAAAATTGCGTCAGTATGCGCATGTGATATTACCGATCTGCTGGTTTTGTATGACACAGAAAGAATCCAGGAATTAGACGGGTGGAATGAAGAAAAATTTGACAATTCATTCATGGAATTAGACCTTCGGCACAGAATATATGCTAATCAGTTTGCACAGCCTATTCTGTACAATTCCGTCTGCCCAATCCAGATGTCACACAAAGAGAGCTCGTCCTTGCGAGACAAAAACAAGGAGGGCAACCTGTTGAAAGTGTACAGCAAATCATACGAGAAGGACATGCGGAGTTTCTTTCGGATGTATCATCCAGATGTCGACATGGATACAAACGAAGGGTTACTT
>CALKLP010000229.1 GCA_937991965.1 uncultured Verrucomicrobiales bacterium
GTGAAGCATCTCTGATTACACGTGATCGAAAGTTAAATCGGCATTTATTTGCCTAGTTGCGAAAACAAAATGGCCGCCAAAGCCGTAAGACAGTTGACTTTGTAGGCAACCGACTATCTTTTTCTTGGGTAAAAAAATGGCGCCCTCCCAAATAAAAATTGGACTTTCTAACGCCCTAAGAAACGGTCTTAATAAGACATTTTAGCGTTCTGTTTTCCCCTGATTTTCCCTCGCGCATTTCTGCTGCGCCTATCATCATGGGGGATCGTGTGCCACGACTATGGCCGCAGCAGCAATTGCAAATATCACATGCTTTCGTCTTTTAGCTTTTCCTGCCCGAACGTTGCAGAAGGGGGCGTTTGAGTGTGCGATTGGGTAGGAATATGCATGCAAGCTACGGCATTTCTGGTGAAGTTTTCACTTGATGGTTTGGTTTTTCCAGGGCGTTGGTTATTAAACACTGGTATGATATTGGTTGGCTATGTATACGAAGGAAGGATTTGACTGAGCTTTGTCAAATTGTTGTTGAGGCTTTAGTGCTTCCAAGGGTTGTTTGAGCTCGTGGTAAACAAGTTGAGATTTGATTGTTACTTGAAGTCTTTGTCCGGTTGCATGCCACATTTGACTCGTTTTGATCTATTGTTGTGGTGGAAGTTCATGACTGATACACTCATTAAGTTCTTCTGTTTCGTTCTGCAATGACGATGACCTTTTTTGTGCGGATGGTTTCGAAGGGAAGTTATCGAAGGTCGGCGGTTTGAGAAATGTAGGACTGCATATTTCGAAGTTCGACTAATTTCCAGTGAATTTCGGATTAATTGTCTTGGGAGATTCGTTTGGCTTGAAAATATTCGGATTTGATTTGAGACTGTTTGTTTTTCAAGAGGGGTTGTAAAGAATCCTCTCGATCGCATCTAGCACTGAGAAGGGGGGCTGTCCGGTCGTACAGAGCACCAGATACGGGAGAGTAATCCTTGGGAGGTTCATGTGTGATTTGGGGGTCCCGTACGCCATGATGGGTATGTGGGGAAACACGGACCCCCCGTTGGGCTGCATCAGCCCGGCCTCACTCGTAAAGCATACGGAATTGAGTCAACCGTCTGTGTATATCTCTGGCCTCTGACGACAAAGGCGCCCGAATCACAACATGGTGTTCCATGTATATTTTGCGGTAGGCACATGTGTGAGTCAAATAGAGGATGATTATTGTATCGAGTCCAAACTCAAGGCCCTGACGCAGTTAATTAGTTAATTGACGTGGTAAAACGGTTTTCGTGTCCTCAAGAAGTTCCCACGGCGGTGCACACTGCGAAACATGACAATAGTCGCTGTTGATGGTATTTTTGTATTTTTTATGTTTTTATTCGCCTGATTTTCGGTGTCCCAAGTGGCCCGCCAACCACCTAAGACCCTCCAAAAGCTGATAAAAATACCGAAATCATAACAATCATCAACAACTACTTTAGCCATGTTTGCGGAATATCAGGAGGTTTAACTCCTAAAAAGTCGTGGAAAATCGCTGAGGAATGAATTTGGTGGATCTTTCGTGAACCAGCGTGAAGTAATAAGGAAAATTGCTCTTTGTGGTGCTCCTTCCGTGACAGCGCACGGGGTGATGACATTAACTACCTGGTATACGGTAGAACAACACCCACCCACCTGCTGGCTAACCTCTGCGAACTGCAGCAGGCTTTCAATATTGATGCCGAGTTTCAGGTTCAGCTCCATGCTGTCTGAACCCTGCGAAATGGGAGAGTAGAAAGAAACAGGAAATCCAGCGGCCACGAATGGTAGTGCGCGAGTTATTTGACGATACAACGTGAGACATTCTCAGGACAAGAGGAGCTACGTCGTTTCGACAAAAAAAGACGTGAGGGGGTTTCCGGTGAAGCAAACTGACGTTTGCATCCGTGGATACTGCTGTCTGATATCTGGAGTGCTTAAACCTGATGTTTGGTTCCTGCTTACAAATATGGGCTGAGTTTTCATATGGGCGGCTTACAGTCCACAGGAGTGGGTCGGGGATGGAGAAGGCCGAAAAACAAGGAACCGCCCGAGGATAGAGAGCCACTGGGGCTACGGCACCGTTTCCCTGAATAATCTAAAAGGATGACACGGGCCGCGGAAAACACGCGACCGCCAGAGATAGAGCTGGCCGGGGACAATGCGGAACCAATGTTGACGTTAAGCGAGGGAACGGGGCAGTCCGTGGTACACCAAGACGGCTTCAGACCGTAAGGAAGGGTCAGAGTGCGTCTCAACACTCACATCCGCATACCATTTCATCATGCAAATATTTTCTCCCTCCGAGTTCCACCTTCGGCGAAGTTTGGATCGCCGAGCAACCACCAGCTTTCCGATCTTCCTATCTATGTTGGTGTTCCATCGGAGAAGAGGTTACATTCAATTACGTTTTCAGGATACCTTTGCTCGGAGGGGAACACCAACCACTTCAAAAGGGAGCGAAACACAGCCCGAGCATCCGGCATCACGCGACCTGGTTGTTCCGTGTCAGGTTCACCAACAAGCGTTGACCATAGGGCTGCTACACGCGTTGCACTTCTACATGAAGAAGCGGTTTAGAGAGGTCCGCCAAGAGGATGCGAATGCAAAAGGCGAGGGCCGCAGAACTGGCTGGCGGCGATTTTTTTGTGTGTAGCTGTGATCCCAACGGCCACTTGCCCATACCCATGGTCACAGTGTGATGTAGGGCAGGCTCAGGGACGAGCATTCCACCAAAAGCACAACATACTCTCACAGGGGGGTTGGTTGTGTTTTTGTGCCATGCCTTCGCGGGCCTTCGGGTAGTCACGCTTCCCAGCGAGTGAGTATATCCACGCGTTTCACATCGCAAGTTGCCATGTTTTCACACGGACTGTTCAGCCTGGATATGATGCAATCAGCTGTCACATGCATGACATGAGGTCATCCGTTTTCAGGGTCAAACGACTATCAAGGCGGTGCTTTCCAACAGCAACAGCACCCATCACCGCGAAAACAGTGCTCCTGCAAATGACGCGTCTGTCTGTAATTTGCTCATTTATGTGCGGACACTGCTCGTACTTGCAGCCTACTGCACGTGTGTACGAGGTCGGCTTTGGTTCTACGAGTCCGGCACCTGTGGACTACATAATACGTCTCGGCGCAAATGGGGATAGAGAAGTGCCAGTTCACTATCAACGCAGCTGGTTAGACTAGACGTATTCACACCGACAAGTCTTTGTACCCTGGGAGGCACCGTCTGCGAGAGCGGGGATGTAAAAGCGCAGATATCGAGTGGACCTGTCGAGCAAGGACGAGCTACACAGTGGGCGGGTTCCGCGCTGAAGCTAAATGTCCTCTCCTGACATGGGGGGGAAAAAAATCGAAAAATCGACATCATACTTCGTTTTGAAACGCCCAAAACCCAAAAAAATATGAAGGAATGTGTGCACCTGTGTAGAGGTGGTATTCCTGGCACTAGTCACTGTGTATGGAACACTGTAGTGCAGAGGCTCACAGAGTGATCGCGAGATCACTTGGATGCAGGTTGAGACAGAAGAATGGTTTGTAGTGGCGCTTAGATGGCCGAAAGGTAAAACCGAAGAAGAGAAAAAAGGAGGATT
>CALKLP010000230.1 GCA_937991965.1 uncultured Verrucomicrobiales bacterium
TGAGGTTAGGAATCACGGAAAGAAATTGGTGCACACCTCTATCTCTACGGTTGCATGCGTATGCGCGATAGAGGCACTTGTAGCATTTTCTGCGGAAAAAATATTTTTCCGTGAGTTTCTCGGTAGTTCTCAACGCGGGATGGCTGGAACAACCTTTCATGTGATGTTGTTTTCTCTTCTCTTTTTTTTTTCGGCCATCCTACGCTTGGAGTGCAGCAGAAAATTTCACAACCCCCAGCATGCTGAAGGGGCCCTACATATTGGTCAACAGAAAAACGAGTTCGAATGCATTCGTTCGCGCAACACGCATTCAAGCGTGTATATATTACCTTGCCAAAAATAAAATAAAATTACTAGTAAAATATACATGAGTAACCGTTAGTTCTGCGCTTGAGGCGAGGTCAACCGGCGAGGTACATTATTAGTGTAACCAGCAAATGCAACCCCTACGGTGGGTTGAGTATTTTCGCCTGAGGAACATGAGATCGTTTCTTCAGGTTACACTTCTGATCTTCAGAGTTATTTTCAAGCCTGGGTTAGAAGAGGCACTTCCCTTTTCTTCACTGAATTTGAGCCACTGGCACCCGGGTGGTTCTCTACCTGCACGGGCCCAAGCTTTTTTCTTGCGATTATCGTTTGTGCGAAGCTTTACCATTATATTGCGGACTCATGTAGCAGACTTAACACATAAGGAAAGCTTTCCCAGACCACAACAAGAAGCAGGGGCTCACCCGCGCGAGTGACGCCAAGCTACTGCGAAACGGGACTCATAACGTGACCCACCTACCGCCGCCTTTAGGTCGGAAACCGGGTTTTCGGGCGGGGTGTCCAGGTCATGTGAGGAAAAGCGTAAAACGAAAAACGCGGTGCTACAAAAGAGGTGTACCACTTTTTTTCCTGAAGGTTCCTCAATCCGGAAGCCCAAGACCACCCCCAAAAACTCATTTGGAGGAGAACAAAACTGCTACACCACTACGATGAAAAATACCATGACGACGAGAACCAACGAAAAATAATGGACGGATTTCCGACGATTTAAGGTTAGGGAGCTCCGTCATTCAGAAAATATTTCATACAAAACGTGCTACCTCAATCGCAGAACGCGTCAACAATGGTGCGCCTTTACCGCTGCATGTTTCACTTTTGGACAAGCATCAACAAGTATTTATTTTGGAGGAAGTTAACGGCGTTACTCGATGAACAATCCGATGGGCAGGGTGTACCACGAGAAGTTCATAGAAATCTTGAAACGACAATGAAGTTGCGACGATTGTGGGTTAAGGGACCTGCTCCGTCATTCAGCAAAAAAAACATTCAGCCGACACGTGCCACCTCAATCGTTGCAGGCGTCATTTTTTGTTCAAGTTTTTCTGGAAAGCGATTTTTTTTGTTACGCGCACGCCATACCCCGTGCCAATCTTTTTCGCTGGTTTTCTGGCCACCGTCTATCCCCTATAATTTTACGTGTGATGAGAGGAGGGGGGTGTTCCAAATTCATTCACAGACGTGGGCGTAAGGCCATTGATCTCCGCATCTACACAATGACACGACGGTGAAATTCATGGATGGTGCCTAAACCGAGACCAGGCACGTATCGCTTCCACCAAGCACGAAGGAGAGACGACTCGCGAGCATTCCACGTGAGTTTCAATCGCATTGAAAACCACTGGCGAGGCGGATTCCCACATATTTGTACGTGCTGGCTTGCGTGTCGGGTGATGGCTTCCAAAAACAACTTTTTATTTTGTCTGGTTGGGCCTCTTCTAGAGACAGCAATAGCCAGTGGGGTGGATTACCCCCTTTTGGCACTTTTTTTTTCGGTTGCTCGGTGTCACTCGCGCGAATGACCCCCCTGTTCCTTGCGGTCACAGCATTTCGTGCTGTTTAACATTCTCGGTAGTAGTACCAAACGGGGTGGTTAGGTAGGCTGCACCAACAAAGTCATCGAACTTTTTTTTGCCAGTGAGGTACAGAGTCACTCGCGCGATTACAGAAGAGACAGTAGTGTAAATTGGAGGTACCCTCCTACCGAAGCCTTGATCCAACGGGGATACTATGGTATAACTTCTAATGGCCTTATGATATATGCAGTATCCTTCTTGCACGGAGTCAACGTTTTCCACTCTGCCCAGCGCCATCCATGTCGACCACCATTCCCGGTTTGACCAAAAACAAGAGTATCATTAGTGACGGAACGCTGGTTGTCTAGCTCACGCGATGAAAAGCGTGTTTCACACGCGATGTACTCGACATTCATCCATGGCCGTAGTGGTATGATCATATTGTATAGTACAGACCGTCGCACCCCCACAATGCCGGGACGGAGCATGTCAGGTTTCCACCGACCAGGCATCGCTTGCAAGAAGCGCGAATCGCCGTAAGGTGTTCGGCGAGACGGATGAAGGGTAAGCTGCATCCTACTCTGAACCGCTCGTGAAGCGGACTTGTATACGGACATCTCTCAGCTCCAATGAGTTTATATAACTGCCGGTGTGGTCACTTGCCGAAAGAGCATATTAAAGGGGCCGAACAGTCAGACAATTTCGCGTCAGGGAACAACGGCCGCATTCGCTATTGCCAGCATCGCATTTCGAAATTCGTTCT
>CALKLP010000231.1 GCA_937991965.1 uncultured Verrucomicrobiales bacterium
AGTTCGAGTCGTCTTCTAACGAACATACTTCAGTCGATGTAGTAGGTGTTGGTGCCGTTTATGAGTCCCGTCACTGTCCATGACGAGAACATTGGTCGATAATTTTGCTCGCCTTGATATGGCACGCTGTGTCCGAACTCCTGGCTCATTAGATACAGAAAAGAGAGGACCCGACGAAGACATCTGACGGGTTAATTGATCTTCAGGTGTGCAACTGTCGCTTATCATGATTATGGCGAATATAGTATGTTTTGGAACCAGAGCATGGAAATGGCGATGGGGTGGCGCGCACGAATGTAATCGGAGTCACGATTCGTGTGACATGGTGAATTCTCAATGAAAACAGATAAGGAATGTTTGCTGCACCTCGATAGTGGGACTGCTCCATAATGTCCGACACAGATGATGTTCGGACGGGCCAAGCTTACGTCGGGGCCCTCCTCCAGTGACCGACATTGTCCGGGAATGGTGGTTTCCTTTTGGTATGCGTGCATGTCTCTCTTACCGACACATATCTATTTGATGGATCGTACAACGTCGCGCAGCACTCTGTGTCACAGTCCCCGTTCGTTTGACACTCTGCGTTTCACGTTCGATGCACGATTTCACGTCACAACGGAAGCGTCAAATGTAAAAGGCGAGGAGCACAGCAGTGGTTGTCAAAAGTTTTCTCCGATGAAAAAGGGCATAATAATCATGATATTTCACGGGAATGAAGACTTCATCTTCCTTGGTATAGGAATATATACGGTTAAATGTGTCCCAATACGTCAGCACGTTCCTTACGTGGGCATCAAAATATCGTACATCATAATTAAAGGCTGTGACCTAGGTGTGCGCGTAAAACACGATAGGTATCCCCATGAGCTAGGCACGCAACAAACATGCACCATAAACCTCAACCAGGGTTCGATTTATGAATGGGTTTTGATCTCGTACGGAGACACGCAGGAAAAATCCTGTTCGATCAAACCTTAAATTCCTCTTATAGCGACCGCACGGCATGGTGGGCACGGTAGATTCATCCTTGGAGCACCGCACCATAATCAGCCGCAAGGGAGAGGGAGACAGCCCGAAAGGTATATGATATCCGTACACAATGGTTATCTTATGTGCAACCGGGACGGACTTATACGGCACATAGATCGTACGTGGTTTCAACTCAGACTCTGTCGTTCTGACCCAAGATGCTATAACATAATATCGGACGTTTGGTACCACACTTTATATGTTTCGTGCAATATCGGTGCCGTGTACCTCAGGGGGTTGCCTCGGAGAGGGGGGTCGTGGTCAACAGCATCCAGTGGCGGCGGTTCGTGTGTCAGATACGTAGGAAGTGAAGAAAAAAAAACAACTGCAGACACAACTACTGGCTGATCAACAAACGATCGATAGAGGCCGTGATAAACATTGTAGCGTACCGAGGTTAGAAATAAAACAAATATCCGTAACACAAATAGGCAGACAAAGTTATCATGCCAGAATGGTTAACCTTTGTCCGCCAAAGGTATAGCTAATGGGTAAAGCACTAGACCAGCGACGAAACAAGTACGTGTTGTCGTTGCTGCGCTTCAGCATCAATGGTGCGAAGCACTTGGTGCGTAGGCCCATGCACGTAGTTCACAGCAGTACCTACCGAGCTAATGGCGTTCTCCTTCAGGCGCGGCACCGACTAGTTCTTACAGTTCTCCGCGAAAGGTGATACTTGACACACTAGATATCCCACGCTGAGGATGACGTACATGCGCATGCATGAGATAAGTACTACAACGAAAAATGGTGCAAAAAACAAACGGTACTCCGACCGGATTGTTCTCATTTACCGTTAAGGTACGCCGGCGGTCCGGATAGACACCGTTAAAAAATCGACATTCGTGGTGGTGGCTAGGACAACCGTTTCGCATTGAACCAAGGACAGTTTGTCCTTTATAGTTCGGGATCGATTTAGTTTTTCACAAATCACAGCATAACGGAATCTCTGTTGGATGATACATCGATATATATGTCACAGCCACCGCCAAAGGGAAAAAACACGTAGCGAAATTTAGGCACTTCTTCACGTGCTCGAGGCCAGGTCTGAAGAGGACTCGGCTTACGGCAGCCCAACAAGTTTTTTTATACTGAAAAAAGCTGTCTGTACAATAGTCCCGGTCGTGTCTTACAGTATACGATGCCGTTTGCCACCCAGAGCACGCATGAGAACAAATTACCTAAATAATTTTTCAGCGTCAGGAGCAGTCACGAAATGCCAAAAAAAATCTCGTCGGTTGACGGCCGGGGGAAGTTGGTTCTCTAGCAAGGTGTAAAGGTCCAACATCACGCTCGCCCAACTTGGAGGTGGAGGTTGTTCGTTCGTAGCCGTAAGCCCCGCTGATACCTCACAATTTCACCTATTTCCACGGTGTATAGGTATTCCGTGCGCAACGGTAGAACCTCGTATCGGTGAATGGTACTCGAGAAACCGTCAACAATATTGTTATCACACACAAAGCAAATACGCTTGTATATTCGTCGTGCCGAATAACTTTTGGGAAACTTGAGTTGAAACCTGTTCATCCTACTGCCACCGACATCTCCGACTGAGTGCTCACCGCAGTAGTCGTGTTCTTGGATACAATTTCCGTCAGGGCAGCAGAACAAATCTTCCGGGCAGTCATCGTTGTTCTCGCATCCAGCTGCAAACGATGGGTTATGACATGCGGGGTGCAACATACGGAACCAGGTATGACCACGGGATCAAGGATACTCAAGAATATTGGACCTTGGGTCATGTTTTTAGATCCCACATTCTTGTGGTTGGGCACCATTAGACAGCCAACGCAATGGAAAGATCGCCTGAACACGGAGAAGCAAGCGTTTGAAGTCTCACACGTACGATTCATACATGATGAGGCGATGTTTTCGTGCACGAGGAGAGGGAAAGGCATCGTCAGTTTTCGAACGACGAGATGCGACCGAAAATCGATTTTGGGTATCCATCGACTCTTGGTGCATACAGCCATAGCCAAGTGTGCACGTCAAACGACGCTAGGTTTTATGGAGGGAGCGGGCGCGCCCGGCGGTCACGGCGCCATATATCGTTTCGAACGTTTCACTGTTTAACAGCTCCGTGTCTCACCCAAAAATTGAATACAAAAATATATACTCGTGCGCCCGGTATTCAGTACAGGTATGCAACGAATCGAATTGGGAAACAACAACAATATCAGAATGACACATCTGGGTAAGGAGCGTAGTCTTTCAATGAAATTCCTTAGCCTAACGATGCGCTACCTCCATCGTAGCACGCGCCGGTGATCAAGTAACTACTGGCCAAAACAATTCGTGGCTGATGTATTTTCTCAACGAGACGAAACTGCCCATTATTATGTTGTTGAAATCCGATTAAGGGTTTCCACAAACGAGTATATTATATCTGGCCCAGGTGACTGTTGACCGGTGTAGAGACGTATTTTGTTTTTTTTCTTACATTCAGGCTTGATCGGACCGACATGTACAACAATCTTGTGCAATTCCGACCATAGCAGGCGTCACATTCACGCCTTGAAAAAGCCCGCGAAGAACAAACACTCACAAATATGCAGCACCACGTCTGTCCGTGACCATGATGCAAGTCCAAAAGTAACTACCCATCGTGACAACAGGTCAGCCATGATCTGGACAAACTAAGCGCAGGGAACGTCACGCCACACAAAGCGCAAACACAATGTACAAGTTTGACGTGACCAGTCCCGTCTACATATTGCAGATCAACCTGTAACACGCCTATATTGTTCGACGTACCAACAATAAAAATCGGCGATCGAGATAGTATTCAACACACGACACCATATTAAAGCCGTCTACGAGTCCGCTACGGACACCGATGGCTAATGCACGTTGCTAGATCGGTTCTGGTTGTTGCCAACGAGGGTCGGGAACGTACACGTCTTCCTCACCCGTGTAGTTTGCTTTCTGTCCTGAACTATGCCAGGAGAAGCATGCAGAGTAAAGTATTCGATGTGCACGTGGTTAGTCGGTCGCGAATTTCCCCCGTAGGATACCGGGCGGTGGGTGGACAATCGATATTTCGATGGCACACAGGGGAACGCGAACAAGCACCATTCGTTTGCTGGTGGTGGTCCAACTTTGAGCAGTACTAGTCTGCTGAGGATTTTGTCGTGAAAATATGTTTTCGATACGTGAAATCACAAGGCGGGAGATATCTTGACTAGTCACTATCACGCAGATTCTGCTTGGCAAGGCTGACGGAGATCAACCGAATACTGCATTTACAGCTAACCTCTGGTAGAAGTTGTCAATGTGAAAGGTGAGCACGAAACGTAAAGTAAGTGCGCGTTGATGTCCCGACTAAATACCGGGTGGTCGGAGATGTCCGCTTCGTGAAGTGACTAAGGGTGGAGAGTAGCGTCGAATTGGGTCATCATTAAGGCAGGCACTGCAATAATCTCGACCATTCCTGAATATTTCGGTGGACATCATAAAATTGCGCCATGCCCTCTTGTACTACCACAATCAATCACCACCGCCACCACTACTACCGACACCGCAACTACTAGCGACACCACAACTACCAGTGCCACAACCACCTTCACGTCCACTACCACCAAATGTCGAAATTATTTCTTACCGTTACAAAGCTCGAGTTCTAGGGCGCAAGACCCGTCCGGGCAGCAAATCGTAGATCCGGGGCACTGCGTGTCCCTTACGCTTCCTGCCACGAACCCGGAACCGGAAGCATAATTGAACATGCATACGGACGTTGCGTTTACGTGTCTTCCAGCCTGACCCGAAGGAGATGTTTGGAACATTTCTTGCACACGCATAACATGGCCTCCCTGTCACGCGTTAAGAATTTGAAGTAGCGAACTTTCCTGGCCAAAGTTAGGGTTGAGGAGCATATAGGCTTTGGTAGAGGGGGGTGTCACTCGCGCTCTTCGGGATTTATATTCAAGGTGCGGTTCAAGGTCACTTGCGCGAGTCCACCCCTTTGAAATTTGCGGTCGTAATTTTTTGTGATTTTTCAACTTTGCGATAATATGCGTTCGCAATGGATTGGTACAGTCGATGTCTACGATTAACATGAGGAGACTCATCAAATAGATCGAATGTGTTTAATGAAATATGTCGTAACCTCATCGCAACTCGCTTGACCTACCTTTGCAAAAGCCGTTGATGCACTTCCTTTTGTAGCAGTCGCACCCATCTTCCGTGTTGCACGGTGCTCCGGGATACAGATAACTGTGCTCTGAATTAACGCAGGGATGAAACGAGCAGCAAGGTTACGGCGCATTTTGATATGTTTGGAGGCCGGCGATATTTTCCGAGAAAAAACTGTGTGCATCGACCTTTGACTCATACAGTGATAGCAGTGTGCCTCTTGCAAGTCGGTGTGGTTTTGCCACACGCGGACGACTCATCCGACGACATCCAGAAAAAACCATCGGTTCGCCATAGTTTATGGAATTTTACATATATATATATATGTTCGCACTGCCAATATGTTTCACTGTTGACAATTTCAATGGGGTGTGACCCAATCTTCCGTTGCTAGGTCCCCTGTACGATAGATTTGGTAATAATATGTTCGTTTTCAGAAATCTATAGGATTGGACACCCTCAAACCTGAATTGTTGGAACGTCAACTTGTATCTGCAATTTCGCTTTTTGGTGTGTGTATGCAATGCGGTTGCCAATCGTGTTGCTCCTCCAATTGGAATCAGCATCAACGTTTTGAGTACGATTTCCAGCTTCTTCACCCGAAAAACAAAATAGAGTTTCATGGAAACAATGGTGCTCACAGTGGCATGTGTCCCAAGTGGCCGGGCATACACAAACCTTAACGAACGGCACAATGAGCTTGGTTCACACCGCGGGTTCAACGCACGGCAAGTTACCGTAGAGTATTCTTTCACTCACGAAAAATCAATCCATCGTGCTGGCTGGTATGGCTGTCTACACGCGCGGCGGGAAACTGAATTCGCAGGGGGGCACCGAACCTCTTCTAATTTGTTTGGGTGTCGACGATGGAGAGAGGATGGCCGCCAATCAAATATATCGCCTGCAGGGAGAAAAAGGCTGCTCTCTCGTTACGCATGGGTTCTGGGTTGAATGCGCTTTTTTGCTGTAAACTGGATGGCCCACTGGAACCTATTGTCTGCCACAGCACCGTGAAGAATTTTGGACGCCCGTCTGATACGTTCTACGGCAGCCGCCTTACTTTTATTTAACGGAATTTCCGGTTTAAAACCCCCAGCTACCGTCCGTATCTCCTCAAAAAGGAAGTACCTTGTCATGTCGACGTCATCGTTCGGTACGCTTTGGAAAACAAAATACAATACACCATACCAACCTTGCTCGTCTCGAGCGGCCACGATACGTTCGCTAGATATGATTGCAATTTTGTTTTGGCGGGGGG
>CALKLP010000232.1 GCA_937991965.1 uncultured Verrucomicrobiales bacterium
CTGCACCTAGTTATCTACAGTACCACCACATGCGACGACAATAAACCAGTGGAAAGTAGCAGTAGTAAATTATATTGTTTAACTTGCGTTCTGCTGGATAAAAACAGAACACCGTTATGCTCAAATATTGAAACTGGAGTAGAATACGCTCTGGCTTACAGCTTTATTTGACCCTGGCACCAAAACTCGAAATTCTCAAACTGCGTCGCGTTCTTGTGAAAACCATTTGCACATCGGACAGATCACGGTCTAGATTGTCTATATTCTGTATCTGGCAGCAAGGTTGGTTGCGCTGGATCTGCTCAGTACATATCCAACCCCAGACACATGTGCTAGATCATTTGAATACCCTAACACGAGATTAACAGGCGATGCAGATCGTACATACCAGGGATCTGACTTCCTGGAATCGTATCGTTGGCAATGAACAGTTACCCGTATTTAATATGTACGACACACACGCACTTGTATAACATTGTCAGACGTCGGCGCACCGTAAGCTATCATATGACATGGACTGAAAACAAACATAAACCCGGTATGCCTCGCACAGACTTATAAATACGATGCCAAGGCACACAGTGCCCCATCTACGACAGCACCAGCCCCAGCAATCTCTTCGTCCTCGCCATCCCCGCCTCCCTTATTTTCTCCCTCATACCCGACCATCCCGGGAGCGTCTGACTCCGAACGTAAAACGAAAAAAGAGACTTGCTGGCTGGGCAAGAAACGAACTATCGGCGGGGCGAAGACTTGCGTCCTCGAGGCTTTTTGCCTACAACCCCCCCCAGCCCACCGCCCAGTCCAGCCTGATCCAGCGTCTCGTAACTGTCACGCTCGTCCCTTTTCTGAGGCGTCCTGTGGCGAGACGAACTCCTCGCCATGCTTGGGGTATAGACCCCTCCCGCTTGCCGACGCCGTTACGCTGTCAAAACCTGGTTCTAAAGTAGTAAAGCCACCCCTCTACTCCCGTGTATAATCCGCGAGGAAAGAAATAACGAGCGGCTTGCAGCCAATATCTAAGCGGTTGTAGTGACCATAAACAAGCAAGGACGAAGTGCCGTTGATGACGGAGCTTCACGGCGTGTTCCGAATGCTGCCATTATTTTGCTCCGCGCTTGCTGCTCGATGGTCTAAGTTGCGCTCCGCTAAACATGCTAAGTTGTAAGCTGCTGTGTTTTCTCGCGGCTTAGTGCCGTGCTGTTAAATATTTTTGTTTTTTGGAGATTTTCGACTTTAAAGCGTGAAAATCAGCGGTCTCTGCGGCTGTGGTCATAGTAATTTTGACCACGTGCGTCACGTTTTCGGTTTTTTGTTTACGAAAAAGGCCATTAAAAAGGACCAGAAATTGCGGGAAAACTAAAAATAAACCAGCTGCTTGAAATGTCTTGTAGTGGAATATGTCAGCATAGTTGGTACAAATAATGAGTAGGGATCTAATCTCTCCGATGTGTGGAAGCTTCCAACCTGGATGAAAATGCTGTGTCCACTCAGCAGATCAGCGGTATTTCACTCTGCCGAGAGGCTTTCTTCCCAAGTCGAGAACGTGCTGAGGTGGTACGTACGGCATGACATTGGGCCCGTGCCATCGGAGGAAGCATCCGTCGCATTCACCGTAAGGCCAGACGAGTGCCACGCTTTGTCCTCCTCAGACCACTTCTTGCAAGTGGGGATGGCTTCAATTGACCCCTCATACAATATCGACATCTGACAATGGTGGTAACGAATGCGTGCACTGATTCGTTGACTAAATGACCGTCACAATGCAAAGAAGGCCATTTATTGACGTATCGTCACAAACACAATGCTTTAAATCCCAATCCAAGGACATGCGAGTATAGGAAACTACTGCTGTTGGTGTAAACACGAGTCTATACGCTAGTGCTCTGTGCTCTACTTTCTCCTTTCGACTTATTCCAGACAAGAAACAGAACGCGTAAGTAGCACATCTCACGGATCCCGGCTTTCTTTCCAATACAAAGTTCACACAGAGGACAACCAACAAATAGTCCATGCATAGAAAATATTACTCAGATAGGTTCCGTTTGAACTGCATTGCCCTAGCGGGCTCTGTAGATGTTGTTCAGCGAGATACTGCGGTATCTCTGAACAGGGCTTACTTCCTTGGCCATAGACAAAACTATGGGAGAGTCGGGCTACGGTAGCCCCCCCAACTTTTCTTTAACGAAATCACCGGTTTCAAAACCAGCTTGCGGTCGTATCTCCTGAAATACGGTGTCCCTGGACACCCCGACGTCATCGATCGATTGACCTTTCCACACAAAGAAATGTATGGATACTTTTTATCGTTAGTATCCTTCCTTGTGTCGAGCAGCCATTAAAATTTCGTTAAAGAAAACCACTGGTTTTAGGGGGGGGCATCGTAAAATCAGTCGGGATCGGCCAGGTCCTGAACAGTGTACCCTGTCGGGCCCCACACGTCGATGCTGGCCACGCCTCCAAGCCCTGTGAAGCAACCAATACGATGTGCAACGATCACTAGAATGTTGGTTATGATTCTCTCCTAATACCTTCAGTAGTGCCCGCATAGTTAACACTGTATACGGAGTACAACAGTTCCTCGCTTCACCCGGACGCGGCCGTGACGTTCGTAGATCCCTGTAAAAAGCTTCCGTACAGCATAGTAGCCGTTTCAATCAACACCATCGTGCTCGATTGGTACTTGCAGTCCCGAAGCACGTTGACAGGCGGCCCTCCTCGACTGGGAACCCTATTGCAAATCAATTCCAATAACCAATACAATTAAATTCAATTCAAGTAATTCCGGATTTTTGACCAGGCAAAGCCTTATGATGTACTGCGTAGAGTTTAATTATTTACAATATACACGAATGCGTTGGTACCCAGTCGACCGAAGCTCCAACGAATGCCTGGAGCTTGAGGCAATCTGCCCATGTCTCGCTTCCCACTTGCGTTTAAACGTCACCCGCAGTCTAGCATCCAAAACCTCCTGACGGTCGATATCCCTAGCGACTATCTTCCGCAAGGAGTTTCTTTTTTATTTGGACCTACGGTCACTACCGCACTGGGAGGATCGGGAGAGGCAAATGTCCCGGCGTTCAAGTCCTCCCAGGAGCTTCCGGTCCTCAAGGTAGGCGCTCGAGGACAATTAAAACAGAATTATCAAAATATCGGTATTGGACGCCAAATCGTAAAAAGTTGCTTTAAATCAACCGCTCGCCGCGAGGGTTTCTAGGCGCCGATATCCCAGCGGACAAACATGCCGCAGTACAAGCGTACAATATCGACACTGTTCCTCCCCTTTATCCCTCGTGGGCACCACGCGCAGAATTCCTTCTGATATAATGGACATGTTTCAAGGGTAGAGGTGGTGCCGATCGGTTTGATGAGCCTCCTATATCCGGGGAGCTGAATACGTCACGCAGACATAATAGTTGAGCAACATTGTTCCTGGTACATGAAGACCCTCAGATCGAGTCTATATTCTAGGCCAACAGCGAATGGATTCTTAAACGCAACGGGACAGGCCCATATCCACCCCCTCCGCCCCCCCCGCCCTCCCGACTGTGGCATGCTCGTCGCCGCAAGTTCATGCGCGGTGATTGCTGTCTTTGTCACACCCTTAACAAATGTTTCGCCTTTTGCATCAGGTTGTAAGTTCAGCCTCTTTACAAAGGGAACGCGCAGGTGCCATCACAATCTACACCGAGGCAAAACCTTCTTCCTGTGCTACATCGGCAAGCGGACTGGAACAGCACGCATCGTACACGTGGAGCGTACCTACACGAAACGAGATCACCAGTGAAGGAGCGTCGAGTCTCGTACTGGAGACTGGGCGGGA
>CALKLP010000233.1 GCA_937991965.1 uncultured Verrucomicrobiales bacterium
GTGCAAAGCCTCTAAGTGGAACGAGCGCAAGGTCTGAACTAACACCACGCCTCCAAAAACCATAAAAAAAGACAGCCCATTAACCCCAATGAGATCCGCAGACTGCGCCATCATAAAACCTGACTTAATAAACGAAACCCCTAGGCCATCCCAGCCAAAGCTCATTCGTGATAGCCCCCTAACCCATTCTAATCCACACCAGAGAAACCCATGCATCACGGCCAAAAGCAGAATCTGAAAAGCAGGCTTTGTGTGTGGTAGAATCCGCCATCGACCAAGGGTCGCTGCCCAACCTCCATACACACCAAAATAGAGCGATAAATAAAGCGCTAATCCACCAGAACTAGCCCACCCACCTTGTTGACTTACTGCGCCAATAAAGGCGACGTCACGCACCCAAAAACCAAACCCTGCGACAAATGCGATCCTAAAACCGCGCCCCCAATCTTTCTTCCACATCCCCTCGCCCTGTGGAATTGACCAGATTAAGGCTACTAACACAGCAGGAAAAAACCACGCTATCGTTCCGTAGTCTGTGGGAGTGAACGCATAAGACAGTCCCACTCCAGCGGCTAAAGCTAGAAGGTAACGGGTAAGGCATATTAAGACGTGATGATTCATGTATCTGTTCCAGCAGAATCACCTTTACCGAGTATTTTGCAAGAAAACTTCCCTCGATCACAATTTTCAGCCAACCAAAAAGCTCACCCCATATTGGAGCGAGCTTTTACAAACTTTTAAGATCTATATGTAGAGTTAGATTTTCTCTCCATACTTTTCTTCATGGAACTGCTTACATTGGTCGATCCAGTTATCGCGCTCGATGCGTCCTTTGAATGAGATACGCTCAGAGAAGTCTTCGCAGATTTGTGGAGTCCAAATCGCAATCTGGCGATACTTATACACTCCATAGTCGTTAAGTGTCTTATTCAGAACTCCTGCAACACCGTGAATCTTAGTAAGGTCGTCCTGTTCATCTTTATCAAGCTCAGAGGTGTAGAGAAGACCGTATTTCTCATCCTTCTTAAGTTTACCTGACTCTAGATCAGCCGCAAAGAATTGCATATTTTTGTTGCGTAACTCTTCATCACCACCAGTCGCTGCAACAGGTGCAGGTTGATTTACCGCGCTTTCTAGATCTGTCTTGCAAGCCCCTAGGTCACTTTTGCATGCATCTAAGTCGCCTTGTGCAGATGCAAGTTGTGCCTCTAGCTCCGCGATACGACTCTTAGCCGCAGCGAGTTCACTGTCCGAGTTATTGTTAGAGAGATTACTTTTCGCAGAAGATAACTTCGCTTCAAGTTCTGCGATTTTGCTTTTCGCTGAGGTCACATCACCTTGAGCAACTCCGAGGTCACTCTCGTAGGATCCGAGCTTACCGTCGAGATCTTTACGAGCCTTCTTACAAGCATCGAGTTGTCTCTGGATGTCAGCAGATTTCTTTTGCTCCGCTTCATATTGCGCTGAGTAATCATTACCTCTGCTGCGACGAGCCCAGATAAGCCAGCCAAGAAGAAGGCCTAGTAAAAACGCTAGCAAGGAGAGAAGGAAGTTGTGGAAGAGAAGATTGCTGAAAAAATAGGATATAGCATTCATGATATTTAGATGTATTTAGTTTGGGTTGAAATTATTTAACGAGGATTTCTACTCGGCGATCTGATGAGCTGTCGCCTGCTTTTTTTGCTTTTGATGAACCGAAGGAACCTACAGTGAAGAGGCCTCTATCGACTTGGCGTTCTGCGAGGGCCGTTAAAACGGCCTCTGCACGCTGCTTACTTAACTTTTGGTTAATCGCAACATTACCCGTTGAATCAGCGTGACCACCGATCACGAATTTCGCACCTTTACCAAAGGAGAGTATCGCCGCCGCTAGGGCATCTACCTTGAACACTTCACCTCCGACCACTTCACTTGATCCTGTGTCAAAAAAGACTTGGTTCAGCGCGAAAGCTTCGTTGAGGTTTTTCAAATCAGAATCCGAGACCGTAGATACACGGTCATAGGAAGGATAGTGATACGCAGAAGGAAAGAGCTCTAGCTCCTTGGCTGATGGTTTAAGCTTAAGTGCAGAAACCTTTGACTTCCAATCAGAAACCATGAAGGGCGTTGCATAACCACTTAATGTCAACGCATCACCTTGTAGTGCATATCCACGACGGGCTTTCATATCAGTATAGTAGTCATTATGCCACGCATTGAAGCCATCAGCATAAACTCCGGCCGGCGCGTCAGTGAATGGATCTTTCTTCAGACTCTCCCCTTGCTTAAACTTAAACTTCCCAAGATCTAAATCATCAGGAATAGTTCCAGACGCAACAACCCCGTCATCACTGGACTGGGTATTGAGTTTAATCTCGTTAGCGGGAATCATTTCAAACTCAGGATTCACCTGCAGACCTGCTTCATCCGCAGAAGCCAAAACACGACTCTTGAGCTTTTCTGTCATTTGTCCGTAAAGGGTGATTTCATTCGTTTTTGAACTCACTTTCAACCCTCGATCTCCCGGCAAGGCTAAGAAATCATTCATCCACTTCATGTTAGACGCGCTCGGAGAAGTAATCGCAGGGTTAATGTAATACCCCTCTTCTTTGAAGTCGCCTCCTTTGGTAAATTGAGCCCCACCATCAATCAGTGGTTTTGAAAAACTTTTATCCCATGTCCCATCGGATAGGTTTCCATTCACGACAAGCGCATCAGCTTGCTTAGAGATGTGAAGCGACCCATGGGTTTTTAGATCATCAGAGGCAAACGCACGAACTGCGCCTTTGCCTAAATCGTCGACAAGGGCTTTCACACCTTCACGATCTTCAACCGTCGCAGTAACACCGCTGATAGTAGCGTCTAGATGATTAAAGTCGATATTGGCCTTGTCTACTCCTGCCTCTGCTAATTTTGCATAGGCAGCCTTCTCGAGCTCAGGTTTGAGCGCGTTGTTAAATTTCGCCTTCTGGAAGAGCCCCATCAAAAGAGGGACACCAGCAAGAGCTAATAGGATTACAATTATTTTCATGTTTGTTTCTTCATTAATATAGAAAAGACTTACCAGAAACAAGTCACAAATTAATGTATCCACGCATAGAAACAGCGAAAATTAATGCGATCGCTGATAATGCCCCTTTTTAGCCAACCAAATTGTACGTTGTCTTTTGCCACCAGGAACTGCAGAAATTCGCTCTACCGAGACTTCAAAGCCTGAGCGCTCCATCCGGCCAAGAACAACTTTATCCGGCCGCTCTGTAACGACCCCTAGAAGCCCCCCCATCTTAAGCGCGTTTACAAAATAATTCAGATACGGCTTACTCATCAGATCCTCACCATTCTGACAACTACGCCAAAGCTCAGGATCCATAAAAATCGCATTATAGACATTCGATTTCGTTTTCACATACGAACTAACCTGATCGACCACAAATTCTGTTCGCGGCGCCGTGCCCTTGCTCTCCGCGAGAAACTTCTTAAACCATTCGAACGCATCCTTATTGAGATCTAATACATCGAACTGTGCCTTCTCCTGAGGCATGGATTCAGCGATTGCATTAAGAAAGCTTCCTACTCCCAATCCTACAATCAACACCTTCGGTTGCTTCGCTGGCTTAAAGGGACGCGACATCATATGCGCCAGCTCATACTCACAATTAATCTCCTTACTGGACGCCACCGGATCCGAGTTCACCTGATAATACCTCACGCCATCGCGCTCATACAATCCATAGGTTAATTCCTCGTTCGTCACATTTTCTGCTAATAGGGTATAAGGCTTCATGAAATTAAGGTCGGAAACATGCCTCTTCACAGGAGGCCTGAAAAGAAAAATCGATTTTTAACGTTTTGAGTCGATCAATTCGTAGGTTCTGGCGCCTTTTCGTATGTATTGGTCTCCGGGTCATAACCATCCTTGTAACCAATCATCGGCTTAAAGGTATCACCCTCTTTCCCGGTGACCTTCCCAGTCACTTTATTACTCATAGTCGTAATATCACGACTCACACCCACCAGAGTGTTACAGGAACATAGAAGGAGAGAGAAACCCGTGGCGAATAATACTTTCATGTTAAAGCAGTTTATAAAGTAAGGTTTCTTAACTCAAGAATATTTCTTAATTCAGTTATAGCTCAGACTCAAACATACCCTCACTTTTCTCAAAAAAGCACTACTCGAGTGAGTGTATTATGAGCTGGTTTGAAGCGAAATTTATTTTTCAGTCTTTTGATTGTATTTTATTTTTTTCAATACAGGATTGTGGCTTGTTATAATAACGATGGCGAACGCTGGCAAAAAGAAGATAGACTCACGATCGATGGCTAAACGCTTGTTTAGCAGTCTTCTGCTATGGGGTATTGTTGCTGGGGTATTCTTGAGCAAGCAAGTTGTCGCAATGGTTGCCTTGATCGCCGTGCTTGCCGTTTTAGGAGCGATCGAATACATTCGCATCACGCGTTCCACCCCCGGCCATAACAGACGAATCGGAGGAATTCTCATCTCTGTTGTCTATCTCGGCTGGTTAGCGATCGACCTTCTCACCTTAAACTCTGAGAACTTAAGGACTCAACGACTAACAGGCTTTACGCCAGAAATGATCGGATTGCTGGCCACCCTTTTTATGGCCTTCCTTTTCAGCCTCTGGAAGGAGATCAAAGGGATGGACTCGATCAATGCCGTCGCCACCAGTATTCTAGGGTATATTTATGCCCCTGTCCTCTTCGGGGGATTCATGATGAGGCTTGCCTTCTTGCCCCCCGTCACGGACGTATCCAGTCCAGAGCTTTCTGGCGCTTGGCTACTACTCTTTGTCGCGGTCGTCACGAAATTCACAGACATGGGAGCCTATTTGACCGGCACTCTGTTCGGATCAACCAAGATGGTAAAACACATTAGTCCTGCCAAAACTTGGGAAGGAACCTTGGGATCTTTCGTAGTAGCACAGGCCGGTGCGTTCGGAGTCTGCTTCCTTGCGGGCGAACGTTTGGAATGGATGGGTGACTGGTGGAGTATCGCCCTCCTAGGAGTGATCATTTCTGTAGCGGCCATCATCGGGGATCTCGCCGAATCTATTCTCAAGCGAAGCGTCGAAACCAAAGACTCCGGAGCCATGCTTCCAGGCATTGGAGGCGTCTTGGACTTAATCGACTCCATCTGCTTTTCTGCCCCCGCGGCTTATCTGTATTTGCTATTCACTGCGGTGCTGTAAGTGAACTGCTAGACAGTAAAGCCTTTTTGCTGAAAACGTAAGAACTTACTTCTTCTCCCGCTTATTATTAAAGTTCTCAATGACCTCCGCAACTTGTTCTTCGTCTTCGGGTCTTTCTAGCTTCTGAAGGGTCGCCTCTAGATGCTTTAGAGTCTTCATGTGGTTAGGGATTTTCAGATATGACTCGTCTAACACCTCGAGAGCTTGCTTGTAATCACCTGTGGTAAGGAGGTATTCAGCCTTGAGGTTTTGCACGGGTTCGAGCCACAACGGTGGTGAAAGTTGCGCATAGAAGTGCTGCTCATCGATCGCAGCTGTCACGAGATTGATGAAGGTAATTCGGTCAGGCTTTTCTTGCGCCATTTCGTAACGTGCTTTAAGTTCCAAGTCTAATATATAGGCTAGGTTCATCGCTCTTCTCCAATAGGGCAACGCATTCGATTGCGCCGCAACTTGGCGCGCATTATAGAGTTCTTGATTTGACTCCTTCAGGAGTTGAATCTTCGATACCAAGCCATCGGGTTTTCCCTGCTGCAGTAGCACTTGACGACTTTTCGCATAAACTACTAGTGAGTTAAAATAATGATAATGCGCGGGCCAGCTCTCCTTTGATTCACCCTCTAGCTTCTTCTCCATTTCAGATATCTCTGCTATCAGCATTTCCTCCTCTTCAGACATTAATGCAATGCGCAAGCCAAAAGAGCCTCCCTCCCACAGTAAGGCGGAATTTGATATGCCAGGCAAATCATATTCTTCCACTGGTGATGACAGTAAGCGGGTCGTCGCTTGCTTCGCTTGGGCAAAATCCTGCTGCAAAACCAGTGCACTGATTCTACCTAACTGCGTGTTAACAAGGTCAGGGCAATTTCGCGGAGAGATATGCTCCGCCTCTACCATTTTAGCATAGAGAGAATAGGCTAATTCATAGGATTCTCCAGCGAGAAAGGGGTCCCCAGCTCTCAACTCACAGTAGGCCAAAAGCTTACGGTATACAGGAAATTGAGGGTAAAGAAAAACAAGCTTTCGTGCATTAGTTAGAATGTTATCAATAAAAGCGGCGTCCAAGTTAGGTTCATCCATCTGAGCGGTAATAAAGAAGACCAGACTAGCAGGATCCTCTGGTGATTCTTCGCAAAAATTTGCGAGCGTCTCGATAGCTTTCCTCTGGTTTAGTCTAGGCTCCCCCCTAGCCGTATATCCATCACGCATGTAATACGCGTGAAGAATCGCAGGCAACTTCCAGCCTTGATCTTGGCGCTCCGCGAGCGTAGCTAAGGCCTTTACCCACCCTTCTTGATTCCGTGAGATTAGTTTCATAACGGCATAACCAAAATCCCTCTCAAACTCTGTTCCTGTAGTTCCTTTTAGCAGCTCACGTAAGCGGACGATGGCCATTTCAGCCTGCGGCACTAGGTGACGATCTCCAATACTTAAGGCCAGCGTCAGGCCACTAGTCGCCATGATAGAATTCTCATCATATTTCAGCGCCTCCACGAAAAAACGATACGCTTGGAAATCCCATAAACTCAAGAGGTGCCCATACCCTTGTTGCATGGCACGGTACCCCTCTGGGGAAGAGCTCTCAACATCCATCTCATAGAGTGATACCGCGTCAGATAGAGTTGGCGCGTTTAGTTCCGCAATATCGGAATGCATGATAGCCTCGATTAATGCGCTGCCATGGATTACCGAAAAGCTGCATAGAGTGGCCAGAAAGAGAGAGAGCAGTTGTTTCATAAGAATTGATATTAGGTTAGTTACTCGCCTTGTAATTTTCGTTGGAGCGTGCGACGACTTACGCCCAAAAGCGAGGCCGTTTCACTTTTATTTTGGTTCGTATACTCTAACGCCGCTTGAATGGTGTCCATCTCAATTTCACTCAATAAGAAACGCACACTCGGATCGAGATTCTCGCGCCCTCCGGCCGTTCGTTTTCGCTTCCGTGCAATGAGTTCTTCCGGTAAATCCTCCACTTGAATTTCCGCTCCAGTTGACATAATAGCTGCGTTCTCGAGCACCGCCGAGAGTTGGCGCACATTCCCCGGCCATTCCTGCGATTCCACCACTTTCATGGCCTCCACACTGAGCCGCTTCTCGTCCAAGCCATTCTCCTCCACGATTTTTGATAAAAGAGACTTCACCAGCAAGGCGAGGTCCCCATCGCGATCCCTGAGCGCAGGAGGCGTAATTTTGACGACATTCAGGCGAAAATAGAGATCCTCCCGAAACTCACCGTCCTCCACAAGGTTAGACAACGACTTATTGGTGGCCGCAATGACGCGCGTATCGACTTCGATCGTCTTGTTCGAGCCCACGCGCTGAATAGCCCGTTCCGACAAGGCCCGCAGGAGCTTCACCTGTAGGGCTAAATCAACCTCTCCGATTTCATCCAGAAACAGCGTGCCGCCAGAGGCTTCCTCAAACCGACCAATCCGCTGCGTCTTCGCATCCGTGAAGGCCCCCTTCTCATGCCCAAAGAGCTCGGACTCCAGCAGTTGCGTCGGTAAGGCCGCGCAGTTCACGACCACGATTTTATCGCGCCCTGATAAGTCATGCAGCGCGTGCGCGATCAGCTCCTTTCCCGTGCCAGATTCCCCCTCGATCAAAACCGTTGCCTTCGTCGGGGCCACTTGGCGGATCACCTGCTTCATCTTCTGCATCTTGGGCGAAGACCCAATGATCAGATCGAGCTTAGACTTCGGCGGGCGTCCTCCCGCCTTTTTCAGATCTTTCACCTCCACCTCCAGAGCCTCATTCTTCTGCTCCAGATTTCGGGTTTTATACGCGCGGAGTAGGATCAGCTCCACCTCATCAATATTCAGAGGCTTCGTCACAAAGTGAAACGCCCCAGCCTTAACCGCCGCCACCGCCGTTTCGACCGAACCATACGCCGTCATCACGACCGAAACCGGAGCATAGGACTTACCCTGAAACTCCTTCAGCAAATCCATCCCATTTTCCGCCCCTAAGCGTAAGTCGGTGAGCAGCACATCCACCCGCTCTGCAGATAAAATCTCACGTGCTCCCGCTAAATCTGCCGCCCCATAACAATCAAACCGCTCCTCCAAAGCCTCTAACAATCCCTCCCGGGTTGCGGCTTCGTCCTCAACAATTAATAAAATCGGGCGACTCATGACCACACCCTTAGCCAATCCCCGCCCAGTCGTAAAATAAATTCGTGGATTTTAGCGGGAGGTTAAAGGCATGGCGCGTCGGTAAAAAGTCCGAATTTAATCAGTCGGCTTCCTCGGCGTCGCCATCTCTGGCTTGTTCTGCTTGTTCTTTGGCTATTAGCTTGGCGACCAGTTCTAAGCTTTCCACACTGAGAAATACTCCTAACTTGTGTGACTGGTCGGGTGTATGGACTATTAGGGAATGCCCTATCTTATAAAATCCTTCGAAGCCGAACCCAGAAATTTGCTTTAAGGGTATTCTTCGCTCACGAATCCCTATTGCGCTTCTCTCACTCCAGATTGCCAGCCCGTTATCGAAATCAAGGGAATACGAAGCCCCCTTCATGTTCAGCGTTCCTGCCACCCAAATCAGAGAGGCGACGATCATCATTACGCCTAATATTATTACCGCGACCGAATCACTATCGACGCCTCTACCGAGCTGCCTAATTGCAAGATACATCACGAAAGCGGCCGCGAAAGCAAAGGCCGTCAGAAAAACGACTGAAAGAAAAATCATCGTCCTTGATCTCCAGTTCCAATCTGGCTTAAAGGTCTTCATTTCTTGCTAAGATTATATAGTTAAACCTTGGAGGTCGTAACGAGCAAAAAAGGAGACGTCATTAGAGATTCCGTGGGCTATTATCTCACCAGCATGGGATAACCTCAAAGAAAAAAAGAAACCTAGATACCTCATGACACATACATACGATATTGGACTGGATGTGCACAAGAAAACAATTTGCGTCTTGGCGGCTTTGCGTGAGGGAAAAATCGCCCTCACACTTCACACCCCATCGAACCTTAGCGGGCGGGACGCCCGCGCTCCCTTGTCACTCTACCTCAATCAACTGATCTTTACGAATAAAGTTTCAAGCACGTTTCATAGATATTAACTGAAGGTCGTTGAGGCTTCCGTTCACGCCTTTTAAATTGTCTTAACTGCGATTGAATTCTTCGCGGTATTTTCGGACTTCGCACTTGCCGCCTCTGCGTTCGTATTCCTCCCATGATTCGAAACATGGCACTCCCTGATCGCGCAGGTAGTCTAGGGCAACTGAAAGAAGTTCTTCATTTTCAAATTGCGAAATAGGGTGGTGCGGACGCGAGATGAAAATCTCATTCCCGACAATGTAGTAGTCGCGAACTCTCATACTCCCAGTGTGAAGTCGTATTATCGCCTCCGCTTGCGCACTCATTCAGCTAATATGAAAGTGAATAAAACCGTAATTTGAAAACTCCTCCTATCCAGAAGCTAGCGCTCGCTTCTCTTTGCTTCCAGCGTCTTGCTCTTCCAGACTGATGATACGGTGGTTGGATGATTTTTGTCTCTGAATTGCAGAGTAAATGATCTTCTTAATATCAAAATCATGTTCTCTAGCGACATCCTCTTTCCAAGAACGCACTTCTTCTAAAATTGATTGATTTTCATTCTCCATCTCCGACTAAATCTTCTGGTGTGCATATAACACTAGCGCGATACCCAAAACTTGCAAGACAATCCGATATTCTCCTCCAATTTCTCGGGTTGGCTAAATGCTTACAATTCCACGTCACAAGATACTCCACCTCGTGAACTGACGCAATAGCTATGTGGACAGCGTCCTCTGCAGCCTTCAAGGGAATAATTTGTCTCTCAACTATTTCAGATGCGATTTCTATGACTTTAGGGGTGATTTCAAGATACGGTATATCTCTTAGAAATGCTAATCTCGCCTTGGCTTTTTCGGGATCTCCCATTGAGCATTCATCTTCAACACTTAGTGAAGAAACTAGTTCAAATTCATGGCTATAATTGTCCCACCAGAGTTTAGTGAGGTTTTGTCTCGCTAGCTCAATAGGTCTAGATGAGGGGGGGCTAGTGTATAAGCTTGGAATAGTCGTTTCAATGTAGGCTTTTGGCACCCTTAGAAACTGACTGAATCCCACACATATTTCAAGATCAGAAAATTTGATCGCCCTCTAATGCATACCCCGTCAAACCTCAGCGGGCGGGACGCCCACGTTCCCTTGTCACTCCACCTCGATCAGCTCCTCAGAGTCACCCAGCAACTTCATGCGGCGGTCTAGGCGGGGGAAGGAGAAGGACACTAAGGTTCCCTCGCCGATCTCGCTCTCGATCTTGATCTCGCCGCCATGCTCGCGCACGATGCGGCGCACGATCAACATGCCAAGCCCCGTGCCTTCCTCCTTTTTCCCAGAGCGAAAGGGCTCGTAAATGCGCCCCATCTCCTCTGGCGAGATCCCCTGCCCGTTGTCACGCACATTGAGGCAGATTTCGAAGTCCGTCACGGTCGTAGCGAGCGTGATGTGTCCGCCCGTCGCGCTGGTGGATTGGCTCGCGTTGCGCACTACGTTGTAGATCGCCTGTCGGATTTGCCCTGAGTCGAGCTGTAGCTGTGGCATCGACTCCGTCAGATCCATCGTGAGCTGCGTTTTGCGCGCTGCTAGCTCGTCTTCCATCCCCTGCACGGTCGCTTGCAGGATCTCGTTGAGGTCAGAGGCCACCCGCTTCGGCTGCGATGGACGCACGGCGTGTAAGAAATCCTTCAGGATCGAGTCTAACCTCTCTATCTCAAGCTGCGCCTTATCGACATGCTTCGTCAGGCCCTCGTCATCCAGCTTCGCTAACTTACGCTGTAAGAGCTGTAGCTGAATGCCCAGTGAGTTCAGAGGATTCCCGATCTCATGAGCGACGCCCGCCGCTAGAAGCGTCAGCGCATTAAAGCGCTCACTCTCCAACGACTGCGCCGTCTCCTCTACCTGTGAGGTAATGTCACGAATGAGCAAGACCCGCCCTGCGGAAATATTCTCCTCCAGATCAATCGCATTTTTAATCGGTGCGGAATAGATATTGAGCACGCGCTTCTCGGGGTAAAGCACTTCCAAATCGCGCGAAACAACACTCGTCTCGTCCTTAGAAAAGCTATTCCAATCTAATCCCGGGAGTAATTCATCCAACGATTTCCCCACACACGCCTGATCACGCAGCCCGAACATGCGCTCAGCAGCGTTATTGATGAACATCGTCACACCGGAGATATCGAAGAGGATTACGCCCTCTTGCAAGGCCTCCAGAACCTGCTCCAACAAGCCCTTTTCACGCGCCAAGCGATCGACCACAACCTCGACCTGCTTGCTACTCAAGTTGTCTAGGCGTTGTAAAACCTTGTCGATAAAGCTACTCTTCACGCCATCTACCTTCCCACGCAGAAAAATTAGATCAAATCAAAAATCTCCTACCATTCTGATAATTTTTTCACTACCATTCTTAACGTGTCCGTTTCTCCCCCATCATCCGTCAGCGAGTCTTACGCGCAGTATCAGTCCCTCCACACGCAACTCTCTAGCCTGATCAAAGGGCAAGAAACGACTCTCCACTACATCCTCGCCTGTTATTTCACGGGGCATCACGTGCTCCTAGAGGACTTCCCCGGCACCGGAAAAACCACGCTCGCTAAGGAACTCGCCAAGCACATCGAGGGCGCAGACTCCAAGCGCGTGCAGTTCACCCCCGACCTCTTGCCCTCCGATCTCACCGGCGTCAACATCTTCGATCCCTCCGCGCGAGCCTTTCTGTTCCAACAAGGCCCGCTGTTCTGCGACATCCTCCTCGCCGATGAAATCAACCGCGCCTCCCCACGAACCCAATCCGCTCTGCTCGAGGCGATGGCCGAGCACCAAGTCTCCATCGAAGGCACGACCTATCCGCTCCCCAATAACTTTTTCGTCATTGCGACCCAAAATCCCATCGAATTCAAAGGTACCTACCAACTTCCAGAGGCGCAGCTCGACCGCTTTGGGATTCAATGCTCACTAGGCTACCTGAATAACGAAGACGAACGAGCGATTCTTGACCGCCACCTCGCTTCCGGCCGTCTCGAAACAACTCCAGTCTCCACCTTTTCCAACGCAGCTCATCAAGGAGTGCAAGACGCGATCGGACAGATCCATCTCTCTGAAGAACTCAAGGACTACATCATCAAGCTCGTTTCCGCCACTAGAACAGACCCTGACGTTCAACTCCCTCTTAGCCCACGAGGCACCTTGACCCTCGCCAAGCTCGCCCAAGCTTACGCCTTTTTCCTTGGAAAAGAGTTTGTCACCGCCAGCCTCGTTCAAGAACTCGCGCCTTACGTTCTCTCTCATCGAATCATGTTAGCCACGCCTAGCCAAAACACTACCTTAGGCAAGCAAGCCTTCATCGCGAAGTTAATCGAAAGAACTGCAATTTAAATCCTAGATCACGCCTCTTTAATTTCATTTCATTCATGAATTTATCTCATTCAGAAAGTGCTATCATCCTTGTATTGAGATCAAAAAATCTATAATGTTCAAAACTGTAGTGTGTTTTCATTTCAATAACACTTAAAAGGCATGCTGGGTAACACCAGTGTGTCTTTTTTGTTTTCTTAGCGAAGAAGCGAAGAAATCTTTTTGACTCTCCGCTCTGATCCGCTTTTATCAGTTCATGGGAAAATATGCCGGCGAACAAATTTTAGTCATTCAGCGTGAACTCTTCGACAAACTCGGAAGCTTCCAAGGAGCCTCCGAGGATATTAAGAACTACCTTCCAGCCCTCATGGATGCGGAGAACTCCTTCTTTATGGATCGAGAAGAAGCCGAAGACGACCCGACGCATAAGCAACTCATTCCCTATTGCCTCTTCCAATACGAAGATAAAATCCTGCACTATCTCCGTGGTAAATCCGGCGGCGAGGCCCGCCTTCATGCGAAAGGCTCGATCGGTGTAGGCGGCCACATTAACCCCATCGACACCAGCGCAGAGGGTGGCGAAGTCACCTACCGCGCTGGGGTAGAACGTGAGATTGATGAGGAACTAAATATCGAGGGCGCCTACGAGGACAAGATCATCGGTCTTATCAATGACGATTCCAACGAAGTCGGGAAAGTTCACCTGGGCGTCGTGCATTTGATCACGCTCTCAAGCGATGCGATTTCGTCCAATGAAGACAGCCTCATAGACGTGGAACTGGTGCCGATCTCTGAACTCCGTGGCGAGCGCTTCGAACGACTCGAAACTTGGTCTCAGTTCGCGCTCTCCCTCATACCATAAACTGCTCACATGAAAGCAGTAATCTTTGATCTCGATGGCACCCTGGTAGAATCTCTCCCAGGTCTCACCGATGCCCTGAACCGCGTCCTCCGTGACCTCAGGCTTCCGCCTAAGACCCTCAGTGAGGTGCGGAGCTACATCGGAGATGGGCAATGGATGCTCATCCGCCGCGCGCTTCCTGCCTTCACGGATGCGCAGATTGATGCGTTGCAACCTGCCTTCCAACAGCACTACCAAGCGGCATGGCCCAGTGGCACAGAGCCTTACGCGGGAATTCCTGAGATGCTCAATGACCTCAAGGAAGCTGGCATCCAGCTCGGGGTTCTCTCTAACAAGAAACATCCTTTCACCGTAGAGATTACCGAAGCCATTTTCGGGCGCGACCTCCTTCCTCTCATCTACGGACAGCGCGATAACATCCCTAAGAAACCAGATCCGGCTGCCCTTATTTCCATCTGCGAAGAGATTCACCTCCCAGCTTCAGAAATCTGCTACATCGGTGATTCTACCGTCGATCTCGAAACAGCCCAAGGAGCGCAGACCAAAGCGGTCGGAGTCACCTGGGGCTATCATGACCGCCCTCGGCTAGAAGCTTACGGATTTCCCCTCTGTGATACTGTGGCGGAGCTTAGCGCATACCTCATATCACAACTCTAAAGCAGAAGTCGGGTGTAATGTTTTTAATGTACGGTTAGCGCACCCGCCCTGGGTGCAACCATCGGCATCATGCCGTATGTTCTTCTCTCTGCCGCCACATCTTAGAGAAGCCTTAGGCCTCACATTACGGTGTTAATAATTACCTCATTTTTCAGCCTCTCAATCACTAAACTTACGCAAAAAACAAATAAATACCAATTAAAATAAACTTAAAAAAATAAATGGGGATTTTAAGATTCTATACATACTTAAATTTTGCACTAAGCAGCAACATTCTTCTTTCTATGATTGACCTCATCATTGAAAAGCAATAATTTTTCTGCGTTATGAAAACTTTAATAACCTCATTATTGCTATGCTGTAGTTTATGCGCATCTCAGCCAAACATCGTTTTCATCCTAACAGATGACCAAGGGTATGGAGCTCTTGGCGCACATGGACACCCATATTTACACACTCCTAATATGGATAAATTCCATCAAGAAAGTGTGAAGTTTGACAATTTTTATGTTAGCCCTACATGTTCGCCTACCAGAGGAGCACTGCTCACTGGAAAACACGAGTTCCGTATTGGCATTACACACACAACAGCGATCAGACAAAGGTTAGCCCTGAAGGAAGTTACCATAGCTAAACTACTGGCAGATAACGACTACACTACGGGAATGTTTGGGAAATGGCATTTAGGAGGTTCTGAGGGCTACAACCCTGATGATCGAGGTTTTGATATTGTATCGCAACCTTTAGATATTCATGGCGGCCTGTTTGACAGAAGATTTAGAAGAAATGGAGTAATTGATGAGACCGTTGGCTTTAGAGAAGATATTATATTTGATGACGCTATAGAGTTCATCGATGCTCAAAGTGAGAATCCGTTTTTTTGTTATCTTTCTACATATTCACCACACACCCCTTTAGGCGCACCCGATGAGTATATTGAGCGTTATGACCAGTTTCCCGAACTGCAGACACACCCGAACTCAGATAGCCACATCAAATATATGGCAATGGTGGATAACCTAGATTGGAATATAGGCCGAGTATTTCAAAAACTAGAGGACGAGGGGCTTACAGAAGATACAATCATCATATTAATGAATGATAATGGTGAAACTTGGGGGCTGGATGTATATAATGCAAATATGCGAGGGCCAAAGGCAAGCATTTGGCATGGTGGATCCAGAGCATTCTCAATGTGGAAATGGGGAACTAAGTGGCAACCGAAAACATCTCAGCGGCTTACAGCTCACTTAGATGTGTTCAAAACATTAAGTCATTATGCTGGAATAGAGCTAAGCCAAGATTTCGCTAACTCCCTGGATGGTTATTCGCTCAATGAAATTCTAGAATCCCCAGCAGAACAGGAAGACCAAGTCACAACACCTCCTGTAGATCGCTATCTCTTTCAACATGTAGCGCGTTGGTCAGATATTGATACCGAAAATGTGGGCAACCAAGAGGTTTACAATTCCTTGATAGAAGCGCACAGAGAAGCTGCAGCAGGAGTTCGCCAAGGGGATTACCTCCTACTTCAAAGCTTGGGTTGCGCCCATCCAGATTGTGTAGGAGACCCCTCTGCACAGTGTGAACGTCTACGTAGAATCGCTACTGGAGCTAATACACAAACATACACGACCAATGCTCAATACCACTGGGGAGTTACTAATGGATGGGAGCTATATGATACCAGAAATGACCCTGGCTGTAATAACAATCTTGCGACCAGCCAACCTGACCTAGTAAATAGGCTTAAAAATGCTTACGGCGACTGGTGGCTAGATATCAGTGAAGAATTGAAATTTGATTTTGGAGCTCAGGGTATAGTGGTGCCACCTCAATCTACTATGTATGCTCGTCAAACCAACAATACTTTGTCTCTATGGCACTTAAATGATCATGAAGAGAATAACCAATGGCAAGCCGTCAACAGCAACGGCAGCATAATTTCAAACCCTGGTCGATTTGAACAAGCGGTTAAAAAAAGTGACTTGTCTTCGAGTGCCGTCCAATTACTAGCCTCAGAAAACACGAGCTTCCCCACTCAAAGTGCGGTAAACGACTTCACAATAGAGTTCTGGCTTAACCCCGAAGGCTTCAGTTCTAATCTGACCGAGCAAGTGATAGCGGAGCAAATCTTATCTACCGCAGGGTGGCGAATTTCTTATATCTCTGCGGCAAATTCAATTAGGGTATTAGTGCGTAATGAGTCTGCCAATTTCATCATCAGCACGAGTGCAACAGATTTATCGATCAATCAATGGTCACATCTCGCAATTTCGTGGAATAGTCAAACTACCACATTAGCCCTCCAGATAAACAATGAATTAGTCGCATCAGAGCAAAACCCTAGTTTTTCACCCTTAAGAGCTACCAATATCCCCATCACACTGCTCAATTCGGTGTCGGGCTTACACCCTATCGAAGCCTCTATTGATGAATTTAGAATTAGTGACGTGGCTTACCGCTTTCACACTGACGCTTTATCATATTTCGATAAGTGGAAAGCTGAGCGCTTTACATACCAACAAAGAGCTATGGATACAGATGCTCTTGACTTTGACGCGGACGGGGATGGATACAGTAACTATCAGGAGTATTTATTTAACTCCGATCCCCTAACGCCAAACAACCTTATTAAGCTAGTTACCATTTCGAATGAAGACGGAGACTTTTCAAGGATCAATTTCCAAGCTCAGAAAAATGGCAATGTAAAATACACTCTGCAGTCATCATCCGACCTAGCTTCATGGAGTAACACCTCAGAAGATGAAGTTAATTTATTTATGATTGATTCAGAAAATGAAGCTTCTTTCATACATGACGAGAGTAATAATACACATAAAAGGCATTTTTTCCGAGTCTTTGCGCATGAATAAATCAACATCCTACAGTTCGTTATGCTCCGCCCATTTTGATAAATGCTGGAACTGCCAAACTAAACTAGAAGCAACTTAAGAGATCATCCTTTTTTCCGCGGACATGTCATCATGAACTCGTTCCCCTCGGGATCGATACACATCGCGAGGTGCATGGGATCTTCTGGAGTATCTACAGGCTCCGAGGCCAGGGCGCCACCGTGCTCTTTCAGCTTCTCAATAAAGCCTAGTAAATCATCGACCTGAAAGCTCAATCCTGTCCACGTGCGCTTGCCTTCGCCGCCACCGTGAATGCCAATAACTGCATTTTCGACGACCACCTCGCTCCACACCTCCATGTAAAGCGTAACCTCACCGCCGAACAAATCACGGTAAAACGCAACACAACGCTCCCAATCCTTCGCCCACAGGGCATATTTCACTTTTAAGACCTTCATTACGAACACCCTAAACCGAGGCTGGTAAATAGCAACGCTAGCTTACGCTTCTTTTTCTGTAGCGCGGTATCCGTGTCGGAATGAAAATTGTCTGTGACGAATGGCACGAACTTAAGCACATTTTCGACGACCTAATCTAGCCGAGGAAGCGAGTATGGAAATCCGATTTTCTATCCGTGCTTCCTCCTCCGGAAAGCCTTACTGATAGATCGTGTAAGTTTCCTCAAAATGGCCTGAAGGGTCATGAGATACCAGCCCAGCCGAAGCCCGATTTTGCGCCAGCAAAATGAGAGGGCGCAGGGCTGGGTAATGATAGGATAAGACGAACTCGCCTCTCAAAAAGCAGAGATCACAAGTTTGTTTCCAGAGGCGGAACCTCAAACACGCACCGCTGTTAAAATGAAGCCGGAACGATCTGCGCCTCTGCTGGCTAACACAATAACGTACCTTTCTTTTCGTTACTCTTATTGATCGCATCTTTAACCTAGGGCTGCGGCATTACTCGCTGGAGCTCGCAATCCCTGACCCTAGGCTTGTCTATTGAAAGGTGTGTTATAATTAGCTCGGAAAGTAGGAGATGAGTTCGAACCCTAGGCAAGTTTTGTGTTCACTGCACAGAGACTGCTTGTCAGCAAGAACCTCTCCTACCTTCCTCGCTTTATTTC
>CALKLP010000234.1 GCA_937991965.1 uncultured Verrucomicrobiales bacterium
AAAACCAAAACCAAAACCAAAACCAAAACCAAAACCAAAACCAAAACCAAAACCAAAACCAAGACCAAAACCAAAACCGAAACCGAAACCAAAACCAAAATCAAAACCAAAACCGAAACCAAAACCAAATCCACATCCACAACCTCAAGTCTTACTACACGGTAGCCCCCCCAACTTTTCCTGAACGAAAATCGTCGGTTTTGAAACCAGCTCCGGGCCGTAACTCCTGAAATACGGTGCCCCTTGCCGCCCCTACGTCATCATTCCATAGTCCTTTGCAAACAGCAAAACATGTGGAGACTATTTTTTATTGGCGCCCTTCCTCGTGTCGAGTATCCATGAAACGTTCGTTAAAGAAATCGCCGGTTTTTTTGGGGAGCCTATCGTACAATCAGTCCATGGTCGTAGCCTTTGAACCATTCACCCCCACGTCCCTACCGCACCAAGACAGACGGAGCACGTCCGATTTCCACCGACCAGAGGTTGTCCACGCCTGTCCCCTTTTTTTCGGTTTTCGTTTCAGGTGCTGGAACTCCGCTACCCCACTGCCCAAGTGCTCTTATCGGCGGTAAAAGAAACTGGGACACGCGAAAAAGGCGAAGGGTCTTACGGCCCCACACAGAAAGTGAGTCACAGATCAAGGCTATTTTAGGGGTGGTGTAACCTATTTCATTACCGTGGGGTACTCGGTCATTTAGCCCCCCGTATCATACCAGTTTTACCACTCTTACACCTTCTTGCCGCCCTTATCTCAGATTGGGTATCCCTTTGGTTTTCGACCACTAAGACACGATTCTACTAGTCATCTCACTGTAGGGGTGCAGCGGGATTTATTTGTGAGTTCCTAACATGAGGTGTTCAATACCCCACCATAAACGTGACTCCGGAGGCATTCGCTCGCGCAATCCAATCAGCACCTGTTATTAAGTGTGCGCTAGGCCTGAAACGAATACCCACCCTCATGGTATATCACAACTACCAACAACGCAGCTTGCAAAGATGAGTATTTCAATGTGAATGGAGGCGTTTCCGTTCAAAAAACGCTGGACCACATTGCGGTACCGCGCCATTCTACGCTAGAGGTGCAGAAAAAATTTGTGAGCTTCTAACACGAGAAACTCAACATCTCACCCACAACATCGCTTCGAAGACATTCGTTCGTGAAACCGACCGGCATTTCCATGCGCTAGCCCAAAAACAGCCATTGTACTCGCGGACTTATCTTCCTAGCCGATAGTCGAACTCTTGAGGAGCCCAACCGGTCAGAAACGTGTGGTCGAAACGTGCACCTTCCTATCACTCTACCGCAAAAAATGATGTTACCGGCTCCCGCAACTCCGGTTACCTTTGTGTTTCCGTTGTCGGTGACGTACGTACATGTTTGGTTCGAATCTCACAGGTTTACGGAACAACAGCGGAACAGCTGAAGGCCTACAGTGTCAACATCTCCCCTCCAAGTAGGGACTGGGTTTCCCTTGGAAATAGCGTTTTCTTCTATCAGGTGAAATGCGCGGAAGATCGGGTTCGGTCTTCCACCTCTTCTTAGGTTGTGGAAGTGACGTGTGCCATACGGTAGAGGTAGGAATTTTGAATCAAAGCATTTCTGAGTTATGGCGCTCTTCATCTGAGAAATTACACTTCATGAAGGATTATCAGCGTTGCGTTTTGCATGCGTATTCCGTGTATGCCGAAACCATGGGGTTGGTGATCAGGTTGCGCTTTTCCTTTCATCAAACGCAATGCCTGGGTCAGGTAGACAGCTCGTCTCCCCAAACGAGGAGCCCAAAACAAATCCGTTTCTTCAACGTGGCATGCGTCATGTTCGGGGAAGCTTCCTTGGAATCTTCCACATTTTCAAAATAGAAACGTCAGAGAAGCTTCCATCTGCTCCCGTGGAATCTCTCACGACTTCCGCGGAAGCTTCTACGATATCCACCTCCAGCAAACCATCTACAGTAAGGTGGGGGTGTCCCTAATCGGTCTAGGGGTCCTGATTACAAGAGGGCTCCTTAACCCTAAATCATCCGAATGTCATTATTATTTCGTACTATTACGGAGATCCATTGTGAACAGGGGTAAATGCCTACGTATGGGGTCATAAATCTTGTCAATTCTTGGTCGATAACGGTGAACGATAGCTTGGATTGTTCGCATAGACCTTGCGATCACGGCGCAAAAATAAAAAATAAAAAACATGTTCTGGCCGAGATATTGCAAAAAATTATGAGAAATTTCCGGTGAACGCTTTGCAACAGGATAATAAGGCATTTGCCCCTGCTAATAATTGGATCTCCGTAATTTGAACAGATTGTATATCTCGTGGATGGGTTTGGTCACGGCGCTGTGCTTTCAGCTTACTCCGAATTAATTTACGGGTGAAGTGTAGGCCTCCTCGAATGAAGAACCTCAGACAAAATGTGGTGCACCTTCACCGTAGTACACGTTCTAACGGTTGATGGACGACGGGGCTCCCCGACTCAAGATCTTCATAACTTCAACTCGTTTTTGCGGGATTTCTGGCTGCATGCCTAAGCCATGGGGTTGTTCATCGGGTGGCCAAGGATACGGCATTACTAGGGGGGGTGATATGATATACCCCCATTTTCATTATCGGGTTTTCACCACTCGCACGAGTGACTCTTAATATATCTCACGGATGAAAACAACTTAGGGCAATCATTTGAGCGCAGCCTGGCTTACCATTGTATTGCGGATTCTTGTCGAAACGTTGAAACGGCACGAGAAGCGTACAACCCACAACGAAACCGGGGAGTCACTCGCTCGCGTGAGGTACTCCAAGCCACTGCAAAAAACAAAATCGAAAAATGACCCGCCTACAGAATTGGTTGAGGTACTAACACTATAGAGCTCCTCAAGTGGTTAGGAGCCTCGGAACACACGCGGTGCACCTCCACCGTAGCATGCGTCGTAAAGTATCTTGCTACTCCGCGTTCGCCATTAACCTTATAGCCAAAACGTGATTCTCCCTATCGTACCACGATTCAAGCGAACTACGTGGCTGCCCCGTGTGCGGTCTTCCACACCAATCATAAGGTTTTGGCCGTGGAAGCTTCCACGAAAGCCTCGACCACTTCCACCTACCTCAACGGGAACTTCCACCATCTCCATGGAAGCTTCCGCCTAGATTTATTGGGGCGTCCATCTACTTCCATGGAAGCTTCCTTCTGGTAGAAGCATCCCTGATTATGTGCTATCTTCCACGTTTTTTACTCACATGGAGTCTTTCACAACACCCGTAGAGTATTGCACCTCTTCCATGGAAAGCTCCACCACTTCCAGATGCAAGCTTCTATCACTTCAACGAGAAAAACTAAATCTGTGGTCCATCGTGTGGTGTGGCCGTCTGGGAACGGCCGTGTGCGTGGTGCAACGTGCGGTTGCTGCACCGTCCGTTTTTTTCTCATTTTTTTTGCCGCGAATGAAACAAGAAACACCGCGAATCTGTATTGAATTTTCTTCCACTTTGATTAAATCCTCGTCGTCAAGGCCACCTCCCATCATCAGATGCAGGGCTACGCCCGTTTCCCAGGATAGCCGATTAAGATCGCCACATAATCACAAATCGTACGGCGAAAAGGCATTCAGTCTCAACCTCTGGCCCCAACCAGTTTGTGCATTGAACCTATTGCGCTGGAGATGCTTGCTACGATAGAGGTGACGCTTTTTGGCTGAAGCTTGCGAGGTATGACGGTGCTCCCCAACTTAGAAGCAGCTGAAGCTCGTTATTTTCATGCAGTAAATTCGTTGTATACCTCCCAGGCTAAGAGAGTATCCCTCGGCTTGCACGGGATCGTTTCCACAGATAATAATTTGGGCGAGATATATAACCGCTTAAAGGGAGGAGCCCCGGAAAATAATGGAGCATCTCTACCGTATAACACACCTCGACACAGAAGGACCGACGTACGATCAAAGAATGACTCTAACCTGCCACCTCAACCCCTCTGCCCTTGCAAAGTCTCTTCTTTACTGCCGCCTGCATCACAAGTACTCCGAGAAGGCGGCTTCCACCAATATATAACTCCCCATTTCCCACAACAATGCCTTTAACTCGACAGAGAATCGCCAAACTGATAACAAGACGAAAATCGACTTCAGGAAAAAATAGTTCAAATGAGGTCGGCTGCGAGTTCGTTCTGTTGAATGGTCGATGTCCAGCTTTGGAAGCTGTGTGATGCAGTGACTGGGCGTGCTTTCTATCTCAATCTCCTGCCCCAACCCCCTTCTCCTTGCCCGTATCTCTTTTGTGACCAATCTACCCTACAAGCGCACCGAGTTGGCGCCTCCCATAAATTTACAACTCCCATATTGTTTCTGAGGCTCCTCACCTTAGGTGCTCCATCACACCCAAAACACTGCTTTGAGACAAAAACTAGAAATGAAACATTTCGAGCAAATGTTTTGTATGTGCGTATAACGAATAACATCGCAGACACGATAACAATGTCGTTACGATGAAAGTCCTTTCAACTTCGCACTCACCTCAATACCCTCCCCTCTGTTCGCTCCGATCTCTTTCTTGTTGCCTGCTCCTGCCCCTTCAGACAATCGAGATAACGCCGATCAACTCGGCAGACAATCACTCGGCCATGAAGAAGAAGGTGGGTGCATAGGAGAGTAAGCAAGACGCATACTACAAACATATACCCGAAGAAAAACAGTCAGAGGAGGCTAGTGTTGTATTTTCCATGACGATAGATACGTGCTACGGTAGAGTTAGCTATTTTTTTTGCTACCTTTTTTTTTCTGACTAATAAGGCTCCTCAACTGAGGAACTACCCGAAGCTGTTGGAATGCCGTGAATTTTTTTACGCATATTCTACGATAGAGGTAGCTCTTTTCGCCAGAAACGTTTTTTGAATGGCGAGATTTCCTTAACCCCAAATCGTCGGAGTGCCATTATTTTGTTTTTGAGTAAATTTTCGTTTCATACCTAGACCATGGGGATTGCTGATCGGGTAGCACTTCTCCGCCCCTCCCAAAAATCAGTTTGTAGACTGGTGCACCTCTAGTGCTGTAGCATGCGTCTTTTTTTTTGTAGTATTCTTTGTACATCACATATGTGTAGGCCATGGTAGTATTCATGTCGGAATGCACATTTCTGTTCCTTCTCAAACCTTCGAATTTTTGGGGGCGTGAGGGATGGTACTCTTCACGCGAGAGGAGCCTCAGACCCAGGACACTGTTGGGGGGGGCGGGGAGGGCGTACTCATTCGTTTCTTGCCTTAGTCACTGGATCATTGATCACGCATCCCTTTCGAGACGGAATACCGTTCCTACGGCCAATAGAGACGCCTCCAACATTGTGTTTGAGGGCTAATTACATTTCCGAAATATAGTGCATTTTTTGTTTTTGCGTATCATATCGGCTTCCTGCTTCGTCGTCTGTGGCCGCCATCTATCTCCTAGGATAGCAATACTTTTATCTTTACTCGCTAGTCTACCTCACTCCGCCATGTCACATTCGCCTAATTGCCTTATCTCTTCCTCCAACACATCTTTCTCCTCCTTCTATATTCCACAATACTCCGCTAGTTTAGTCCTACTCTCGATTGCTGTGCAACGAGGGCATCTCTGTGCATCTACGTCCTCCTTCTCCCGACTAGACCCAGACAAAACTAATGGCG
>CALKLP010000235.1 GCA_937991965.1 uncultured Verrucomicrobiales bacterium
AAAACGAAACTCGGTTTATGGATTGTCTATAGGGCACACTGTAATGGTAGCAGAGGGTCCAGACACATTCGATTAAACTTGCGCGCCCGAAAGAGATGGTTTCAACTCATCGATACGTTTCACTCCGTATATTGCGACACAAACGAATACAGGAAAACCATGTAGTAGTATTTCACATATTCTACCAAAAGCTGAGTTGACATATTCAGTGGATTCCGCACTATCTATACAATGTTACTCGGAGTCGTCGTACTCCAGCACGGAACAACGTACGTCAGTGTCTGAATCCGTGCCATCAGAATCTTCATCCTCTATACCTGGTGTTAGTGTCGGTGGCATCTGGGCTCCAGTGAACCATATAGGACTGCACCGCCCATTGTCGAGTCTCCATCCTCCAGTTTGTAATTTGTTGATTGTGGAACGATTGGCATCATCATGCCACATCACTTCAACAAAGTTCGCACGTTCAAGCTGGCACTTCAGTTCAGTTTCACAGGGAGGCAGACTGCTGGCATCAATCCCCTCAGGTCCGAAGTGTTTAATAAATGCCTGAAAACGTACTTCACTCAGAGACAGCTTGCCCCTGGAACCATACATCTCCGCTATAAACAACGCCAATGTATTGATTGTGCCTTCATTAAGTCCGTCAATAACTGAGAGACTCGCCAGGGCTTTCTGTGCAGCGACATTTATTTCCAACTGCAGAAGAGGTCTCTTTTTTCCTTTTCGGAGCCGTGTAGTCGCATCCAGTCAGGGCATGGAATCCAGGGAGCGCACGACACATATCGAGTCCAATTGGGCTTGCTATCTTCGATATGCTGACGTACTGTTTGTTTCCAGTGTCCAACCAAACTTCGCAGTTGAACTCTTGCGCATGGTCGAGCAATATGATAAAGACGTCAGTGTCTGATGCCCGTGCAACTAAATCTGTGCAATCATCGGGCATCTCGGAACTAGCGTGGGTGAGTTGAAGCAGGACCCTTGTATCTGCTTCGGGATGGTTACATCTGAGCTCATCGATGAAATCGCGTTTAATAGAGCCGTCCTGAACGTAAAACTTGGCGCATCTGTCACATATACTGAGGAAAATGCTCTTGTCTCCAATCTTTATAGTGTTCATTTGCCCAATCGTCCATCAAGAATATTGGCAAATTTCGCTTGAACGACTCGGACTGTAGACATTTTTCTATAGACCTAATAGGTCGTGTCTGTTCTGGTCCTGGTATATTCTGTAGCATTCACGGCGTAGCCTCGTCTTTGGCTTTCGCAGCTTTTTATCCACGAATTTTCATACGAGTCCAAGCTGATGTCACTTCTCCTTGAGGGATGTGCTGTAATGGCGGATAGCATGGTTCTAGACAAGCCGCCGTGTGTTGGTGCTGGTGTAGAAGGTAATTACCATCAACACTGTATGGGTAAACGGCACTGGGCTCTCCGTGTACTTTTACTTTATCACTGAGAATATGTCGTAGACTGCTTTAATCTGTGTGGTTTGGAGTTCCATCTATCTTGCACAGACTATTTAAAGGCACCGGTGTCAACGGAAACGTCAGAAGATACGCCAAGTCCACTTTCTTCTGAGCAGCAATAACCGCAATACGCGCGAAAGAATCGCGCGTGCAGCGAAGTTCTCTGAGAACCGGATCTTGAGCCTGCTTGTTTCTCGCACCTTGTTTTTTTGTAAAAGTTTCTAGTTCACTTCGAGAATTTGCTGCTTCAAATTTTTCCGGACTCTCGATACACCTGCCAACGAAGTCATCGTGCCTTTTTGCTCCTTCTTCCAACTGATGTTCAACAAGCTTTTGGCAAGCTCTGGTGAAGCTACTTGTGAAGAGTCCTAGGAACACCCAAGCCGTCGTATAGTTAGCACCAGAATTATCTGTAAGACTTTATTTCGCCAGTCATCACAATCAATCACATATAATAGACTAGAATAAGTAATCAGGGCGAGGTCACGCCGGACCCGCTACATTAACCGAGTCAATAGGTTGTTAACCTATTGACGACAAGAGCAACGCTACAGATCCCCCTCTAGCGGGTACTGCGGGATCTAGCCATACCTGGCAGACAATAATTTAACATATCAATAAATACATTAGCGAGTTGAAACGGCTATGTACTATAAAGTTATCGTTGGTCGTTGGTCAACAACAATCATTTTGTCATTCAAAGTTTCTGGTGGTCTAAATTAGTGTTAAAAATAAATACTTCAATATCTCGGCATCAGACACCTCAAGTTCCAATTACTGACCAGTGGACCAGAGGGTGTCGGAAGAACTTTCCTGACTATAGCGTCAGCAGAATACCCCGGATACAGACAGAAGAACACCCCGTGCAGCGTCATGTGAACACCCCAGCCAGCGACAAATCAATTCACCCTGAACAGCGACAGTGATGAGCACTCCGGACAGTGTCTGAAGAACACGCCCCGGACGGCGACAGATATGAACACCCCGGACAGCGACAGAAGAACACTCCGGACGGCGACATGGTATACCCCGGACAGTGGCTATCTTCTGCAGGTCGTTATCTCATGCTCTACCTTTTCCGTCAGTATTCAGTGAAGCAGCTCGTACTCCGGAAGGTCCGCTTTACATGAAGTTTTTGAGACTGGTGCTACGACGACTTGGCATGTTCCCGGAATAAAATTCAAAAAAATTTAAAGCACGACTGATGGCTTGCAGAAAATCCGTCGCAGTTACTCGGTAATGGTAATGGTAGAAGTTAACTGCTGCAAAGCCAAATTCAGCACAAGTTCGTATAATGTCGACAACGCCATTGAAGAGTCCTAGGAACACCCAAGCCGTCG
>CALKLP010000236.1 GCA_937991965.1 uncultured Verrucomicrobiales bacterium
ACTACTCATCTTGTGCTGCGCTATTCCGGCATACGTGTATGTGCTTTCTCTTCCGCAAGGTGGGAAGTTAGAGCAACTCCACCAAAAGTTAGCCGATGCCAAAGTAGCGCAGAAGGTTTCCGAGCAAGCTAATGATCGGATTACACGCGAAATCAAGGCCTTTGAGTCTAATCCAGATTATTTGGAAATCATCGCGCGCGATCACTTGAACCTCTGCAAGAAAGGGGAAACGATTGTTCGTATTATTCGGTAAGCCTATCGCATCTCGATGTTTTTTACGAGGGTGCAAGCAGGCAGTTCGTTTGGAGTCAGAATAACCTCGACGACATCGAATCGAAAGTCGGGCTTTTGATCGAGCATGCGGAGATATTGAGCAGCTCCTTTTTTGAGATACTGTCGTTTGCTTTTGTTTACGGCAGTGAGAGGGCGAAAAATGGGGCGAATTCTAGTTTTAACCTCTACGAAGACGAGTTGATTTTCATCACGACAAACAAGGTCGATTTCTCCTCCATTTTGTGGATCAAAATTTCGATAAAGCAGTTTAAGCCCTCGCTTCTGGATAAACTCTGCGGCCAAGTCCTCGCCAATTTCTCCGACTTCAATATTCTCAAAGCTATGCTCCTCAGGCCAGGCGGTATGTAACTTCCATTTAGCTTTTCTGGGTTTGAGCTGTGAGAGCGCTTTGAACGGGACGGAAGGTAAGGCGGTGCTCAGGGCATGGGCCATATTTTTGCAGTGCTTCCAGATGAACTTTTGTGCCATATCCTTTGTGACGATGGAATTCATAGTGAGGGTATTTCTCTGCCAGTTCCATCATTAAATGATCTCGTGTCACTTTTGCCAGAATGCTAGCCGCTGCGATAGAATAACTTTTAGAATCACCCTTGATCAATCCATCGCTAGGGTAGGGGAAGTTTTTCACGGGTCTTCCGTCGATGAGGCAGAAATCCGGTTTTATTTCCAGTCCTTCAACCGCGCGTTGCATCGCGAGATGCGTCGCTTGCAAGATATTGATTTTGTCGATTTCCTGGGCAGAGGCTGTCGCGACACTCCATGTTAGCTTTTGGTCTTTCGTGATAAAGTGATAGAGTTCCTCCCGTTTAGGTTCACTCAGCTTTTTGGAATCGTTTAATAAAGTTAACCAACTTGGGGTATAGTTTTTTGGGAAAATGAGCGCCGCAGCGTGCACTGGTCCAGCTAGAGGGCCTCGCCCCGCCTCATCTATTCCAGCAATGATAGAATACCGGTCTCTGATCTCTTGTTCATGTAGAAAATTGGGCATGCGGTAGTGTTTTATCGAGGATGGATCTCGATGATAAATTCCCCGTGTTTTACGCGTGCCCCCGCACTGTCGGCAAGGTAATTCAAGACCGCATTTGCCGGCACATTTTCTAGAGTCACCGTGATGGTTTTCTTTTCCAATTGGTTGTTCGGATCAATGATAGAGATATTTGGTGCTCCGCGTTCTCCATTCGCATTATCAGTGAGGAGACGGAAGGCGTCGATCGCTTCCGTAAAAGGGAGATCTTCAAACTCAACTTTTGGTATAGTCACATCATTGAAGCGATCTTTTGACTTGGTGTTTTTTGCTGTGCTCCGCGCTTGTTTGAGCTGCAGAAGGCCATACTTCGCATTCCCATGTGATGGAGATGCTTTAACAACAGCTTTTAAATACTTTTCGGCTTTCGCAAAATCCCGTTCTTTCATAGCTTGCATGCCGACTTTGTAAGCAAGGTTGATTTTTTCTTGTTTCGTTTTTGGAGCTTCTCCGTATGCAAGGCCTAATAATGACGCGATTAAGATTATGGTGATGATTTTCATAAGGTTACTATCTCATAAAGCCATCAAAAGTAAAATTTATTTATCTTATTAATGTCTTTATTGAGGTAAGATAATTTATGTGTCAGGCATTGATTTTACTCTTTATTATAATTTTTGCTTTGATATACTGACCCTCATGTCGCGTCAGAAGAGAGTTGAGTATGAAAACGCCATTTACCATGTAGTGGCTAAGGGAAACCGGGGTTCAAAGATTGTGGAAGATGATGCCGATCGCGAGCGGTTTGTAGATACTCTTGCAGAACTGATAGAAAATATGCATTGGGATCTCTATGCGTGGGCTGTTCTGGATGAGCAATATCATCTTGTATTCAGAACACCAGATGCAGATTTAGTGGAGGGGATGACGTGGTTTCAGAACACTTTAACCAAAAGGCATAATGGCAGGCATAAGACGATAGGGCATTTGTTTGCAGGGCGTTATCAGACGACCTTGGTAGAGGAGGGGGAGTATCTAAGCGATTTGATTCATTATGTGAACTTGAGATCTGTAAGAGTGAAGGAGCTATTATTCACAAAAGAATCGGTTGCAGCGCATCGCTGGGGGAGCTTGAAGGATTACCAACTTCCTCCTTCCGGACGTAGTAGTTTCATCAATGCTGAAGCGGGATTCAGTAGCCTAGGGGTACCAGATACAAAGAAGGGTAGAGACCGGCTTTGGGAGCAGAGTAAGGCACTCGAAGGTGGGATAGAGCGAAAGGTGCAGGATAATATTCGTAGTGGTTGGGTATTGGGATCGGAGGACTTTCTTGCAGAAGTTTCCGGTATGGTTGAGCTTTCTAAAGAAGATATTAAAAATGGCTATGGTGGCGCCCAGCTGCGAGGACTGAGTGAGATCAAAGCAAAAGAAATTATCGAAGATCAGTTAGTGAAGTATGAGCTGAGTTCTAAAGAACTCGCGGAGCTGCCCAAAAGCGATTGGCGAAAAGCCGCAATAGCGATCGAACTCCGTGACCAAACAACGGTTAATGCAGCATGGATAGCAAAAGAGCTCGTCATGGGTACTGCTAGTTCGCTCTCACGAGCGATTCAGAATTATCGATTTAATATGGAAGAGTCATCTGAGGGCGTGAGTGAGGACTTCGGTTATGAAAAATTAGCGGTGAATTTACTCTGAGATATTGTATTTCGCAGGATACTCGAGAGAATCTTGAAGTTGCCCAAAGAAAAATTGACAACTATAAATTTAAACGTATATCTTCACGTCCCGTTGTAATACACAGCGGAAAAAAGGCGAAGTGGCCAAGTGGTCTAAGGCGGTGGTTTGCAAAACCATTATTCGCGGGTTCGAATCCCGCCTTCGCCTCCAATCCCCAGCTCGAACTTGTTCGGGCTGGGGATTGGAGTATCTGGGGATTACGGAGTGGCTCAGTCACGTATGTGACTGACAGAAGGGTTAAACCGCATCCAGCATCGCAATGACCTCTTCTTGTAGCCCGACGATTTCATCGAGGGAGAGTTTTGGGTCTTTGACGAGGAAGAGTTCGTCTGATTTTTTGTGGCGATAGACTCTCAAGATGCCTTCCGAGATGGTTTGAGCGTCTTCTTCTACTATTACTTTAGAACGCTCGAGCATAAGGGCGAGGATGTAGCGTGTGGTCTCGGTTTCGGGCTTGTCCTCGGCACTGAGACGCTGAAGAAGCGACTCGGCATTGTTTTTTTCGAGTGGTTGGTCGTTTTCAACTTTCGCTGCTTTTTTCCACTTAGATTTCCAAGAGGAGAAGGGGGGTTGATCTTCTTCTGGGCGGTTATTCCAGCCTTCTGTCGAGTAGTCTTTGCGGAGGTATCCTTCCTCTTTAAAACCAAAAAAGATGGCGGTGTAGATCACCTGACCATCTTCAAAGGGCATATCCGTGACCGCGCAGCGGTTCAAGCGGCGCGAAAAGTGGTAGCTTTCACGGAGTGCCATCGGAAGTAGGGGGGTTACGCACGGCCTGCGTAGGTTTTATCCTCGGTGTTGACCTTGATGGATTCGCCTTGATTCACAAAGAGAGGCACTTGTATGGTAAGGCCTGTTTCTAAGATTGCGGGTTTGGTCGGGTTGTTGGCGGTGTCGCCTTTGATGCCCTCAGAGGACTCAGTGATTTCGAGCTCTACGATCGCTGGAACACTTACCGTTACCGCGTTTCCATCGATGAAGAGGACTTCGACCTCTAATCCTTCCTTGAGAAAATCTTTCGCGTCGATGACGAGGTCATCACTGAGGGTGATGGTCTCATAGGTAGTAAGGTCCATGAAGTTGAAGCCAGATGGGTCAGCGTAGGAGAATTCGAGTTTTTGACGATCGGTGGGAACGATGTCTACCTTCTCGTCTGAGGAGAAACGAATTGCTTTTTGTTTCCCGGAGGAGACGGAGCGGACGGTAGCCATGATGAGGGCGTTTCCTTTTCCAGGAGTGCGGTGTTCTAGCCCTTGGACGATTCCGAGGTCTCCTGAATACTTAATACATTGTCCTTTTTTTAGATTTGTTGCGACGACTGCCATACTGGAAGTTAAAGCAATGTGAATGCGTGATGGCAAGCCGAATACGACAATCCTTTGCTACGTGCTTGCATTCCAAAAATAACCACCGTAAGCCATAGCCATGTCTGCGGATGTAAATGAGATTCAAGCTGAGGCCCTTGCTGCGATAGCAGCGGCGGAGACCCTACCTAGTTTAGAGGAGCAAAAAGTGGCTTTCCTCGGAAAAAAAGGACGTTTAACAGCCGCGCAAGCTCTGATGAAGACGATTCCGAACGAGGAGAAGAAGGCCTTTGGGCAACTACTGAATGAGACTCGATCCGCGATTAATTCCGCCCTCGAGGAGAAACAAGGACAGCTCCAAGAGGCGGCTGATGCGGCCTCGGTGGCGAATATTGACCTTACGCTTCCAGCTTACCCTGCGCCACAAGCGACCCTGCATCCGCTCACGATCGTGAAGGACGAGGCGATTCAGATTTTACGTCGCTTAGGCTTTGCACTCGCTGAAGGGCCTGAGATCGAGACCGAGTTTCACTGTTTCGATGCGCTCAATACGCCACAGGATCATCCGGCTCGGAATGAGAAGGATACCTTTTACTTCAATAGTGGGAAACTGCTGCGCACACACACCTCTAGCGTGCAGGTGCGCACAATGGAAAAGGCGACACCACCGATCCGGATCATTGCGCCAGGTTCTGCGTATCGTCGTGATGAAATTGATGCCACGCACCTTTCTGTCTTTAATCAATTAGAGGGGCTCTATGTGGCAGAAGATGTCAACCTTGGTGATCTCAAGGGGACACTAGAGTATTTTTATCAATGCCTCTTTGGAAAAGATACTGAGGTGCGTTTTCGCCCTCATTTCTTTCCGTTCACGGAGCCTAGCTTCGAGATCGACATCATGCTTCGTGCCAAAGGCCAGGATCCTAAGTGGGTGGAAGTAGCAGGATGCGGTATGGTGGATCCTGCTGTTTTTGCAACGATCAACGGGCAGCGTAAGGATGACTTGCTGAGCCCTGACAAGGTGACTGGTTTCGCTTTTGGAATGGGGATAGACCGTCTTGCGATGATCAAGTATGGTATTCGTGATATTCGTCTCCTGATCGAGAACGACACACGCTTTCTCGAACAGTTTGCTTAAGTATCAGCGCTACTTGATCTTGTGGCTCAGGTAGTATAGGTCGTTTGCTAACGATTGGGTTAGCTTTTTGATGTGGCCTTCTAACGGGACTTTCATCGTTCTTATGCCATTCTCATCTGCAGGGTAGGTATCTTGTAGGACGTCCTTACCAGAGAAAGATTTGCTGTGGAGTTCGATAGAGCAGTCTCCATAGAAGTGTTTTTCTGTCTGAAGAAGTTTTACGTAATCATTGTATGTAAGTGATGAAGATCCGAGTTGGTTACTAATGGATTTCTTTAACGCTAACATTTCTAACCCTTGCTCTTCCAGCCACGGTCTTTGCAACAGCTTGATGTAGTCATTGGGTTGCATGCCATTCATGGTGGCGTCAACGTATTCTTGGCTAGGTGGTCTGAGTGCGAATTGCATTTTGACTTGTGCTCGGTTAAATTCATTCGCGAGAGTCACATCGCGGGCGAAAATCTCTCCATTTTTGATTTCGACTTCCCAGTTATTTTTCTCAAATTTTAAGGATCGGTAATTTATACTTCGATCAACGGCA
>CALKLP010000237.1 GCA_937991965.1 uncultured Verrucomicrobiales bacterium
ACCACCAAGACGTTTACAAAGGATATCAGAACTGGTTGAAGCCTATACAAGATTCAGAAAAGCTCATGCTGAGCTTCGAATCGAAAAACATGTCTAGTTCAGGGAATGAAATCGAAGTTTCTTTTTGGCAGGACAAGAAAAAGGTTTTTTGCACAAAAACACTTATCTTTAAGCCAAAGGAACCTGTAATCATCACAGGACCAAAGTGGCGAAATGGAAAAGTGATTATTATTCTCACGCTAGACTAATTACGCAGAGATATGAAAACTCTCTTGTTTCTAATTACAGGACTGCTTCCGTGCTATAGTCAGTTAAAATTTGAAACAACAGAGATTTCACAAACCTTGGACCCCAAGGAAAACTCTATCACGATCAAATTCCCTTTTGAGGTAGATTCCACCTCCAGTGTATCTAGTTACTTTACGCATTGCGGTTGCCTTAAGGCAATTACACGCCCACAAAATTGGGAGAACGGCCAACGAGGAGCCTTAGAGCTTGAGCTTGACACCAGAAACATTATCGGGACTACACGCAAAAGCATCGAAGTGAAATTCGAACATCATCCTACTCAGACGCTAACGGTAGAGGCAACAATGCCTCCAGCGATAAGTTGGACACCAAAAACACATATTTGGAAAAGTGGAGATCCTCCAAACCCAAAGACTTTTGAAATTACAGTTCTCGAAGGGTATGACTTTGAGATTAAGGAAATTGCTCCCTCGAATCAAAAATTCACACTAGAACTCACATCTACTCCCAAAAGTAAGCCAGGAAGGACCTACTACCTCACCACAAGTCCACCAAGTGGAGAAGGAAAAGAGATCTGTATGATCAAGGTAACCACCACCAGCGAGATTAAACGTCACCAGTCGTTCAAGTTACTTGCCATCAAACAATAAGACTCCTCACAAGCGTAGCGAATACAGTAGTGCGAGAAATTTTAACTCTACTGATTGCTCGTTGTTCTGAAGAACTATTTTTGAGTAATTCTAATGTTTTCAGGCCAAGCCGCGCAGGTAAAATCGTCGCGGTCTTCAATCGCCCTACGGGTAAAGCTTTCGAGTAATCGATTCCATCTTTCAAATACCCTACCGCCGTATTCATCCACGACTCAGAGGACTCTATAACACCTTCACGCGTATTCTGCCCGCCGGGTATATATACACGACCATTTTCAAAGTCTTCTGCAATATCACGGATAATATTCGTGAGCTGTAGCCCTTTCCCATAGTTTATGCCCTCCCTTAACATCCGTTCTACATCTTCCGATGCGATATAATCATGGTGCGCTAAAACCTGCGTCCAAAACTCACCTACACAACCCGCCACTTGATAGGTATAGAGCTCCAGCTGTTGAGCACTATCAACATGTTGCAGTTCCTTGCTCTCCTGAAAATACTCCAAATCCCACAATTGCCCCTCAATAATCGTCTCAATCACCTGAGTCAGCATGGCTTGTTCATCGGCGTCAAATTGATAGAGCGAACGAAAGAGCGGTGAAACTTGCGCCATCAACACCCGTTCACCTTCGTGCTTCTGATTCGCGAATTTTTGGCTTAATACGCCTAACAAAGCCGCACTTGCTTCCCCTTCCAGAAAATCATCACGAAAGAGCCTTAAGCACTCCTTACGCTCCCTCCAAGGTATGTGTGCCGTATCTGCGATCGTATCACTGGCACGCGCCAATAAGTATCCGAGGGAAATCAATTCTCGTATATCCGCAGGGAGAAGCCTCAAGGTAAGATAAAACGATCTCGACACCTCTTTTACTAACACCCCATCTAACTTGACGTCTTGCACAGAACCACTAAGCAGACTAATCTCCCTTCATTCAACGTTTAAATGCACCTCTACGTCCACATCCCCTTCTGTCACGAAATCTGCCCCTACTGCTCGTTCTACAAGCATAAACCAGGGAAAATTGCACAAGAAGAGTTCATTCATGCGCTTCTGGCCGAACTAGATTGGCACTTAGCCAAAAACATTCGACTAGACTTCACCACTATTTACCTAGGAGGAGGCACCCCTAGCTTACTTTCCGCTAAACACCTAGAGATCCTCTTAACGGGACTAGATCAGCGGATTTCTTTTTCTCAGTGTCGCGAAATCACACTTGAAGCGAATCCCTCTACCTTCAACTTGTCAAAAGCACAACTGATGAAAAAGCTTGGCGTCACTCGTGTTTCTCTCGGTGTCCAGTCCTTTGACCCAGAACAGCTCAAGATTCTTGGCCGAGATCACTCCCCTGAGGAAGCAATCGCCTCTTACCAAGTCTTACGAGAGGCAGAGATCCCCGCCGTGAACATCGACCTCATGTTCTCTACCCCCGGACAGACTAAACAATCATGGCAAAAGACCCTACAACAGGCGATTGATTTAAGGCCCGACCATATCTCTTGCTACAATCTGACTTACGAGGAAGACACAGCCTATTTCCAAGAGTTTCTCGCCGGAACATACACTGATGAACCAGAAAAGAACGAAGAACTCTTCTACCTCGCAGATACCATGCTGTCGGCCGCAGGATATGATCACTACGAGACCTCCAATTACGCCCTACCAGACGCTCACTCCATCCACAACCGGGGCTACTGGAGCGGGAACGACTACCTAGGCATCGGACCTTCTGCCGTCGGCTGTATCTCAAAGCAACGCTACCAAAACCTCTCAGACACCGCAGCCTACATCACCCGTATTCAGACCTTAGGAAATGCGATTGACTCACACGAAAACCTTGACGATGAGGCATGGAGACTTGAGAGATTAGCGCTTCAGTTACGCACCAAACAAGGATGCTCCAAACAATACCTCGGCGATATAAACCCAGACATCTTAATCGAACATGGGCTGATCACAATATGTAACGACCGAATCAAAACTACCCCCAAAGGAGCCTCTCTAGTAGATTCAATTGTAGAGTATTTAGCTTAGAATATTACCTATCTGCTTTCTCAAACCAACTGCAACAGGAAGCATTGCAATACACACACCTGTTACGGCCGCCACAAAGAGGATCGTTAGATCATAGGTTGGTAGCACTTGTTCTGAAGCGTCTCGTAACTTTAAGTCGAAAAATTTTGAACTTAAGGAATTATATAAAAATGGCCAAATAAAAAGCGCGAGCGCGACGCCACTAAGGGTTAGCAGTGTATTTTCTATAAAGGAATGGAAAAACAACACTCCTCGCGGAACACCAAAACTCTGAATTAAGGCCATGATATAGGATTCATGGAGAAATTCTAACCAAGCAATAGTTCCAAGAATAATTGCTAAAATCACCCCACAAAAAATCACTACTCCAACTCTAACATACTTACGTAGCCCTTGGATTTTCTCTAGACTTTCCAAAACTTTGAGTGCTGAAAATGTTCTCACAGGACGCTTCTCAGCATTATAATACGCTTTAGTGTATTTTAAAAATTCTCTCACTTCGTCTATATTATCAAAATTAGCGATAG
>CALKLP010000238.1 GCA_937991965.1 uncultured Verrucomicrobiales bacterium
TCACTTACAAGCGCTCGACAACGAAAAGGGCGGTACTTCGCCACAGGGCGGTCAAAATGGAATATTTCGGTGCACCACACCGCCTTATGCAAGCCCCGCCACTAAAAATAAAAATGCTCCCCTCGTAGGGGTGTATATATATACTCCGTATATATATACTTCGAAGTATATATTTTCTTTTTTTCAATTGACTTGAGTCTGACGTGCGTATGCGCAGTGATAGGTACTACGTGTAATATATACGTATTGGTAGCTAAATGTGCAGATCGTTAATCCCAGCTGCGTTCTCCAGGAAACGTTTTAGCGCAGCTACCCTACCGCCCGCGCAGCAAACCTTGAGTTGGCAGCTACCCTAAGACCCACGGGCGCCCGATCTCGGCCCTGATCCAAGTCGTTCAAGGCTTTCGACGTTTATCGTGTCAGATCGCTGCACTCGTTTGTACCAGACGCGAGAGGAATCGCGCCGCGTAGGCCTTAGCCCTCACAGCTCACCCTGGTCAGCGACATTCCACTTGCGTCTGTCAAGAACATTTGCGGGGCACGTGACACCGACAACGACGGAAGCTTTAAAGGACCAACGCAGGGCCGAGATCGTGTGCCCGTGGGTCTTGGGGCAGCCAACCCAAGGTTTGCTGCGCGGGCGGTCGGACTGATGCGCTGAAACGTTTCCTGGGGAACGCAGCGGGGATGAACGATTTGCAGATGTGAAGCAGGTCCGAGGGACAAGCCTCGGCACCCTATCAAAGCGCGGCGCTTTCGCTTCAAGGGGGCAATCAATCCGGGAGCTTCAGCCCAAGCACCTCTATGGAGGGTTTTTCTGTCACTAACCTGAAGTTTGCATGAGCAAGACGCGAGGTCTAGAACCAACTTACGTCGATAGTAGCCCGGGGAATTCATGGAACGAATCGCCGAATTATCGATTTCCGGAAAAAAACTTAGTTCGTAGCAAAATTGTACGAGGCTATTACTTCTTACGGATCCCCAAAAATGTATACCTGTGTTCCCTATTGCCCCCTTTTGAACTTAGTTGGGTGGATATATCCGTCGGTGGATCGTATCGCAAGGGTTTTGTTGTGTGACGTGTGTGACGAAAGCTTTTTGTTGCTGCAAAGTGGGCGAAAGGTTTCCCATAATTTCTTACCCCTGCGTGCTGACTGCTGTTTTGCTGTTTCTGGGCGTGGCTTTTGCGCATGATTTGTTTCATGCAAACAATCATACTCGAAGGATTTCCCTGATGATGTATTCATACCTTATGAGCTATATAAAAAATAGAGAAGGACTACATTGTTTTCTCTGCTTGTTGTATACACTTGAAAAAGGCCGTCAGATTCCCCATAGCATCCCATTTTAGATGATCTAGTCTATATTTGTGCATTTGTTTTACGGTCCGCTCGCAGAGTGATCCACTATGCATGTTTTTGTGGGTGATCGACTAGTGCGGTGATCCACTAGCTACTTTTCTCTCGATGTGATCCACTATCCATGGTGACTCTCTATTAACGCACTACACAATAATAACTGTTTTTATTCCTCGTATCTGCGTTCCCAACAACAGCGCACCAAAACACGAGAGGGGGGTGTTTGATGCTTGTACACACATGTACCGGGCTTGAATCCACGTACGACGTGTACTTGTAAGACCCTTGACTGCATAGTACAAAAAACAGGTGAGTACTCCTGCTGTGTCACTCATTTTGAAGAACTGTAAAAATATGTATCAGGTGTACTTATAGTGCTCACCTGTATTTTAAGTATCTCAAATAAACTGCGAGAGTGACAGGCAACGAACGATACGTGAGATACACCAGACACCTGGTCTTCTGGTAAGTCCTTGTAATTATCGTTCATATGATGTGAGAAAAATCAGCATCACTTCAAACATGGTGTGATCCTATACAGTTTCTAAACGGTCGCCCAGGTGGTCTAATGGTTACCCTCTTATAATACTGTGCGTTGATCCTTGAGTCCGATTTCTCCCGTGGTGAAATTTTGAATTTACATGTCGATGAAAAATACGATCTTGATTGTTTTTTATCTTCCCGCTCTCCAGCGGCCGAGTGTTTCTTCACGCACTTTCGGTCGCTGGGAAAGCTATAACCTGCCATGGGTACATTATGAAGCATGTCTGGATCTGGGCCGAGCTCCGTGGAGGCGGTCAGCTCATTACACGTCGCTTAACTGGCTCTATTTGGCAAGGGATTGCGTTCCGCCTCCCTGTGACGAGCAGGTTATATGGAACACCCCACCCAATATTTTTTTCAAATTTTTCTATTTTGATGAATACTTCAAGTTTTGTTCTTCGTTGTTTTGTTGGTAAAAATTAGGCCCGCTACTCAATTAACCTCAGGAGCAGTACAGTAGCAGCAGTAGAAGCAACCGCCTGGACGGATTTAACCCTGACAGCAGCAGTGCAACAGCAGCAGCAGTGGCAGCAACTTACTAGTAGTAGCCACATTATACACACATACATGTGGATCGGACTAGCGAGGGGTTTGGGGGGGCGCCGCTCTGGGTCGTTTCGACCCCGGATCTCGACGTGGGTGCGTGGGCATGGGGTATTCACAAGGGTACTAGCCTGCGTTCTCCCGCCACATAGGTAGGCGACCGCTCGTCGAGGCAGGAGCGAGAGCGTGTGTGGGCGTGGTTGACCGGGTGTGTTAATTTTTGCGGGGCAACAAGACATGTCCGAATGTAAGGACCGTTTTTTTTTAAACCAAAAAATACATCCCGGTATTATATGTCCGGACAGAGCGGATGCCAGCAGGAGGAGGCTGGGAGATTGAGGCCGGTCGCATCCGAGTGGTAGAACGAGCCCCACAGGGCACGGCTTATATCTCTCCGCGCGGGGGACGGGACTCACAGGGACATATAGCGGGAAAAGCTTGAAAGACGACACCAAGAGCGGCGAGGGTGGCAGGCATCGCGAGCGCAGCATGCACTACCTAGCTTGCACGCGACCACATGCATCAAGTAGTGGCGGGTTCAGGGAACACTATCGATATATAGTTCTACTTTCAACGGGGATATAAACGAGGAGTACATCAAAGGTTCGATTCCCCTCAAACACAGTACCAAAGCGTTGAACATTACCTCTAAACACTCATGGGAAATCTTACCACGTTTACCACACATCCTGAAATTGATGCCGCCAACCAATATTACTGTACAACATCCAAGAGCGACTGACATCGGCCCGTTAACCCTATCCATTACCACCAAGTACGTACACCATACCTACCGAAATTGTTGCCGCCAACCAATATTATTGTGCAACATCCAAGAGCGACTGACATTGGCTCGTCAACTCTATCCATTACCAAGTGCAAATAAATGTGACGTACGATATTGAAACAGGCACGATTCCACGTACGGTACACAGCATCCCCTGACCATAAATAATTCGTTTGCGTGCACATCAGTACAACGTTCACCCACCGCTATAATTTGCGCCAGGTGATGTCGTCAACACAAAAGACGATTCACACGTTTATTGTCGCCATGACGTCCCATGCATTGAGTCTCTTTATTAGGGACATACCTCGCCGCCTCCCCTACGACAAACTGTCCTCTACACACTGCGCGTAAAGAGGATACGGATTATTATCTCATACTTTCTCCCCGCCTCCACTACGCTGTTTTTTCCTGGAAGGACAAAAGGGGAGAGGGGGCAGGGCGGACAATGAGATAACAGGACGCCGCCTGATACGAGTGTGTCCCTTTCCATTTAAAATCACGGCGTCTATTACAAGGGCTATCGACCTCGTGTGATCTGCATTTAATTGTTGCCGACAAAAACTTAAATGACGTGCAATCACGTGCTTTGGCGTATCATCGCCTGCCAACTACCGGTAACTGCCATGCCGTGCAACATTGAATCAACATATATCCGGCGACTGAAAACAAATGTGGTTTGCAAAAATGAGTGTGTGGGCCAATCAGCGTTCAACAGCCAAATCACCAGCCTTGGTTTCTTTTTTTTGTGTCTGGGCTCGCCCTTCGCCCCTTATAACACAACAGATCCAGACCAAGCCCTCGGAGTACTGCCCCTGCTGCAGGAAAGCTTAGTCTACAACTGAGAGGGTGTTATATTCAGTCAGTGTGAACTGTTGTCGTACAGCGTGTCGGCGTCAAGGTCGCCTACACCACAGCACCATCATCACGACCGAAGCTTTATTCGGACCAAGGTAGGTGCGAATCGTCTGCACAACGTGCCTTACACCACATAATCCGCCAGACTCTTGCTCCTCTGACCTTTGTTGTATGTTGCACGTTAATATCTGTAGCTCTCGGGATAGATCTTGGTCGGGAAGGGAACGCATGGTTCTGTGGCTTTGGGAGGCTCAAGGGGACGCATAATCTTGAAACTTCGGCGGACCCTCCCTCTTCTCCGACACCTGCCGGAGTCATTGCGAGCTCCGAGTATCGTCATTGGGTGGTGTCAGGTGGTGCCAAGGTTTAAGCGGGGATACGCCGGACACCTTTCATGATGCTACGATGCGTATCCGGACCGTGTCCTGATAACCCATGCAATCTTCCTGCCGTCGAGCTTTGTCGTCTTCCGGACAACGATGCCGCCTTGTTGTTGTAATCTATGAAACAGCCGACGTATTTTTCAATCGAGTACTATCGCCTAAGTTAATTGTATGCTTGCCTTTATAGCTCTTTGTTTTTTTCTTGGCGACCATCTGCAACATACTGCTCCCAGTGAGACTCCAAAAATGTTGTTTTGATCATCGTATGTCTGAGAGTCGTTTCTCATACGCAGTATCACATACGTCGACTCTCTGGTCGTTGATCGAGATCTGCTGTTGGTATCGGGCCGCTGATCAAGGATAGCGTAAACCCGTCGACGACTAACGGAAGTCCCCGCTGTCGTCCATTTATATAGGGCTTGTTTCGTGCAATTCCGCGTCTGAGGTTTATGGCCCGCACCAGGTCGTTCCGGGTTGCGCCGAGTTTTGAGTAGAATTGACCCAGACGATTGTTTTACATACACACCATATGTATATTCTCGTCGTACCTCCATGTTATCGTGCCGTAGTTCCAAGTTGTGATCCTCCGGCATGCGATGTCACTGGCCATCTGCGATCTGTGATGCCATTGAAGTTACTTTCTATAATGTATATCTACCCGTGTTCTTCGTAGCTCTGTCTTATCGTTGTTGCCAAGTGTCTGACCCACGCCTCAAATATTTACCGAGCCTCAGCAACAAGCGTTTTGTACTGCTTTTTTCTCTTTCACGGTATTACCATCAAACTAGTTGTCTAGCAGGTCGAGCGTTTACATGAAGCTATAATCACACCCTTATATAACCATTCGTGCTCTACCATTGCTTCGTGGAATACTGGCGCCTCCCACCTCTGTCGTCCTCGTTCTTAGCCCCGCGTTTCGCCGTCAGGTTGCACCAGATTGTGTTAAAATGTTGGTGGGATCATGCCGGGCGACAATTACACAATGCTAATACACGTATCTTGCTGACGGGTTGTGATAGCTTGCCATTTGTAGCACTTGATCATCCTACGCAACGTGACTCAACTATATCGGTGATGCCACTAGAAACACTTTATATCACAGGCGTTTCTGCTCACCTTACAGTTTGTATGCTGTACTTCGCTATATTTTTGTTTTCTTCCTGGCCAACGTGTGCAACACAACGCTTTTGGGGAGCTTTCATTGACAATCTTTGGACGTATGTGTACACTACTACCATTAAAAAAGCTAACTCGCAGTAGATTAGCGTTTAGCTACCAGGCATTTCAGATAAATACACGACTGGTAAGGATGTAAGGGGATCCATCCTATGCACCTCTTTCGTGTTCATTCCGATAGAACCGAGTATGGGCTACGAGCTGGATCAGATTGTACCAGGTTGTACCAGGTTGTACCAGGTTGTACCAGGTTGTGCCAGGTTGTGCCAGGTTGTGCCAGGTTGTGCCAGGTTGTGCCAGGTTGTGCCAGGTTGTGCCAGGTTGTGCCAGGTTGTGCCAGGTTGTCCCAGGTTGTGCCATGCTGTGCCAGATCGTACCAGGTTGTGCCAGGTTGTGTCGAGCTTCAAGTGGAATCCCGTGTGACGTCAAATTCGAAAAACTGCAATACGTGCGCTTGCACGTTATCTCGACGGGGTCGAACTTTGTGATTCCCTGGCCATTAATGATACTAGCGCCTTCCGTGATTCCGTCGACGAAACAATCTATTGCGCATGAATTGCAGCTTACGCGAATAAGTCGTGGCCCGACGGTTTCTACCTGGAGAACGTCTGAGGTTCATCTCCTGAGAGCCCCCAGCAAACCTTGTCTTTACTTTTCGTTGGGATTAATTCGAAGTTCAATCGCATAGCACTAGGCTCTAACGCCTGCATTGTCATCCAGCCACTGAGGCTCTGCGATCCAGAAGCGTCAAAGAGCTTCAAGGGTAAAATGGTATCCTGCGTAATTCGTTTTCAGTTGAATACCCCCGATTTCAGTCTGTCGGATGTGCGAGATTGCCGAATCCAAGATCGGATAACGCTGGAGCAGACAATCCCAAACCTATCATGGAGGGGTACGTATACCCGCGGCCTAAAAACCTTGTGGTGCCGTGGTCGCAGGTTGTGACCTGACGGACTAAGATGACAATGGCATCTACCACCGTCTGCGATGCCGTAAAAGTCACTTCCTGTTTAGTACGTTGGCCCACCTTGCTTGTTGCCCTAACGGTAGGCTTTTTTACCGAAGGAGAACCTGATATCACTCTAGCAACCAATCGTTTTCGACAACGACCTATTAATAGCCCGTTACCAAAAATGACAAAGTACAAGGGATCCGCATGCGTGCCGGCATCGCTGGCATCACCGGCACCCATGCTTTGGATTGGAAAACATACATCATAAAGTGTATTGGGCTCCATCCATATTTTGTACAACAATGTGATGGCACTTGCTCGTGTTTCGATATCTGACATATAACAAGACGTAAGATATATAGAGCAATGGTAAGTGTTGCCGAAACAAAGAAAACACGCAACTAGTTGAAATTCTCTTCTCTTTCCCAGTCGGTCTCGGAAATGCATCAATCAGTGAATCGTTTTTGGTGTTATATATCGGAAGAGTTCCAGTTCTAATGATACCAATAGATAGAGGTGTGAGATGCAATATAATGGCGCTCGCTCGTGTTTCGGCATCTGACACATACCTTCGCACGTTAATAGTCAATGTAAGGCCTATTTTTGCAGGAAGAAGGAATGGCTGAAATTACTCAAGTGTTGATACTCAGCTCCCAACCTCATTTAAGTCTCATGTCTCAGAAATACACCAACAGTCAAGATGGGCTCAGTTTTGGTACCTCGTGCCGAGCAACCGGTTTGGCAAGGATGATAATAGTCGAGATGCTTCTAAGCTGGGAAGCGGCGCCGGGGGGGGGAGGGGGGG
>CALKLP010000239.1 GCA_937991965.1 uncultured Verrucomicrobiales bacterium
GTCGACATAAGCCCTACAGAAACACGCTCTCCCTGTTGAGAAAAGAAAAAATCATTAGCTCTTTTCGTAGGAGGTTCATGAGTAAAAAAGGTCAATGGCACCCTCGTGAAAACCTACACGGAAAGTTCGGCATTACTGTCACATTCAGCTAAAACCAACACTCACCGAGTCATTCCACGCTCGGAGGCTGTGATAAACTCTCGCACCTCAAGACCAAGGCCCTTGGCGTCTGTAAATAGCTCCAGCGCCTCCTTGAGATTCTTTTTCTTCTTCAGGAACAAGGCTTTGTACGCTTGCTTGACCTCTCTGATTTGCTCCTCAGAGAACCCTCGGCGCTGCATTCCGATGACATTGATTCCTCGGACAGACGGAGAACTTCCGTCGACTATCATGTAAGGGGACACATCTTGAACAACCTTGGTACATCCGCCGATGATGCTATGCTTCCCGATGCGGCAGAATTGATGCACACCCGCGAGTCCACCGATAATGGCATAGTCACCGACTACCACATGACCACCAATAGTGCCATTGTTAGAGAAAATGACATGATTTCCCACGATGCAATCATGCGCAATGTGGGAGTAAGCTAAGAAATTGTTATCCGAGCCGATCGTGGTTGCGATTTTCTTGCTCGTGCTACGATGCACGGTCGTGTTCTCGCGGAAGACATTCCTCTCCCCTATCACTAAGCTCGTTGGTTCTCCATCATACTTGAGGTCTTGTGTGCGCCCCCCAATAGCGGCAAAGGGGAAGAACTCGCAGTCTTTTCCAATGCTGGTATTCTTCTCGACCACCACATGAGCGTGCAAGCGGCAACCCGATGCGATGGAAACGCCTTCTCCGATCACACAGTATGGACCGATCTCTACTCCTGCTGCGATTTGCGCTTCTGGTGAGATAATTGCGGTGGGGTGAATCATAGTATTTCCTAGGTTGATAGAAAGAATCGCGAGAAAAAAGGTTAAAATTCGGAGAGTTTGAAAACTTTTCTGCAAGCATGCTTGACGCACAGGCGGATTATGACCACGTTTCCCTTCCTAAATCAAATAACAGACTGGAAATATGGCAGCTAAAATTTACACAGACGCAGACGCGAACATTGACGCGGTTAAGTCCCGCAAACTCGCAATCATTGGCTTTGGATCACAAGGGCATGCTCACGCACTCAACCTTAAGGACAGTGGATGTGAAGTCATCATCGGCCTTCACGCCACCTCTAAATCACGTGAAGTTGCTTCTAAGCTCGGCTTCCAAGTCATGAATGTTCCTGAGGCTGTCGCAGCGGCAGAGGTAATTATGGTAGCAACTCCAGACACCGTCATCCCAGATCTCTATGCAAAGGAAATCGCTCCTAACCTTTCTGCTGGTAAGACTCTCTTTTTCGCCCACGGTTTCGCAGTTCACTACGGTTTCGTCACTCCTCCAGAGGACATCAACGTAGGAATCGTTGCTCCTAAAGGACCTGGCCACACCGTTCGTAGCCAGTTCACGCAAGGCAAAGGAGTTCCAGGGCTCGTTGCAATTCACCAAGACCCAACGGGTAAAGCGCTCGAAATCGCACTCGGATGGGCAAAAGGCCTCGGTTGCACGCGTGGTGGTGTGTTCGAAACATCATTCCGTGAGGAAACAAATACTGACCTCTTTGGTGAGCAGGTTGTTCTCTGTGGTGGTGCTTCTGCGCTTGTTAAGGCAGGCTTCGAAACACTTGTTGAAGCTGGATACCAACCAGAAATGGCTTACTTCGAGTGTTTACACGAACTTAAGCTCATCGTTGACCTCATGGTAGAGTCTGGAATCGCAGGAATGCGCTTCTCCATCTCTGAAACAGCAGAGTGGGGTGACGTATCAGTAGGACCTAACATCATCGACGCTTCAGTAAAAGAGCGTATGAAAGAGCAGCTCAAAACAATCGAAAGCGGCGAGTTTGCAAAAGAGTGGATGGCAGAATACGAAGGTGGATACCAACGCTTCTCCAAGATCCGTGAAGAAGAAGCAACACACCAGATCGAAGAAGTAGGGTCACGCCTCCGCTCCATGATGAGCTGGCACGGTGGACAGACTAAGGTAGAAGCTGGCATGAGCCAAGCGGCCTATGTTTCTGGCACCAAGTAAACTCACCCAGTTCACATCTTTATTCAAAAGCTCCATTTTTATGGAGCTTTTTTGATGTAAAAAGGTGGTGGTTTCGCTTTCTGTAAAACCCCACCTTTTCTCTTTTCACTCGGTGCACAGCACTTCACTCTCTTGTTTATCAAATTCTCTAAGATACATCATTGTTCCTATCAGAGAGGAAGCGCATTGATCGCGATTTTCTGGATTATGGGGATTTTATCGATGGCTATTTTTGCCTCCATTGCGGTGGTAAAAATGCAGGCTGACATCTCGACCTCCGAGAGCCACGGACGTCGCGCTCGGGAATTAGCAGAAAAAGGAATCGCGCTCGCCGCTCACCAGAACGTCAACAATGGAGATCCCCTTCTCCGCTTCCAGAACACGGAATACACCGAGGGATATGAGGCTTCTAGAACGTCTCTCGCGCAGACCTTTGGGATCAACAGCCTCATCAGCGACCTGAAAACAACTTTGGATTCTAATGACGGCACTATTTCCTCCTCCCTCCTCTATCAACTCTTCACTCAGGCCTGGGGAATGGATGAGGGGGATGCGCAAACATTCCTGCACTGCCTCGTCGAATGGGTTGACCCTGACGACCAAGTCACTACCATTTCAGGGTGGGAACAGCCGAACTATGAACGAGAGGGATTTGCAGGACGCCCCTTTAATCGCTTTTTCAAAACGCTGGATGAGCTCCAATATGTTAACGGCTTCCAAGCCTTAGAAATCGCCCAACCAAACTGGCGAACCTACTTCAATATCTGGACCACAGGAGAAATCGACCTAACCTCTGCCTCCCCAGAAATCATTGCACTCGCCTCCATGACCGACTTTGGAAAATCGATTGATGAAGGGAGTGCCCGAATACTACAAGAGCGCCTTCTGGGCGACGATGGAATGATTGGCACTGAAGACGACATGCCTACCCCTGACATCAATGCCCTGCTCGCGGAGGCCAGCGGAGGAGACGGGTCTGAGCTGCAAGGACGCTACACGATAGAAGGCAAGACCCCTCGCTTCGCAGTCATCTCAAGCAAAGGCTGGAGTGGATCTACCGCGCTTACCATTAACTTATCTTTACAATTTCAATCTGCTAGGCCATTAATATTAGAGCGCATTGAGACCCTGGAAAACCTAACCCATGAAGAAGAGTAAAAACGATCAAATCCTGCTAATTCCCGGAAGCTCCGGATGGGATCTCTGGTCTCTTCAGGCAAAGGAAGCTCAACGAATCAAGGAAACTGAAGAAGAACTCGCTCTGGAAATTGATAAGATCCCCTCGAGCAAAAATTTCTGCATGGCCTTCCCTGTGTGCGAACTAACCGCCCTCGAACTTTGGAACCCAAATGCCGATGACGATGCGACTGCTGACCTCATCAACCTACAGATCGAGCGAATGGGGCTAGCACAAAGCGATGAGTTGGGCGTCTTAATACAATATTCCCCACTCACCTCCTCAAATCCAGAAAAGTCACTCTACAGCATAGATGTCTTAAGAGCCCCAGCGGAAGGCACCCTGCCTACAACTTCGCCAAGCCAGTTTAATGTATCTCCTCGTTGCTTCCAGCATGCCTCCAACAGCGTAACGCTTTGGAAAGAGTTTGGAAAATGGGTCATGAGCGTGTCCAATACCTCCAGTGAAGTCGTGCATTACCAAGGACTAACGACTAAGACGCTGGAAGCAGCATCTGTACAGGAAATTAATCTCACTCTAACTCAACTCCAACAGCAGCAAATTATCGCCTCCTCACCGGAGCGCTTTATCATCTGGACAGAAGAAGTAGGAATCAGACCCGAGGGGATTGAGCAACTAGAATCCCGTTTAGGAGCTAAGCTAGTTTTGGAAGAAAAGCCTCCGCCAACCTTCCCGATGGACGGAACCTTGCTACCTGCGGACACGCGTGCTGAGCGGATCTTAGCGAAACAAAAGCGTAATCAAAACATCATTGGATCATTAGCTGCCCTCTTACTCATCGGCTTCATTGCATTCGCAGCATACCGACTCATTGACCTTGAAAAACGCGCGAGTTATGCGGCTGATGAAGCACTCCAACTCACCCAGCAGAATCAGGCCTTACTGGATCACACCGATAAATGGAACGAGCTGACCGTTCTGACAACCACGGAAAACACTCCTCTGACCTTACTACGGGAGTCGGCCAGCATTATTCCGAACCGAGAGCTCCGCTTCAGACGCGCCGAATTCCTCCACGAACCATCGGAGGACGGCACCGCGACTAAGTTAACCATCTACATTGAAGGAGAAGCACCAAATTCTGATATCGCGCTAGACTTTGATGAACGCTTACAGAAACATAAACCCTTCCAAACACTAACCTGGACCAACCAAGCTCCGACAAAATCTCAGACCGGTTGGAAGTTCTCTTACCGAGCTGAACAACTCTAAATCTCATGTCTAAACGCGAACAAACCTTATTAGGCCTACTACTCTTGACCCTAGTCGGTGTCGGAGTCGTGTTCGTATACCAATCCATCTACCTACCGCGTTACCAAGCGGCTCAACTCAAGCTCACAAATGCGCAACAACAAGTACAAACCGCAAAGGCTGTCTCAGAAACACAAGAGCTGATTCATGATGAACAGACTTGGTTAACAACACATGAACCAGAGCCCATCTCACAGCAAAGTGCACAAAGTAGTCTCCAGAAACTCTGTGAATCCATGGCAGTGCGTAATCAGCTCGAGATTAAATCCCAAACCCTTCTCCCCGCAATTGCTACAGAAGGCCGTATCTATCATCGCTCTCGCATGGATCTCACGATCTCAGGTAAGGAGCAAAACTTCTACAATTGGATTTCCGCTCTCGACAACCCAGAGCTCTTTCAACGCGTCACCTTCCTCCGGCTCTATCCCAGTAAAAGTGATGATACGCTCATCGAAGCAAAAGTAGTTATCGATAAATGGTATCTCCCTTCCGAAAGTTAGCATGAAAATTTTCTCCCTCATATTCTTCATTGCCGTCGCGGTAGCTGCGCCTCCTAAGAAAAGGAACGCGAGAGAATTCAGTGCCCTCTGGTCAAACTCGCCATTCACGACAAAGCCGCCACCTGAGACAGTTGAAACTAAAATGGGGCAATGGAGTCTTGCCGGTATTATGAATCATACTGACGGAAACTACACGATCACGATCATCAATAAGAAAGACCGTAGCGACCGTCGCCGCCTTAACACAAACGGCTCTAACATGGTCGCAAAAGAGCAGGAAATTAGCATTGTAGAAGTAGAACAAGCAGAAGGGTTTGATTACCGAAAAAGTCGCGTCAAAATTTCTGAAAACGGCGAAGAAGGATGGGTTGAATACGATGACAAACTACTTGCTGTCGCTCCAAAAATCAAGATGCCTGTGCTCAATAAAAATATAGGGAACATCCAACGTCAAAACACCCAAAGACCTGCAAATGGTAATACAAACACTCGAAATTCTAACTCTGCAATACGCCGCCCTAGCGTCAGAAAAGCCCCAACCTTGCCTCCTGGTTTGAATACTCAAGGATCTTCTAATTCAGGCACAACAGGCAGCTACCGATCGTCAGGAGGGGTTGTAAGTTCTAGCAACCAGAACAACGCAAGTTCTCCTTCTTCACCCTCCATCAGTAATAACTCAAGTAACTCAAGTAACTCAAGTAACTCTGTAATTGTCAATAATGGTCTGAACAACTCGAACAACTCGAACAACTC
>CALKLP010000240.1 GCA_937991965.1 uncultured Verrucomicrobiales bacterium
ACGCCTAGGTCTTCCGCAATGATTTTGGCGTCTTGGGCTGCTTCTTGGATATGCGTAATGAATTCATTCCCACGGGCAAGATTTGTTGCTTTCTGATCGTCATTTTCATCCGCAGACGGCTTAAAACCGGGGAGTTTCCCCCCGGTGCGTTGCTTGGCCTGCTCATGGGTGAGGGGGAGGAAGCTTGCGTTTAGCTGAGGTTTCCACGGGAAGGCGTAGAAGCGGTAGAGCCCAAGGATATGGTCGATCCGAAACATGGAAAAAATCTCGGTGTGTTTGCGGACGCGACGTTTCCACCACGCGAAATCAGTCTGCTTGAGATAGGCGTCGTTATAAATCGGGACGCCCCAGTTTTGCCCCCACTTGATGGCGAACTGATCGTCCTTGAAGAAGGTCTCAGGCGGTGCGCCACCAGACCACTCGAGATCAAAGTTGGTACTCTCAAAAAAGACGTCGGCACTGTTGAAAGATACCCCCACTGGAATGTCGCCCATGAGCTTAATCTTCAGGCTTCGGGCGTAAGTGTTCACTTCAGTCCATTGGGTTTGGCAGTGCCATTGGAGCCATTGAATATAGAGGAGTTCAGGCTCAATTTCTGTGAGGTTTTGGTTAATCCATGCTCGTGCTTTTGCGGCGGTGTTGTATTCAGGATTCCAGTCCTCCCAGGCGGGGGAATCACCCTCGCGCTGCATCAAGAGGCGAAAGATTGAATAGGGCTCGAGCCACTCCGCTTCGCGTTCACGAAACTTTTGGAAGTCTGAGTTCTCGACTTTTGTTGCTGTGTAACAAGAAAAGGCGGCCCGTAAGATGCGAGCTTTGTCCTCACGCACCTGTGGGTAATTCACGGGCTCACCTTGGCGTGTAGGTGCGGGGGGGATCTCCGCGTCGGGGATCTGGCTGAGATCGAGGTAGATCGGGTCGAGCGCAACCGAGCTAATGGCGCTGTATGGGCTGGAGCTTCTGTCAGTCTCATTTACGGGGAGAAGCTGCACAAAGTTTAGTCCCGCACCCGCTAACCAGGGCAGAAAGGCACGCAGAGAATACAGGTCTCCAATCCCGAGGTCTCCCGCATGAGAGAGGGTCCAGAGGGGGAGGAGAATACCGGTTTCTCTGCGCAGATCCTGAGGCATAGTGTTATTGTGAAATCCCAGACCGCTTCAGCAGAGGCTCTAACTCAGGGTCGCGTCCCATGAAGTCGCGGAAGAGTTGGTCGGGTTCTGCGGAGTTCCCCTTGGAGAGAATGGCCTCGCGATACTGCATTCCTACCTCTGGATTGAGAAGGCCCTCTTCCTCGAACTTTGTGAAGGCATCGGCGTCCAGCACCTCGGCCCACTTGTAGGAATAATATCCCGCGGCATAACCCGTCGGGCTAGAAAAGAGGTGGCTAAAGCGGTAGACCATACTCGCCGATTCCGTCGCTAAAGTCGCGCGATATCCGGCGGTGACTTGTTTATCGATCTCCTCCCAGCTTTTCGTGAAGTCTAGCGTGAGGTTATGGTGCAGTTCTAGGTCTAACTTCCCAAGTCCTAGCTGGCGCATGAAGCCAGAGGCACTCATGTAATTTCGCGCGGCGAGCATTTTCTGGTAGAGCTCTTCTGGAATCGGTTCGCCAGTCTCGTGATGGAGCGCGAAGAAATCGAGCGATTCACGCGCCCAACAGAAGTTCTCCATCAGCTGAGAGGGGAGTTCAACGAAATCCCAGGCGACATTCGTGCCAGAGAGCGCCTTCACCTCCACCTCGCTGAGGAGCTGATGGATCAGGTGGCCGAATTCGTGGAAGATAGTTTCGACCTCGCGGTGCGTCATGAGGGCGGGTTGATCGCCGACGGGCTTGGTCATGTTCCCACAGATGAGGCCTAGGTGAGGCTCGCGTGGAGAATCTCCCTGTGCGGGAACTCCAGTTTCAAATGAATTCATCCAAGCTCCACCGCGTTTTGACTCGCGCGGGTGCCAGTCGGCATAGAATGAGCCTAGAAGGTCACCTGACTTGCTGTCCTTAAGATCGTAATACTTCACCTCTTCATGCCAGTGACTAGGCGCGGAGGCTTCCTTAATTTCGATCCCTAAGATCCGTGTTGAGAGGTCGAACAGCCCCTGCATCACACGATCCAGCGGGAAGTAGGGCCGTACTTCTTCCTCGTCAAAGTCATAGAGCTCTTTGCGTCGTTCCTCTGCCCAATACGAGGTTTCCCACGGTTCCATAGGGGCAGAGGTGGTTCCCGTTTTTTCAGCCTTATAGTTTTGGAGTTCGGCCGTCTCAGCCTCAAAAGCGTCGTTCACTTTTACATGGAGATCGGTCGTGAAGCTGAGTGCCTTGGCCCCAGATTTTGCCATGCGGCGGCTCGTGGCCCAGTCCGCGAAGCAATCGAACCCGAGGAGTTGTGCTTTTTCTTGGCGGAGTTTAATGATCTCTCGGATGAGCTCTGAGTTATCAAACCCGTCCTTTTTCCCGACCTCTTGGTTGGCGGCCCAGATTTCTTTCCGGATACTATCATTATCCGCAAACTGCATCACAGGAAACATGCTGGGGAACTGAAGTGAAAAACGGTATTGGGGAGCCTCCTCTGTGCCGTGCCCTTTCGCCAGAGCGTCCGCGGCAGCGGCCTTCACCGCTGAGCTGGGAAGTCCTGCTAAACGGGAATCATCAGGCTCGATCAATTCCCAATCATTGGTCGAATCGAGCACGTTCTCGGAATACTTTTGTGTCTTCTGGCTGAGTTCAGACTGGATGGAGGCAAAACGTTCTTTTTCTGCGGGAGGTAAATCAGCCCCTGCATTGATGAAGGAAGCGCAGGTTTCCTCAACGTGTCGGAGCTTGGTCGGGGAGAGTTCAGCGGTGCTCGCTTTCGTCTGCATTACTTTGAGGACGGCCCAGAGCTCACCATTGAGAGGGATACTGGAAGAGAACTCCGTAACTACCGGAAGCATTTGGTTGAGCGCTTCACGCTGCGCGTCATTGTTGGCAACGGAATCAAGATGGTTCACTCGTCCCCAAGCGCGGTAGAGAGATTCGGTAGCATCCTCGAGAGCCTGAAAAGTGGAGTCATAGGTAAGACTCGCTGGGTCTTGCTTAATAATGGCTTCGATCGCAGCTTTCGCTTCTTGGATAGCTGTAGTGATCGCAGGTTCTAAGTGCTCAGGAGTCATTTCCACCCAGTCGGGAGGAGAGGTCGGGTTAAGAAAAGGATTCGTCATTACCAATAAACCTATGAGAAACCGAATACTTGTCAACTATCGGTGGTGTTGGAAAGCAGAGCGCTATAACCAGAGGTTAGTATCAAATTTTAATATCTCCACAAAAAATGAGATTTGTTGTTAAGAAATACCGAGGAGCCGCATTTCATATATGTAGTTGCAAAAATCTTCTACTTTAAAAAATTACAATATGAAAAATACTATTAGAAAAAATGCGGTTGCTAGCGTTCTGGCCTTCTCTTTAACAGCAGGAACTTCCAGTGCAGTAACCTTAGCGGTTAACACAACGCCAACAGCACTCGAAAACGGTATCACTTACACCGTCACAGGTGGAGGATCTAACTCAACTCTTTCGACCATTCAGAAAAACTCAAACGACGGTGAAACGATCGTGTTTGACTTCCAAGGTGGCTTGGTAGACTTTACAGTTGGCTATGCTCCGGGCGGCACAGGAACTGGTAACCCGTTAGTTCACAGTAACCATTCGACTGCTAATAACACCTTTAGTGCTGATGCTGGATCTTGGTCTTTTGTGCCAGGTGCTGTTATCATCGATGGAGGTACTAGTGGTTGGTATACGTTTACAGGTAGTGATGTGGTTGCTACAGGTGTCGGGGTTGATCCTGCTACCGGTTTGGCACCAAGTTACACTGCTGATTGGGGTTCTTTTACAATTCAGGGTGTTAGCTCAGTAACATGGACATCTGTTAATAATGTCACTGAACGTTTTGTTTTTGATGCTGTTGAGTCAACTATACCAGAGCCTTCATCCATCGCTCTACTCGGACTCGGTGGTCTTGCTCTCGTAGTACGCCGCAAGCGATAAGGGTAATTAAACCCTCTGCTTTTGTAGTGTAGAGGATTTTATAATTGTGGTCATGGCGCTAATTTTAGCGCCATGACTTTTTTGTTTGATAAAAGTCTCAGCTCATATTATTGTATGAAAATTATTAATAATATTCAAGAAACCAGTCATACTCTCCTTTCTAAAGCACTTGATATTGATGACCAGGAAGCTTGGGCGATTTTATTAGAGCGTTATAAGAAGTTTATTTTCCATGTTTTACACAAACTTAATGTGCCGGAAAGTGATATGGATGATTTAAGTCAGCAATGTTTACTCAATTTGACTTCGTCTTTGAAATCATACGATCGTAGTAAAGGGGCATTCCGAAGTTGGCTTGCAAAAGTTATTACCAATAATGTCCGGATGCATTTCAGAAAGGATTCAACTCAAAAAAAATACGAAACGAAAGTATTTTATGATCCCAATTCTCCTCACTTTTCTAATGATAATGGGATAGAGAAATTTATTGATGAAGAGTGGAAAGGGTTTGTGGTAGAGCTAGCCTTAGAGAGTGTTAGAAAAAATTTCAGCGGTAAGGCGATTCAGGTATTTGAACTAGACATGCAAGATATGACGACTTCTGAAATTTCAGAGAGAACTAAGTTAAGCACGTCATCGGTCTATGTGCTACGTAATCGCGTAAAGCAAAACTTGGTAATGGAGATTAAAGCCGTAATTGCGGATATGGAAAAGTGAGCTTATGACTAGAGAGCCACTTGAAAATAAGCTATTGGATTTCTACAATGAGGCTACTGACAGCAATGAAGAGAAGATAATGCAATACAGCTTATCTTATAATAAATTAAAGAGTATTTCTGACAGATACCAAAAAGTAACAGTCATTGGTAAGGGGGCAATCAAGGATGTTTATCGGTGTGATGATTCGCGTATTCAGAGCTTAGTTGCACTCGCGGAGTTGCGTCCAGGATTGGGGCTAGAGTATTACGATTTATTTATCCATGAAGCATGGCTTACGGCTTCATTATCACACCCAAATATTATTAAGGTGAGAGATGTATTTCTAACTCAAGATGGTCGCCCCTGTTTCACAATGGATCTTAGAGGGAACAATACTTTAAAAGACTTTGTTGAAGCGAATGATAAGGCTATGTCAATCAATGCTCTCATTAAAGTTTGCGATGCAGTATCCTATGCGCACTCAAGAAACATTGTGCATCTAGACTTGAAGCCTGAAAATATACAATGCGACGATTATGGTGAAGTATTAGTCTGCGACTGGGGGCTCGGTAAACACCTTGAGGAATCTCTGGAGAACCCCATTATGGAACGCCCAATCCTATCAAGCTATAAACAAAAAACTCTCTACGGCGCGATCCAAGGAACTCCGGGTTATATGGCTCCTGAGCAAGTCATTACGGAATCGTCTAAAGATCAACGTACTGATGTGTTCTCATTGGGGTGCTTGCTATATTTTGTGCTTTCAGGAAAAGCTCCATTTCAAGGGAATAAAGAACAAATTCTAAAAAACACAAAGAATGGTTCATACGAAAAGGTGAAATTTCCAGTGAAAAACTCCAAGGGATTTCAGGCTATAATTGATAAATCTCTTCAATTAGCCCCATGTGATAGATATCAATCAGTAAGTGAGTTCCAACTTGATATTTATAAATGCGTTTCGGGTTATCCTGTGAGCGTGGAACCTAAGAACTTTATTAGAGAAATTAGTCTCTTTTTGAAACGTCACAAGAATTCAGTTGGAATTTTTTTAATATTCATCTCAATATTACTGTCAGCTCTTTTCCAAATGACCAAGGCTCGTGAGAGAGCTAAAAAAGAACAGGAGCGCACAAACATTGTTCAAGAAAAATTAGAGAGAAATACAGAGTTTTTCTCGACCTACGACCGAACTATTAATTCAAATAGGATTGCTTATAATAATAAAATTAGTGATATTTCCGAATCCTATTATGATAGTTTATTGAATAGATTTCTCATTCCCAATGAAGAGACCTTTATGGTTTTACTTACTCATGCTCTTCAGAGAGATAGTGAGAATTCGCTTATTCACTATAACTTTTGTAAAGCGGCAATCGTAAGGATGGACTTTGTATTCGCGCTGAATACTCGTAGGGAAATACCACAGTCATCCTCGTGGGCGATGATTGATATTGCTCAAATTTCCCCTGACCACGCTTATTCAAGAGACAAGCGCCCAAAGCTCCCAGAACTTATTTCTTTTTTGAAAAAAAGTTACGATAAAATCACGCCAAAACATAGTGAGATTCTTTTGGCAATAGTCAAGTATGATTGGAATCACCGCAAAATTAAGACTATTGCCTATAACGAAGTTATCAGCGAACTTTTAATGTTTTTCAATAAAGAGAAGTCGAATAAAGGGTATGAATTCACTAGAGATAAGAATACTTTGATACTAAATAATATGCCTTTGGTGAGACCGCATAGCAACAGCGAGTGTATTTCAGCATTGTCTCTCCTCAGACTTAGAACTTTAATTATCGATCAACAGAGTGACTTTACGATTGATGATCTTGATAGATTGCGCGTTAAAACATTAGACCTCAGTGCAGTAGAAGGAGAGGTGATTATTACTAAAGACGTTACAATCCGAGATCTGGAACAAATCATCTTACCCCCTAATACTCAAAATTTAGATGCCATTAAGTCCTTTTTGAAATCAACAAGAGAATATGTTGTTACGTTTTGAAATCTAGAGTGTTATTACATATTTTCGCCGTAATATTTTCACTAGATTTTTCTCGAGCTTCCCCGCTAGGACTCTGTATGTTTTTTTAAAACTATTCTTATAATTTGTTTCGCTTTCTTTTTGTATTCAGAAAACACTGTTAAGAAAATATATGATTGAAGATGCTGTAAAAGATCGATACGCCGCGGCCTCACAGGCTCGCGAAGCCGCCCTGTGTTGTCCAGTTGACTATGACGCGCAGTATTTAAAAGTTATTCCAAAGGAGGTGATCGAACGTGATTATGGCTGTGGTGACCCCTCGAAATATGTGAAAGAAGGGGAGACGGTTTTAGACCTTGGATCTGGGACGGGGAAAATCTGTTTTATTGCATCTCAAGTAGTAGGTGCATCTGGAAAAGTAATCGGCGTTGATATGACAGATGATATGCTGGATGTCGCCGAAAAAAATGCTCCGGTCGTGGCAGAACGTATAGGTTATAGTAACGTTGAATTTCGTAAGGGACGCATTCAAGACTTGGCTCTCGATCTTCGCCAGTTTGAAGCCTCTCTTTCTGCGAATCCGGTGACATCTGCTGAGGGATGGATGGAAGCGGAAAACACAGCCAAGAAACTCAGCAAAGAGTCTCCAATGATAGCCGATAACTCTATTGATGTCGTGGTCTCGAATTGTGTTCTTAATCTTGTAGATAGTGACCTTAAGGAGCAAATGTTTAACGAAATTTTCAGGGTTTTGAAGCCAGGTGGCCGTGCGGTGATTTCTGATATTGTCTCTGATGAAGAAGTGCCACAGCAGATGCAGGATGATCAGCGTCTCTGGAGTGGGTGTATTTCTGGAGCAATGACGGAGACTGGGTTTCTTCAAGCCTTTGAAGACGCTGGGTTTTATGGGATTAATCAACTCAAATTTGAAAAAGAGCCATGGCAAACAGTCCAGGGTATTGAATTCCGATCAGTCACAGTAGAGGCTTATAAGGGGAAGGAAGGTGTTTGCTTAGACGCCAAGCAAGCCGTGATTTATAAAGGCCCCTTCAAGGAAGTAATGGATGATGATAACCATGCCTTTGTTCGAGGAGAACGCATCTCTGTGTGCGAAAAAACCTTCAAGATTTATTCCAAAGCTCCGTATGCAGAATTCTTTGATCTAATCGAACCGCATGAAGTGGTGTTACCTCAGGACATGAAGGTATTCGATTGCACCCAAGACAAGGTGCGCAGTCCTAAACAAACCAAAGGAGAAGGATACAGCCTGACCTCAGATCCGTCACAATGCTGTGAAGGGGAAGCATGCTGTTGATACAGTTAACTTATAGAACTTATCTCACGCCATTAATTGCTCACGGAGGAGATTGGTAATGTCCTCCGAAGTGGTCGGCTGCATGAGTTTTTCGCGAAAATCACAGTCGCTAAGCACTTTTGCGGAGCGAGAGAGGGTCTTGAGCCAGCCGCATTTCTTTTTCTCGGGAATGAGCGCGAGCAACATATGGTGAACGAGGCCGGAGTCGCAAGCTCCGAAATCGATGCCGTCCTGTGAACGAGCGTAGGCGAAAACACAGTCGTTGAGATCGGTGCCATTGATGTGTGGAATGGCGATGTTCTTCCCGACCGCGAAGGTGGTGTTCTCCTCTCTAGCGGCTAAGGCTTGAACAATACTGGCTTCTTTATCGCTCGGAATGTAACCAGACTTAACGAGGTGATGCACGATTTCATTGAGGGCAGAGAAGCGATCAGAAGCTTCCAGATTTAGTAAAACCTGCTTGTGATTGAGTTGAACGAGAGTGTCCATAATAGGTAGCTACCGTAAGCGTTAGACGCGTAAAGTAGCAAATATTAGAGATATCCATAACGGATGAGAAATGAAATACAAGGAAAGTTTGACAAGTGTTCTGAGAACCAAGAGGGTAATCGCCCTAAATACCATAAACTTTATCTTATGAAATATTCCTCAAAATTATTCTTGGTAGTTTCTACATACACTGCCAGTGTCTTCAGCCTTATGGCTCAAGATGATACTAAGGCACCTGCAGACGCTCCAGCGACAGCAGAAGCAGCAAATGCTGATATTAAGGCTCCCGATAATGTAGCGAAAGCTCCAGCGGATGCAATCGTGACAGAAAGCGGACTCGCTTCCATCGTGCTTCAGAAAGGCACGGGAGAGGAGAAACCAACCCAGTTTGATTCCGTAACCGTTCACTACACCGGGTGGCAGTCCTCAGACGGTTCTATGTTCGATAGTTCTGTGAAGCGCGGACAACCAGCGAGTTTTCCACTTGGTCAAGTAATTCCAGGTTGGACCGAGGGTCTTCAACTCATGGTAGCTGGTGAAAAGCGCCGTTTCTGGATTCCAGAAGGACTTGCTTACGGACCAGTGCAAGAAGGATCAGATCGCCCAGGTGGACAGCTTGTCTTTGATGTTGAGCTTATCTCGATCGAAAAAGCACCAGAGCCAATCCCAATCCCAGAAGGAGCGGTAAAAACAGAGAGTGGTATTTCTTATGTCGTGACGAATGAAGGTGCAGGTGAGTTACCAACAGCAGAGCAGAACGTTAAGTTTCACTACACATTCTTAAACCCTGATGGCGAAGTTGCACAGTCTTCCAAGACACAAGATCAACCACAAACGGTTCCAATTAAGGATCTTCCTCCTTTCTTCTCAGAAGTTTTCTCTCAGTTGAAGCCTGCAGGAACCGCAGACGTATTCATCCCAGGTAACATGCTCGGAGCACCATTCCCGATCATTAAATGCCAGTTAGAACTTCTCGAGATTACAGAGCCAATTCCTGCACCTGCTGCACCAGAAGACGTTGCGGCAATTCCTGCTGATGCCAAGAAAACAGAATCAGGACTTGCGTATAAAGTGCTCGCCTCAGGAGATGGCGGTGATAAGCCCGCAGCATCAAACACAGTGACAGTGCATTACACCGGTTGGGAAACCAATGGGGAAATGTTCGACAGCTCTGTTGTTCGTGGAGAGACCACGACCTTCCCTCTAGGACAGGTGATTCCAGGTTGGACCGAAGGACTTCAGCTCATGAGCAAAGGAGATAAGTTCCGCTTCTGGATCCCAGAAGGACTTGCTTACGGCCCAAAACAAGAAGGATCAGGTCGCCCAGGTGGACTCCTCGTCTTTGATGTTGAGCTTGTCGACTTCAAGTAATTTTGGTAATGGCGATTCAGGTCGCCGCTCCAATAAATAAAAAAATCGCGAGACCAGAGATGGCTCGCGATTTTTTGTGGTGCAATAACACCACAATGTCGAATTGGTAAGAGAATTAACTCTGCTCCAGCATACGTAGGAGAGAGCTCTCAGCATCCTTGCGGAGCTTCTCGTCCATCTCTACGCGTGGCTCTAGGGTGTCTAGGCACTTATAGAGTTTCTCCATCGTATTCATTTTCATGAACTTACAGTCCGCGCAGGCGCAGTGCTCGGTTGGGCCAGGGATTAGGTTCTTGTCCGGCGCTTCCTTGCGGAGGCGGTTCAGCATGCCGCTTTCGGTGACAACGATGATGTCTTTAGCAGGGCTGTTTTGACAAAAGGCGATCATCTTCTCGGTAGAGCAGACTTCATCCGCGAGGAGACGCACTGCTTTAGGGCATTCCGGGTGAGCAACTACGGCTGCGTCTGGGTATTCGTCTTTGATCTTTTGGATGGAGTTTTGCGTGAACTCGACGTGCACGTAGCAGGAACCCTTCCAGAGGTCCATTTTACGTCCCGTTTGCTCCATCACCCAGCCTCCTAGGTTTTCATCAGGAACGAACAAGATCGGACGATCTTTCGGTGCTTGCTCTACGATTTTAACGGCGTTACCAGAGGTGCAAATTACGTCACAGAGGGCTTTTACATGCGCGGAACAGTTGATGTAGGCGATCACGTAGTAGTTTTTCTCCTTGTTGTCTTGGAGGAATTTCTCGAGTTCTGGGCCGGGGCAACTCGTTTCCAGCGAACACCCTGCATCGGCATCAGGAAGGATTACCGTTTTGGAAGGATTGAGAATCTTCGCGGTTTCCGCCATGAAGTGGACTCCACAGAATACGATCACATCCGCATCGGATTCTTGTGCCGCTCGGGCGAGCCCTAGTGAGTCACCAACGTAGTCACCTATGTCTTGGATCGGGCCAATCTGGTAGTTATGCACCAGAATGACGGCATTTTTCTCTTTTTTGTGGCGGAGGATTTCGGATTCAAGATCTAGTGATACTGCTGACATAACGGTTTAGATCTAGATTAAGAGTCACTTAGTCACTGCGCAAGGAAGATTTTTGTATTGTATCTACAGGGACTTCGCAAATCACTGATGAAAGCGCATCGAAGGTCTTGACTAAGAGGATTCTAAAAGTCATGGGGTGTAGTCTTCGCAAGTATTATGGTTAAACATCCTGACTCATCAAATGTAACGATTACGGAACTTATGCTTCCCTCGCACTCAAATTTTAGTGGTAAGATTCATGGTGGTTACATTCTGGGTTTGATGGACCAAGTTGCCTTTGCGGCCGCTTCTAAGTTCTCCGGGAAATACTGTGTGACCGCCTCGATCAATAAGGTGGATTTTAAGAATCCTGTTAATGTTGGAGAGTTGCTTACTCTTAAGGCACGAGTGAACTATGTGGGGAATACCTCTATGACGGTGGGGATCCGAGTGACCTCAGAAAACATCCAAACCGGTGAGCAGAACCATTGTAACTCGTCTTACTTTGTGATGGTTGCGAAGGATGAGGATAATAAGAATGCGATCGTTCCTCAGCTAGAACTCACTACGGAGGAGGATGTGAGACGCTTTGTAAGGGCCAAAAGTAAACTCGAGAATACCAAGGAAAGAGTGAGACAGTTTGATGAGGCTAGTTTTGATTGCGAGGCTCATTTAGAGTCATTACGTGACCACCGTGTTGTCTTGAATTTGGGGGAGGCTTGATGCCCTGCGTTACACCATTCTTGATGCTGGGTGAGAAAATCGCCAAGGCGCGAAGGCGCTAAGTTTTGGTAAATTCAACAATCAATTAGTATAAGAGGTTTGATTTGATTTCGCTTTTTGTGTTCTTGGTGATATTAGAACTCACTCAGGTTGACACTTCGGGCACCACGCGGTCGTTCGGGTAGCGATGGTATCACGCTCCAGGTCGGATTGACACTTCGGGCAGGTTCCTCCCTTTTTCCAACGGTGTTGAAAGAGCCAGTTCTTTGGCGGGACTTCGGTCACGTATCCTCCCGCAGTAAACCCGAGGGTTGGTTTGGTGAGTTGCTCCGCGTTTTTGTCCGCGACGTATTTGATCGCGCCCTTACAAACCGCTTTTACTTCCTTGTGCAGGGCTTCTGCAGAAACGGTCGTAAGAGGCACGGCGGGATGCGCCTGTAGCCTCCAGCAAATTTCATCCGCCATCCAGTTCCCAATCCCAGGGAAGAGGGCCTGATCCAGTAGCGCTCCTTTGAGGATTTTCTTAGGCCGTTTCTCGATCATTGCAGCGACTAGCTTGAGCGTGAATTGGCGGGAGAGGGGATCATGAGGGAGCGCCAACCAAGGCGGATCACCCTCATGGAGCATCACGCGCCCAAACATCCGGTAATCGTTAAGCACGAGCGAACACGACTCCATTTTGAGGATGAGATGATCATGCTTTTGCGCTTCATGTTCCAGCTCTGTGCGATAGACCTTGCCAGACATCCCGAGGTGGACTTCCAAGTGCAGGTTGTCCCCAAAGCTGAAATACATGCGCTTGCCATGATGGTGACTGCTCATGAGGGTTTTTCCTGCTAAGACAGCGAGAGAGGCTGCAGGGAGGTCACGAAAAATCCGTGCCGAGGCGTGGGTAAGAACCTCGTTCACACATTCCCCCTCCGCACGCGCCCAGATCCGGCGGGCTAATTCAACTTCGGCTAATTCAGGCATGATTAAAACGGGTCGTCTCCAAAGTCGTGGTCATCCCAGCTTGGGGCGCTGCTGACGTTCCATTCCTCGACCAATTCGCGGGGGAAGTCGTCGAGAAAGCTGGATGGGGTTTGCACGAGGTCTCCACGATAACTCTTGGGGTTGATCATGGGGTAGGTGAGGTAGAGCTCGTCTTTGGCGCGGGTGATGGCGACGTAGAAGAGGCGGCGCTCCTCTTCCATTGCATCTTGATCGTCGGCGTCGAGAATGCGGCCATTGGGGAACATGCCGTCGGTGAGCCAAATGACGAAGACTACTTTCCACTCCAGCCCTTTGGCCTGGTGGATGGAGCTGAGGACGACGCTCTCGTCATCGGGTTGTTCTTTCTTCCCGCTGGGGTCTCCATCGGCGGTGCTCATGAGCGAGAGCTGGGCGAGAAATTCCATGATGTCATCAAACCCTTCGCCGTAATCCATGAGTTGTTGGATGTCTTGCTTACGCTGCTCGTAGTTATCAAAGGTGGCACGAATGTAGTCATCGTAAGTGCCCTCGAGAATGGAGTAGACCATGCTGGAGGGGCGGGCGAACTCTCCGCCGTTGACGAGTTCATCCAGAGTGTAGCAGAGTTGTTCCCAGCCTGCTTGCGCTTTTTTAGGCGGCTTGAAGTCGAGGAGGATGTCCGAGAATTTGGCGGGGTTATCCTCTCGCTGATGCCATCCGGTAGCCACCCAGGAGCGCCAGAGCTTGTCCGCGCCCACATTTCCGATTCCAGGGAGGAGGAGGATCATGCGCTTAAAGCTGACTTCGTCCTTGCGGTTCACCACGAACCGCATGAAGGCGGAGACGTCCTTGATGTGGGCTTGCTCGAAGAAGCGTAAGCCACTGGTGATCTGGAAGGGGATATTCCGGCTGGTGAATTCCATTTGGATTTCAAGCGACTGGTGATGAGCGCGGTAGAGAATGGCCATTTCCTCGAGCTCTACACCTTCGTCACGGAGCTCTAAGACACGCTGTGCCACGAAGTTGGCTTGGGCTCCAGGATCATCAAGCGCGACTAGGGCGGGACGCGCACTACCACCAGTTCGGTGGGCTTTGAGGTTTTTATCGAACTGTTTGCGGTTCGCCTTAATCGCGCTGTTGGAGAGTTCTAGGATCTCCGGCACACTGCGATAATTCGACTCGATGCGGAAGACCTTGGCGTCCTTAAAGCGGTCCGGAAAGCTGAGGATGTTTTCCATGTCAGCTCCGCGCCAGGAGTAGATGGATTGGGCATCATCTCCCACGACCATGATGCTCTCTTGCCCTGCTACTAGGTAGTTGACGAGCGAGCTCTGGACGTGGTTGGTGTCCTGGAACTCATCGACCATAATGTGCTGGAACTTCTTCTGATAGCGCTGGCGGAGATCGAGGTTGTTCTTAAGCAGTTTTACGGTGAGGAGGAGGAGGTCATCGAAATCCATCGAGTTCACCTCTAGCTTTTTCTTGGTATATTTGGCGCCTACCTCTACGATTTGCTCGATCCAGTCCTCGAAGTAGGGGTAACTCTCGTCCACGATTTTGGGGATGTCGGCCCCTGTGTTGAGGGCGAGCGAAAAGATGGTGAGCAAGACGTCTGCCTTAGGAAAGCGCTTATCCTTGGTATCGATGTCACAATCCGCAATGACGGAGTTAATGAGGCTCTTTTGGTCATCTCGATCAAGGATGCTGAAGGAGGAGGTGAAGCCTAGCTCCTCCGCATGGCGACGAAGAATACGGTTACAAATGGAGTGGAAGGTGCCGCCCCATAGGTCCGAAATATCGACTGGGACGAGCTCACGCACCCGCTCCAGCATTTCCCGGGAAGCCTTGTTCGTAAAGGTGAGGAGGAGGATGTTCTTAGGCTCTACGCCTTTCTCGATCAGATAGGCCACCCGGTAGGTCAGGGTGCGGGTCTTCCCTGATCCTGCGCCTGCGATCACGAGGGCTGGCCCGGGCTTAGAGCACACCGCGGCGTATTGCTCCTCATTTAGCTCTGCTTGGTAATCGAGAGAGAAGCGGCCTGCTTTTGGCTGGGAGTTGAGATTATAGGAGCGCGACATAAAGGGGGGCGATGCTTATCATTAACGCAGTGTTTAGGCCGCGACAAGAGCGTTTTGAGGATCTTTATGGGCGGGAACTTGTAATTTTTTATTGATGCAGATTGAGCGGAGGTTAGGTTGGTGCAACCATGAGCTTACTATCCGTCGAAAACCTAAAGATGTATTACCCTGTCACAGGTGGGGTTATCAAGCGTCAGGTGGGAGAGGTAAAGGCGGTCGATGGTATTTCCTTTGAGATTAAAGAGGGCGAAACCTTTGGTTTGGTCGGGGAGTCTGGCTGTGGCAAGTCGACCTTGGGCAAGAGCATTGTCCGCCTCCTGAAACCCACGAGTGGTAAAATCAATTTCCAGGGGCAAGACATCGCCTCATATTCCGAAAGTAAGTTGCGTCCCTTACGCCGAGATTTACAGATGGTATTTCAAGATCCGTCCGAATCACTGAACTCTAAGATGACGGTTAGCGAGTTACTCACAGAGCCTTTTATTATCCACAAAACTTGCGGCGTGCGGGAGCGGGCTAAGAACGTGGATTACCTACTCGATAAAGTCGGATTGCCGAGCCAAGCGGCTCAGAAATACGCCTTTGAGTTCTCTGGTGGGCAACGCCAGCGTATCGGGATTGCGCGGGCGCTCGCGGTGAAGCCGAAGCTGATGGTCTTAGACGAGCCCGTCTCTGCGCTCGATGTTTCCGTGCAGGCGCAGGTGCTGAACTTACTCATGGAGCTCCAGGAGGAATTTAAGATGAGCTACCTTTTTATTGCTCATGATCTCTCGGTCGTGAAGCATATCAGCGATCGCGTAGCGGTGATGTATCTCGGGAAGATCGTAGAGCAAGCCACCTCTAACACGATTTACTCTGAACCGCTTCATGCCTATACTAAGGCGCTGATTAAGTCGATTCCGAACCCAGACCCTCGGGCGAAGCGCGATCGCGTCTTGATCGGTGGAGACGTGCCCACGCCTCTTGATCCGCCGCAGGGAAGTTCCTTTGGCTTCCGTATGGACCATCCCAACTATGAAGATACGGTCGGTCTAGATCTTACCCCGGTAGAGGTCGCGCCTGATCATTTTGTGGCTCCTGACCCTTGTTGTGTGGAAAATCTTGAGAATCTTATTGGACAAGAAGAAGAGCTAACCGAAGTATAACAAACTTCTCTCTAAAAGTTCCGAATACCCAAGAATTCAGATGAAAAAAATTATCGTAAAACAAGTCGTAAGATCTCGATTAGCATGGCAATCCGTTACCTCTGCCAGTGCTGAAGCGGAGAAATGGCGAGATGCCTATCTCAAGCTGGGTGAAGCTTTGAATGCAAACCAAGGAACAGAGTCGATTACGGTTCCAGAAATGTTGGGAGTGGATGCGGAGATGACCAATTGGTCGTTCTATCAACTTCTCGCACATAATACGATCGTGAACCAAGCGATGACCCGCAATGTGAAAGCGCTCATGACGGGTGAGGGCCTAGAGGCTCTCAAGAAATTTAATCCGAAAACCGATGTGTTACCTGAAGTGAGTGTAGGGGAAGAACAGATGGCTCTTTTCGCGGAATCAGTGCAGAATCATCTCGATACAGTGGCTCAGTTTGGTCACCTCAAAAGTCAGCTCAGAAATGATCATCCTGTCTTTGGTTCCTTCGATGCTCACATGTGGCATGGCATGTTCGGGTTTCATCTGAAGGTGCACTTCAAGCAGGCCGAGATGATTGTAGAAAAGGCGCTTAAGGGGTGAGGTGCTAGTGGTGGTTGGGTATGATTTTATCTGGTGGATATCAAAATAGGATAACCAAGGGTAGGGTGCTTTCGCCGAAAGCACCGCAACCAGTGATTGAGAGAAACCCAGAAATCATCGATCCTGTTTCAGTTACGTGGAATCCTTATCTGAGAAGGAAATGAGAGAGGCGTTTTAGTTGTGAGAGTGCGCCTGTGCGGTAGCCTCGGCGAGACTACCCTACCCTTGACAAGCTTTCCTAAAAATAGCGCCGTAATGTGAGATAGGAGCAAGCCCAGAGTTTTGATTTTTCTGCCTTCGTTAGTTTTCAGGAAAAGAATGAGACGGTTCTCTTGTCGCGATGGAAGTAACAGGCACTTAGAAACTGTGCGGAGACCGCTGTTATAGAAGCGTAAGGGAGATTCCGCCTCGCCGGAGCTGTCCAGAAGGATGGGCGCAACTCTACGGCGGGTTACCTTCGGGATATGAGCTAACCCGGTGATCCTCACCGGGCTGCCCGCTTTTTAGCTTTCAGCCAATGGGTGATCGAAGGTCTAGGCCAGCAAGTTCTGAAGTGCCTCTGGGGTTAGTTTTAGGGTCGCTGAGTCAGAGAGTAGGGCATCGGCGAGGTCTCCTTTCTTTTGTTGCAATGCATGGATTTTTTCTTCAACGGTGTTTTCACAAATGAGCTTGTGGACGAAGACGGGCTTGTCTTGTCCGATGCGGTAGGCGCGGTCGGTGGCTTGGCGTTCGACGGCGGGGTTCCACCACGGGTCGTAGTGAATCACGGTATCAGCAGCGGTGAGGGTGAGACCCGTTCCACCAGCCTTGAGAGAGATGAGGAAGATGGGGGCGTCACCGGCTTGGAACTTATCAACGAGGCTGCCGCGATCCTTGGTTGCTCCTGTGAGCATGAGGTGCTTGTGTCCTCGCTTCGCTAATTCCTCGGAGATCATATCGAGCATGCTCGTGAATTGGGAGAAGAGAAGGATCTTACGTCCTGCGAGCAGGAGGGTTTCGATCAGTTCTAGGGTGAAGTCTAGCTTAGCAGATTGCTGGGCGAGCTTGGAGTCTTCCAATAGGGCGGGGTGGCAACAGATTTGGCGGAGTTTTAGGAGGGCGGAGAGAAAGAACATTTGGGAGGCGTCTAATCCGCGCACTGCTATCGCTTGGCGCACTTTCTTGTCCATCGTTGCGCGGATTGTCTCGTAGAGGTCTTTTTGCTCCGTGTTGAGTTCGATGCGGTGGATCAGTTCAGTTTTGGGTGGCAGTTCCTTGGCGACTTCATCTTTAGTGCGTCGGAGGATGAGCGACTCGACTCGCTTTTTCAGGGCGGTGCGGCGTTCCTCATTCCCGTGTTGCTCGATGGGAGTGCGGTAGTGTTCGTTGAATTTTTCCTTAGAACCAAGAAGCCCCGGCATGAGGAAGCGCATGAGCGACCAGAACTCTCCGAGGTTGTTCTCGACCGGAGTTCCTGAGAGACAGAGGCGGTGATTAGAGCGCACCTCAAAGGCGGCTTGGGTCGCTTTGGCAGAAGGGTTTTTAATGTATTGCGCTTCGTCGAGTAGAGTTAGGTGAAAGCTGTAGTTCTTGAGTTTCTCAATGTCACGGTGAAGGAGCGCGTATGAGGTCAGGACAATATCGCTATGGGGAATACTGGGGTAATATCCGTGGCGGCTCGGTCCTTGGAGAACGAGGCACTTCAGCTTGGGGGCGAACTTGCGGGCCTCGCGTTGCCAGTTCGTCACGACGGAGGTGGGCGCGATCACGAGGGCAGGGGCATCGGCTGTGGCAGCCCGCCCGCTCTGGATCTCGAGCATGATGTGGGCGAGCGATTGGAGCGTCTTTCCGAGCCCCATGTCATCGGCGAGGATTCCGTTGAGCCCCAGTTCTCGCAAGTTCTGCATCCACTTAAGACCTGTTAACTGGTAGTCACGCAGGGTGGCTTTAAGATCTGGCGGGGCGGCGATCTCGGCGGTGGAGTCAAACTGCTGGAGGCGCTTTTGGTAGGCGTGGAGGACCTCGGTATTATCGATCTCGATGTCTTCGCTGAGCTGCACCGCATCGATGGCGTGGATCTTTGCTCCCCCGGGGAATTTGGGGTCGATGAATTTGGCGAGGTGTCGTAAAATGTCGCGCACGCGGCCGATCGGTAAGTTTAGGGCCGTGCCATCTCCGAGCACGGCGTATTGCGTTCCGTTGTGCGGACGGTCGAGTGTTTCCTCGAGGAAGTTATCCTTGAGGAGGTGAGTAAGAATGGGGAGCAGGTTAAAGGATTTTCCGCGTAGCTCGAATCCCACCGAGAGCGAGAACCAGCCACCAGGTTGTGGCTCCAGCTCCATTTTCCAATCGCTGGGATGACACTCATCGACCTCATAACCAAAGTCATCGGCAAGCTCGATCTCCCAGCCGTGTTCTTTTAGTAAGGGAATTCCTGCATTCCGGACATCGAGCCAGCAGGCCCCGGCCTCGATCCGAGTGGGGTCAGGGAAGTAGGTTTGGTAGGTGTCCTCTATCCAATCAGGCTTTTTCTGCTCAATGCGAGCGAGCCACGCGTGTTCGCTGGCGACCGACATCAGGCCACAACGAGAGAGTTGCGAGGAGGCATCTTTCTCTAGGGCACGAAAGCGTTCTATAATTAGGGGCGACCCTTGTTTGGTGGTGCGGGCGGTTTCGCCCTCAGTGATTTCAGCGAGCAGGGGAAAGGTGAAGTCTCCGTGTTCCTCACTCGGGTAAGTGACCGTGGCGCGGGCGAGGGGAGTTTTCTCCAGTTCTAATTCACGGGATGGGCGCTTCTGCCTGAGGTAGGTTCTGACGACTTCTGGCAATGGGCTGACGCGCAGGAGTTGGAGGCGAAACTGCGGGGAGGTGCGGAGGCGGGTTTCTTCTCCGTCGCTCATGGTATCTTCTACAGGGGCGGATTCGGTAACTCGGCCACTATTTTTGAGGGAGCCAAACCGTTGGAGCTTATCAGTGATATGAGGTTGGGCGCTGCGGATCACCATCGCGGCCGCATGCGAGCAGGAGTAGCGTTCTTCGCAGTTGCATTCGGACTCCAGTTGCCAGTCCTCGCCCTCGGCCCAGAGCGTGACTTCAGGTTGATACGTGGCCTGCTTGTTGCGCCAGAGTCCAATCAAGACCGCTCCACCATCAGGCATCGTTTCCCATTCGATGTTTTCGATCTTGGCCTTTTGTTTCGCACCGAGTTGGATGACTTCACTGTCAAACCGCTGTTGCCAGTGGTCTGATTGTAAATAGTGCGAAATAGAAGTCATATCCAACCTCTAGAGTAGAAAAAATCATTTGAACACATTTATTTTAATTTTTTATGCGTTGCCTCAGAAGGGGAGCGCGGGCGTCTCGCCTGCAATGAGGAAGGAGGGAGTTTCCTTGAAGCTGTTATTCTGGTAAAGGCTGAACTAGATGCTCTGTCTATTGAATATAAAGGAGCCTTTTTGCGATCGAGATATGCGGGCGGGACGCCCGCGCCCCCCTGTATTTAGAGAGAAGTTGTGGGGTTAGAAAAGTTTGTGAAAAATTTCACAAATTCAGCTTGCGCGGTATGTGAAAGCTTGTCTATAGCATCCGTCGACAATTCACCCTTATGCGTTCCAACACGATCACATCAATTTTCCTCGTTTTTCTTGCATCTGCTGTGCCAGCTTTCGCGGCAGAGGGCGGGCACAAGTTAGCTCTCTATGCTGAACCTTGGCAGCTTCCGGCTCCTTTTGGGTTTATTTCTAACTCCATGGTAATGACTTGGATCGCGACTGCAGTTCTCGTTGTTTTTGCTCAGGTAGCTTCTAAGAAAATCACGATGATCCCACAAGGGATTCAAAACTTTGCGGAGTGGGTAACCGAATCACTCTATGACTTCCTCGGTGGAATTCTTGGTGATCACCTTGTTAAGAAGACGTTTTGGTTCTTCGCTTCTCTTTTCTTGTTTATCCTTATCACGAACTGGCTTGGGTTACTTCCAGGTGTTGGGACTGTTGGATGGAACATGGACAGTGGTCACCCGATTCCAATGTTCCGCGGTGGGAACGCTGATGTGAACATGACTTCCGCGCTTGCGCTCATGACTTCTCTCACGTGGCTTTACTGGGCGATTAAAGAAAGTGGACTCAAAGGGTTTCTCTCCCACATCTTCGCGCCGAAGGGGAATTCAAAGGGGCTCATGGCGATCCTGATGATTGTGATCTTCTTTATCGTTGGTCTTCTCGAGGTTATTTCAATTGGTATTCGCCCACTCGCTCTTACCTTCCGTCTGTTCGGTAACATTTATGCTGGTGAGCAGGTTCTCGAGTCCCTCCTCGTGATGGTGCCAGGTTGGTTAAAGTTCCTTCCTCCACTTGCCTTTTACTTCGTTGAGCTTCTTGTAGGCCTTATTCAAGCTCTTGTATTCACCCTCTTAACATCTGTCTTCTTGAACCTCATCTGTGACCACGGAGACGAACACCACTAATCTTATACCCTTTCAGTCACTTGACCATATGGCGTCATCGCTGTGGGAGTGACAGAAAACCAACCAAACAAAACAACTAATACTATGTTCGAACTACTAAACATCCTCGCTGAAGCTGGAATCCCATGGCACATCGCTGCTGCTGCTCTTGGTGGAGCAATTGGCATCGGTCTTCTTGGAATGAAAGCTGCTGAAGCAACAGGACGTAACCCAGGTGCTGCAACGCCGATCTTGACTCTCTCGATCATTCTTGCAGCTCTTATTGAGGGTGTATTCATTATTACTGCACTCGTTGTAGGTAAGTAATTGACTCAACTTTGAGTGGCTTCGCGAGAAGCCACTCTACTCGAACAACTTTCCCAAATTTAACAAAACCTAAAACCGTAGCATCACAACACTATGATCCTTGAACTATTAGCCGCAGCAGACAATCCTATCTCAGCTCTCGGAGACAAAATCGTCAATGAGTTTGGATGGAAACCTTGGATGTTCCTCGCGCAGTGTATTAACTTTATTATCGTAGCCTTCGTCCTTAAGAAGTTTGCTTTCGGTCCTATCGGAACGATGCTAGCAGAACGTCGTGAGCGTATTAAGGAAGGGGAAGAGAAGCTCAAGAAGATTGAGCAAGACCTAGCAGATTCTGAGAAGCGCACCGCTGAGGCTATTGAGCAGGCGAACAATAAGGCAAAAGAGATGATCTCTGAAGCGAAAGACAGCGCGGCTCAACTTACGGAAGAGAAGACACAGGAAGCAATCGTTTCTGCACAAAATATCCTTTCTAAAGCGGAAGAAGCTGCAGCTGCAGACCGCGAAACGATGGTTAAAGAGCTTAAAGGAGAGTTCGGTAAGCTCGTAGCAGTTGCTACTGCTTCTGTCTCCGGAAAAGTCCTCACGGACCAGGATCACAACGCCATCAACGAAGATGCGCTTGCTATCATCGAGAAGTAACCTTAATTTCAGTCGTCTGTAATACTATATGAAAGTTTCTAAAGCCTCCAGAGAGTTCGCAACGCGCGTGTTCCGCATGTGTCAGGAAGACGGCGTGCTGAACGAAGAGAAGCTCTCCCAATCCCTTACCTTCTTTGGGAAGAAGAAGCCACAGGATTACCGTGGTATTCTCCATGAACTCCGCAAGCTGGTTCGTCTGGATATCGACAAGCGCACCGTTTACGTAGAGAGCGCTAAGCCTCTCTCTAGTGCAGAAACGACTCGTATCGTCTCTTCATTGACCAAGAAACACGGCGACAACCTCGTCTTTAGTTATGCAACGAATGAGGACCTCATCGCAGGTCTCAAAGTTCGTGTTGGGAGCCAAGTCTATGACGGCACGGTTCTCAGTAAGATCAACCGCATCGCGAATTCCATCTAATTTTTTTACCTTTTAAAACAACACTTTACCAAACAAACTAGTCACCCCCCCTTGCTATGAGCACCATCCTAGAACAACTCGAAAAAGAAATCTCAAGCGTCTCCACCGCTGTAGAAACCGCAAACGTCGGCACCATCCGTGAAATCGGTGATGGAGTCGTAAAGGTAGAAGGACTCAGTGATGTCCAACTTAATGAAATGATTGAGTTCCCTGGCGGAGTCACCGGTCTTGCACTTAACCTGGAAGAAGGTGAAGTTGGGGTCGTGCTTCTCGGAGACTACAAGCAGCTTAAGCAAGGAGACCAATGTAAGACTACCGGAACACTTCTTTCCGTTCCTGTTGGTGAAGCCTTCCTTGGACGTGCAGTTGATGCTCTCGCAGCTCCGATTGACGGAAAAGGCGACATCGAGGCAAAAGCGCAATACCCAGTAGAGAAAATCGCTCCTGGAATTATTAAGCGTGAGTCCGTTTCCGTTCCTGTTCAAACAGGAATCATGGCGATCGATGCCATCGTCCCAATCGGACGTGGTCAGCGTGAGCTTATCATTGGTGACCGTGGAACTGGTAAGACGACCATCGCGATTGACACCATTATTTCTCAAGCGAACCAAAACAAAGCGGCTGCCGCTGGTAAGCTCGAAAACCACAAGCCAATTTACTGTATCTACGTCGCGATCGGACAAAAACGCTCGAACGTTGCGACCATCATCAAGACTCTTGAGGATGCAGGTGCAATGGAATACACGACCGTAGTTGCGGCAACTGCTTCTGATCCTGCAACGATGCAATACATCGCACCATACACCGGTTGTGCGATTGCAGAATACCTCATGGATCAAGGTCAAGAGTGTCTCATTGTGTTTGATGACCTTTCTAAGCACGCTGTAGCTTACCGTCAGATGTCCCTAATTCTTAAGCGTCCTTCTGGTCGTGAGGCATACCCTGGTGATGTATTCTACCTTCACTCCCGTCTCCTTGAGCGTTCAGCGCGTCTTTCTAAGGCTGCTGGTGGTGGATCACTTACCGCTCTTCCAATCATTGAGACGCAAGCTGGTGACGTATCTGCCTATATTCCGACAAACGTGATTTCGATCACAGATGGTCAGATCTTCCTTGAGACGGATCTCTTTAACCAAGGGATTCGCCCAGCGATCTCTGTAGGTCTCTCTGTATCACGTGTTGGTGGTGCTGCTCAGACGAAGACTGTTAAGTCCGTAGCCGGAACGACGAAACTTGATCTTGCTCAGTATCGTGAGCTTCAAGCCTTCGCGGCCTTTGGATCTGATCTTGATGCTTCTACGCAGAAGAAACTCGACCGTGGTGCTCGGATCGTAGAGCTCTTCAAGCAAGACGCTTACTCACCACTCTCCATGCAGGAAGAGTCCGTGCTTCTCTTTGCGATGCAGAACGGATACCTTGACGCTGTTGAAGTTGAAGACGTTCTTCAATATAAGGCTGACCTCGTTGAATTTTTCCAAACGCGTAAGCAAGATATTCTTGTTGAGCTCGGAAATAAGAAGCCAGACCTTAAGAAAGGCGATAAAGCAATTATCGACAGTCTTAAGTCAGCCCTCGACGACTTCGCCTCGACGCGTGCGTAAATTTCACTTTACTAGATAACTAACGATCACAGACCTAAGGAATGGCTAACCTCCAAGACATCAAACGACGCATTAAGTCCGTCACCAATACAGCGCAGATTACTAAAGCGATGCAGATGGTGGCTGCGGCTAAGATGAAGAAAGCACAGGACCAAGCAATCGCTGGACGTTCCTATGCCGATCGTCTCAATACCGTTCTCAAGAACCTTAAGTCTAACATGGAGGGGCTTAATCACCCTTATCTCCAGGTGCGTGAAGAAGGTGACCACCTCATCGTGGTGATC
>CALKLP010000241.1 GCA_937991965.1 uncultured Verrucomicrobiales bacterium
ATGGAGCAAAACTGGCCCGAGAGAAAACAGCTTCAAGAAATGTTTGCATGTTTGCTAATATACCCTGATATTGTACGAAAAGAGTGCTGAATTGATAAGCATTGGCTCGCCGCGCTGGCCGCCACAGTGTCAAGCACCATACATGACAAATTGACTTCGCCCAAAATATTCAAGATACATGCCATTATGGGACCTGTGTACAGCAGTTGAATTAATTAACGGTACGGCTCCGTATATATCGGCGTCTTCGAATACTAAAACTACGGTCAATCTCGAAATGCAACATTCAATCATTTTCTTTCTGTATTTCGACGGTGATGGTTCGCGCCTTGGACACAGAAGCGTTGTGCGTGGGAGGCACCCCCCTTGTCAATTGGACCACCTTTAAAACGCTACCAGAGCGGGGCTCCGAACATTTTGTTGCCGGGGTCTAGTCGAGCGGTACTACCATCGTGTATTGTACACTATCTCACCCGTGTTCACTCCTAGCTGACCGCATACCAGTTTTCACTACCGTGGCACCGACATCTGCGTCGCCTGTATTGGGCTTCTGCGCAGTCTCACCTTTCATCGTTCTCGATATTGGTGAGAGACTTTTAGATCGCTTGTTGCAGAAACGGCGGCATTTCTTTTGCACGCGCTCAACGTCTTGCTTCTTAAGAGTTTATCGTATGTGGGCGATGCTCCTGCTGTCACGATATCCACTACACATACATGTACGTAGAGATATTTTAGTGGAATTTGATAGATTTTTGCAAGAAATTGATGGAAGCCTTCATGGAAACGGTGGGAGCTTTTACGGCTGTAATGGAAGCTTTTATGGATATTGTGGAGGATTTCATTACTGCAGAGGGTGGTCCCACCTTGCGGAACGTCCATGAAAGCCTCGACAGATGTTTCCGTGCATGCTTTCATGGAAAATGTGGAAGGATCGACGGACGCTTCTTTCAAATATAACATGTTTACAACTACGCTCTTATCTTTTCGGTAAAGTATAATGTTCGAACCCCTCACGCCTCTGCATCCATATCTTACGTATTTCAAGATCTTGAAAAATATATATTTTTTACGCTGGGAGATCATGGAAGCATTTATGGAAATCTAACTGGAAGTGAATCTTCCATATAAGTGGTGGCATCTTATCTGGAAGTAGTGGGACTTTTCATGGATGTAACTGAAGCTGCCATGCAAGTACTGAAAGCGTCTATGACTTCCGCGAAAGTATTCACCGTGGACGATTCCATGCAAGCTCCAGAGAAACATCCATGGTAGAGGTTAAACGTTTTAAAAAAGTTGCGAACCTTCGCCGGAAGCTGCATCCATCAAACAAAGTGGTGGGAACGTCTGGGGAAGCTTACATGGACGTACTGGAAGATTTCACCGAAGAGTGGTTGGAAATCTTCCGTACAAGCCTACACGGATGGGTAGGCTTCGACGAAAGTCAGGCAAGATAACACAGGAGCTTCCATTCGTATGTTGCCACGAACGTTTGGATGGAAACGTCTGTGAAGGTCGTGGAATTTCACATGGGAAACAGTTAGGCAATCACGGAAGCGACATCAAGTGCCTGTGTGCACTTGTGCATAGTGGGGGCTTCCATAAAAGCTTCAACCGCAACCATGCTCGTTTATAGAGTTTTGAACTACTTCCGCGGAATCTCCCGTGACTACAGTTGAAGCTTATGGCATATTGAAAGCTTCTTGGAAGTACATTCAGTTTCCATGGAATCTTCCATACGAGTACTCGAAGCTTCCACGGCAGTACTGGTAGTTCTGGAAACCTCCAGAAAAAAAAAGATAAAAACTCGACGGAAATAGTTAAATTTTCCATTGAAGTGGCGTAAGCCTTACCCTAACCCCTAATCCTACTCCTAACCCGAACCCGAACCCACACCACTTTCGTCGAAGTTTCAAGCGCTCCCGGCACGTGCTATGACAAGGGTAGCACTTTTTTCTGAAACGGTTTCTGAAAGGTGGCGCTCCTTAACCCAAACTCGTCGGAAGCAGGCATTTTTTCTTCGTGAGTTTCGTTGCATGCCTAGGCCATGTATGAGACGTTTCACCCGATATTAGTATATTTTTCACCAAATCAGATTTTGGGGAGAGGCTGTGTTAATCTCCCAAGTTGAGAAACCTCAGAAAAAAGCGGTGCACCTCAATCGTAGCACGCGTCAATCTTAATAGAAGATGAGCGAGCTTCAAAAAAAGTAGTCTGGTATTTGCACCACATTACAAATACGTATTCACTGACGTGTAAGCTTCCACCGCTTACACGGAACCCGCTTCCATGTAAGCCTCCAATAATTCCGTCAATGCTTCTATGGCCATCCTATGCAAGTTTACGTTTCCTCGGGGGGGAGGGCAGTTATATGCTTCCTTTAGTCCATGGAAGGCTCGACATAGTACATGTAAGTAGCACGCTTTCATGAAGGTAATGGAAATTTCGACGGGAGCAGCCTACATTGAAAGTACTCGTAGTAATGGTTTCCAGGAACTTCCGTAGAAACTTCAACGGAAGATTTCAATACGTCATTAGCTACTCAAACAGGCGACAAAGAAAGCTAGCCTTTAATAGTTGCGTACATGCATGTCAGTGATGATGTAGCTTCCAAAGAAGTGGGTGCACATTCCGTTGCTAGAAGATTCCAAAGAAGGTTGCATGAAATATTTCGCGAAAGCTTCCACAACTTTTTCTACAACATCAACGAAGACTTATTCTACCACCTTCATATAAGCGTATGTCGTCTTCCTGGAAGCGAAATTATCAGTAGTTGAAGCTTCCACGGAATCGGTGGAAGTTTCCATGGAAGTTTCATGGAAGCTCCATCCCCTTCCCAGAGAAAACCGCCAATAACGTAGAAGGCCTGCCGCACGGGATGTCCCTTGGCTGTGTGTTGCACTATAATAGTACTTCACTTTTTTGTGACCTTACCCGCGACTCTTAACTGTATACAACACACGTCTTTAGAATACGGAGATGGTATAGGACACAAGAAATAAGACTATTAAACGAAATGTATACGAGAACAGACGGCTGGAGGTGTCCTAAGTTGTTGACGTCCTTGTAAAACTGCTGTGCATTGTAGCTTTGCATGTAGATGAAAGTGATAGAAAAACGAAACATCTGATAACTTCATTGATCTGTTTGGTGCTTCGTACTGTACACACGAAACACAAATGACACCATAATACGCATCTCATATCATAATTGCCTTCCAACAACCGTTCATGATTGTATTTCTCTAAATTCTGCTGGCAAAGGGCACGGTGCCGTCGATATCGAGTCAACAGCGCAATAATCATGTGGGCATTGGGCTTAGCCGGCGATTGGTCAGAGTCCCCACCCCCACTCTGCAAGACGCTGGAAAGGAAGGGTGCTTCTTCTCTCGTGTGAGGGGGACTTTAACCACTCAGCCGTCCTCTTTTACGAACAGCCAGGGAAGAAGAACGTAACCGTGAAGGTGCTACGAAGCCTTACTGCAAAGGCGCAGGCTGGCTGTCGTTGGTAAACGGGATGTAGGATATG
>CALKLP010000242.1 GCA_937991965.1 uncultured Verrucomicrobiales bacterium
TCCCTTTGTATTTGGTGTATACACCAAATGTGTCGCTGTTAGAAAAATTACCTTGGTCAAAATCGATAAGGTATGCGTAAGCTCCTCCAATGTCGCTCGAAACATTCGCAAAAATAGCTTCACCATCCGTGAGTTCCTTTACTGGACCAATTGCATCAGATCCAAAAATTCGATTGACTTGGTCAATGTAACCAACTGTAGCCTTATATCCGTCCCCTTTGTATGAAAGAGTAGCGGCATCATATGTTTGCTCGTTTTGTCTCCAACCAACATTTCCGACGAAAGCTGCTTTATCTAAAATAATACGTTGGCGACCAACTTTAGCAGTAAAACCAGATCCAGAGTACTGTAAATAAGCTTGATTAAGCTCTTCAGTTTCAGGATCTAATATTGCTGTGTTACCAGTGACAAATGGATCTAGTTGAGACTGCCCACCTGACCTGTAATCATCTGCAAAAGCATAAGTGAACTCACCCTCTACGAGAGCACTGAATCCACCAAAGGATTTTGTTTTGAGACCAGGGCTGAGGCTAATCGTTCCAGCGGTAGATTGATCTGCTAAATCTACAATCTCTCTAGACTCTAAACGAAGACGTCCATTCAAGTATGGTTGGATTGGAAGGTCAGAGAAATCTAGTGACTCAGAGAGCGCCTCTTTCACTGGCGCACTAACTGTTTCTACGACTGGACTTGGCATATATTCCCCGGCGAAAGCGGAGGAGAGGAGAATACCTACTGTTGCTGATGTTAATGTTATATGTTTCATAGCTAACCCTGTTTAAGCGTCTGGCGTGCCAAGTCATCAACACATCCGTGAAACAACATTCATCCTTAGCATAAAAACCGCTAATGATAAGGCCGCGGGCTTATTGTGTAATGGACTACCCCTCCTCCAAGTGATGGATGAATAAAACTAATCTAAAACCACAGCTTCTCTCATAAAGATCTACCCTAATGGCATTGTACCTGCTAAATTAGTTTTTATATGAGCAGTTTCACCCCATTACAAGAAGGCTACCTCCAGGGACTCATGGACGGTATGAATGTCCCCTTCCTTGGCACAACCGCAAATGGCACCTACACAGGAAACCCGGAAGAAGCGGAACCAGAAGTGTTCGGCACACCTGTAGAAGACCTTTGTAAAGAAGAGACCATAAAATTCGAGCAGAACGGGCTCGATTGTTGGGATAGTATCTTAAAAGCAGACGCTGATAAGGAGTTCGTGAAAGGCGGAGACGTCTTCCGCTTTAAGTTCTACGGAATGTTCTATGTCAGCCCCGCACAGGATTCTTATATGTGTCGCATGCGCATCGCGGGCGGAGAGCTGAACACGCTTCAGTTCCGAGCCATTGCTGACATGGCCACCGATTGGGGCGGTGGATACGCCGACGTCACCACGCGTAACAACTTCCAAATTCGCGAAATCATGCCCGGCAATGTCAGCAAGGTTTTCCATAAGCTCACCGAAATTGGACTCACCTCATTGGGTGCTGGCGCAGATAACATCCGGAATGTCACTGCCACCCCTACAACCGGTTTTGACGAGCACGAGTACCTCGATGTCATGCCTTACGCAAAGGCGATGCACCACTACATCATGAACAACCGCGACATGTATGGCCTCCCGCGTAAGTTCAATATCTCCTTCGATTCTGGTGGAGCGATTTCTGTCTGCACCGACACGAACGACATCGGATTCTACGCCTGCAAGGTAGAAGATAATAATGATGGTCTAGAGCCAGGGGTTTACTTCCGCGTTCAGCTCTGTGGCATCACAGGGCATAAGCAATTTGCGAGTGACTGCGGGATTCTCCTAACGCCAGAAGAGATGATTCCTTTCGCGGCGGCACTCATTCGTGTTTTCGTTGAAAACGGAGACCGCACGAACCGTAAGAAGGCGCGCCTTAAATATCTCGTAGATGACTGGGGAGTAGAAAAGATGCTCGTAGAAACAGAGAAGAAACTCGCGAACCCACTCTTTCATTACCCGGTCGAGAAATGCATCATCTCCGTACCAAAGGTAAAACACGGTCATATCGGAGTTCACAAGCAAAGCGACGGCAACAACTACGTCGGCGTCGTCGTTCCAGTCGGACGAATGCTCCCAGACGACATGCACAACCTGTGTGATCTGGTCGACAAATACGGCAAGAGCGAAATCCGGCTCACCGTGTGGCAAAACTTAATCGTTCCACACATCTCAGACGCCGATTTACCGAAATTCCTCAAGGAGCTTACCAAGATTGGCTTCCAATACGAAAGCACCGCCATCTCAGGAGGCCTCATCGCCTGCACCGGCAGCACCGGCTGTAAATTCGCGCAATCTAACACCAAAAGCCAGTCCGTCGAACTCGGGAAATACCTCGATAGCAAAATGACGATCGATTCCCCGGTTAACATTCACGTCACCGGTTGCCCGCACTCCTGTGCGCAGCACTACATCGGCGATATCGGGATGCAGGGCGTCAAGGTCAAAAACGACGCCGGCGAATCCGTAGATGGCTACAACATCGTACTCGGTGGTGGCTGTGATGACGACCAATTCGTCGCGCAAGAAGTCTTCAAGCAAGTCGCCTTTGAGAACATCCCTCCGCTCGTCGAAGGCCTCCTAAAAGCCTACGAGTCCAACCGTAAGGATAAAGCCGAAACCTTCGCCCACTTCACCCGCAGGCACACCGCGGACGAAATCAAGGCGATGGTTTAACCGCTAAGGGGAGCGCGGGCGTCTCGCCCGCTCAAAGACTTCATTAATTTTGATCTCAAACATTACAGATTCACACGAGAGCGGGCATGATGCCCACGCTCCCGTCGTCACCTTGATCGACCAGCTCCTCTCTGATCAACAAAAGCTCTACACCCCCATCGTCGAGATCGCAGACAAGATCGATGCTGGCGAGATCCGCACCGACACCTATAAACATCTCATCCCTCTCTCCAAACCGACGGAAGGACAACAATACGCCTTTCAGGTTGAGCTCGATAAGTGCACTTCCTGTAAGGCCTGTGTTGCCGCCTGCCATAGCCTCAATGGCCTTGAGGAAGAGGAAGCCTGGCGTGACGTGGGTCATCTCCACGGCGGAGAAGCCGAACCCGCTTGGCAACAAACGGTCACCACCGCCTGCCACCACTGTCTCGAACCCGAGTGCATGCACGGCTGCCCCGTAGGAGCCTACGAGAAAGACGCCGATACCGGAATCGTGCGCCACCTCGATGACCAATGCATCGGGTGCGAATACTGCTCCCTTAAGTGCCCTTACGATGTCCCGAAGTACTCCAGTCGCCTCGGTATCGTCCGCAAATGCGACATGTGTTACCAGCGTCTCGAAGTAGGAGAAGCCCCTGCCTGCGTGCAAGCCTGCCCGAACGAGGCCATCAAAATCATCAACGTTGAGCAAGAGAAACTCCGTCCTATACTAGAGCAAAAGCGCGGATTCCTCAACGGAGCACCACTCCCCAACATCACGCTCCCCACCACTCAATACGTCGGACGCGAAGTCCCCAAAACAGCGAAACCTGCTGATCAAGAAAAGCTCATTCCTGCAGCTAAGCATACTCCGCTGGTTCTTATGCTTACGCTTACCCAAGCTGGAGTGGGGGCTTTAATTGGTGCAGCATTAAATGTAAGCCCAACGCAATCTATTATTGGTTCACTCATGTTTTTTGTCGGCCTAAGTTGCTCGATCATTCACCTTGGCAGACCCCTTGGCGCATGGAGATTCTTCCTCGGCCTCAAGACCTCATGGCTAAGCCGAGAAATTCTCGCTTTTTCTGTATTTACACTCCTAGCACTCCTTTCTCCGATAGCACTGAGTTTAGTCTTTTACGATATCGAAGGTTTTGTAAATCTACCTGTTGCGTCTTTTTTCGCACGAGCACTTTACCCATTTCTCGGATGGGGAGTCACCATTATAGGTTTAATTTCTGTTTTCACCTCCGTCATGATCTACCACGACACGAAGCGTGATAACTGGCATCTTAAGTTTACCATCCCCGCCTTCTTCGGTACCACCTTCGCTTTCACAGGACTTTTGCTCGCGCAAGTTGCTCCCTTCTGGTCACTCCTCCTCGCCATTCCAATAATAGCCGACCTCATCCTCCTTGCCCCAGCGATAAAGGAAAAACCATGGACTCCCGCCCTCCACCGCGCCCGCCTGATGTGGCATCCCTTGAGAAAAATCACGATCGCCCGCTTCCTCTGCGGGATCTTAGCCCTCGTCATCTGCCCCTTTAGCATCTACGTAGCCCTTCCCCTCCTCATCGCGGGCGAAGTGCTGTCCCGCTCCTTATACTTCCGCGCCGTCCACTCACCAAAAATGACTGGGAGCTTTTAGATTTTTGCCACGGAGGCGCGGAGAACACTGAGATTTTATTATGAAGACAAAAGAAGAACTTGATCAACTCGGCACAAGCGTCCTTGGGCTTGCTATCGAAGTTCATAAAATTCTTGGTCCAGGACTTTTAGAATCATCTTATGAAAAAGCTCTTTGCTACGAATTGTCTAATCATAAAATTCCATTTCAACGGCAACTCAAACAACCTGTTTTCTATAAAGGCGTGAAACTAGAATCAGATTACATTCTAGATATCTTAGTGGATGATTCTATTATATTAGAGCTGAAATGCGTAGAGCAACTTCAGCCTATACACCACTCTCAACTTCTAACTTACCTTCGCAACAGCCAGAAACAGATAGGTTACCTAATTAATTTCAATGTCGATTTGCTCAAGAACGGTATTAAACGAAAAATCATAAGTCTGTGAACCTTTGCCTCTATGCAAGCTAAGCGCGTAGTTAAAGACACGGTGAAAGCAGATATCAATTATTACAGCATTACTAAAATAAACTCGTAACTAAAAAGGGCATTCATTTTCTAAAACAGCCCTTTCAAAAAACTCTCCGTGTCCTCCGCGCCTCCGTGGCAAAATAATTCAAACTACCTCTAATCATGTCACACCTGCCTAGAATCCCAGATCTCAAAGACCCCATCAGCCTCCTTAAGGAAGAAGCCACTCTCGTCAAAAAGAATGGGCCACTCACGACGGAGCTCCTGCACCGTCCTTCAGAGTTTGGCCTCGGGAACCTCCCATCCACCCAAGGAAAAGTCACCACAACAACGAAATCCATCTGCGGGTTTTGTTCCACCGGCTGCTCGCTCACCATTCACGCAGATGAAAACGGGGCAACCAATCTCACCCCCACCCCCGGCTACCCCGTAAATCTCGGAATGGCCTGCCCGAAAGGCTGGGAGGCCCTCGCAGTGCTCGATGCTCCAAACCGTGCCACTGTGCCACTTCTCAACAAACAAGAAATCACCTGGGCGCAAGCCGCCGATGAGTTCTGCTCCCGCATGAAGGAGACGCAGGAAAAGCACGGAAAACACTCGATCGCCTTCATCTCTACCGGTCAGATTCCTTTCGAAGAAATGGCCTTTCTAGGCTCCTTATTTAAGTTTGGGATGGGAGGCCTCCATTGCGATGGAAACACTCGCCAGTGCATGGCCACTTCTGTTGTAGCCTATAAACAATCCTTCGGGTTCGATGCCCCGCCTTATACCTATCAAGACTTTGAGGAATCAGAACACCTCGTATTCATCGGTGCGAATCCCTGCATCGCGCACCCTATCATGTGGCAGCGCGTCCTGCGGAATAAGAACAACCCGCGCATCACCGTCATCGACCCGCGAAACACCGAGACCGCGCAATGCGCCACACATCACCTCGCCGCGCGTCCGAAAACGGATCAAGCCCTTTTCTATGGCCTCGCACACATTGTCTTTGAAGCGAATCTACAGGACGACGCCTTCCTCGCCACCAGCACTGAGAACTGGGAAGAATACCGCGAATTTGTGAAGGATTACACCCCGGAGCGTGTCGCCAAGGACACTGGGATTTCTGAGGAAGAACTCGTCAGCCTCGCCGAAGCCGTCGCGCTGAAACGCACTTCGCTCTGGTGGACAATGGGCATCAACCAGTCCCACCAAGGAGTGCGCTCCGCCCAAGCGATCACCAACCTCGCCCTCATCACTGGTAATATCGGCAAACCTGGCACAGGTGCAAACTCAATCACAGGACAGTGTAACGCGATGGGCTCCCGCCTCTTCTCGAACACCACCAATCTGCTAGGCGGACATGACTTCGGAAATGAAGAACACGTCGCCAAGGTCTCTGAGATCACCGGAATCCCTGCCGAGGCGATCCCGCGTGAAATGGGGAAACCCTACAACAAGATCATCGACGGCATCATGGCGGGCGAAATTAAAGCGCTCTGGATCATTGCCACCAATCCCGCCCACAGCTGGATTAACCAAAACTGCTTTAAGGAAGTGCGGGAGAAACTCGACTTCCTCGTCGTGCAAGACATGTATCACGATACCGAAACCGCGCAGATTGCCGATCTTGTCCTTCCCGCTGCAGGATGGGGAGAGAAGGACGGCTGCTTCATTAACTCCGAGCGTCGTATCTCATCCATTCGCCCCGTCAAACACTCTCCGGGGCAAGCCCTCACCGACTTCCGGATCCTCCAACTTCTCGCTCACACTTGGGGATGTGGTGAGATGTTCCAGAAATGGACTTCCTCGGAAGCTGTCTTCGAGATGCTCCAGAAGTGCACCAAGGACATGCCCTGCGACATTACCGGAATCCAAGGATACGCCCAGCTCGAAGAAGTCGGCGGTATCCAATGGCCATATCGCGCTGAAGTGGAGGGCGCAAAACCCTACGAGCGCGAACGTCGCCTCTTTGCCGACGGAAAATTCTACACCCCTTCTGGGAAAGCGAAATTCCTCTACTGTGAACCGACCGAAGTCAAAGAGTTGCCCTGCGCAGAATACCCCTTCTATCTCAACACAGGACGTGGCACGAGCAGCCAGTGGCACACCCAGACTCGGACCAAGTCCTCTGCCATTTTAAGGAAACTCTACCCCGAGGATCCCTACGCCGAAATCCACCCTGACGATGCCAGCGCGCTAGGCGTCCGTAACGACGAGTGGATCACAATCTCCTCCCGCCGAGGCCAGATTAAAGTGCGTGCCTACGTTGCCCCCACCGTTAAGAAAGGCGACATCTTCGTCCCTATGCATGACGAACAAAGCAACCGCCTCACCTACCCAGACTTCGACCCTTATTCCTTCCAGCCGTCATACAAGACAGGCGCCGTAAAAATGGAACGCGCTTAATAATTGCCTCTTAAAACTCCATTGTCTCCAGGATCAAGCCTTGGATCTGCATGTAAAATTCTGTTTTTATGCCCGCTTGAATTGTCTCCAGGCCTAGCTCTTCTTTATTAACTTCTGGTGGAATGCTTGAAACCTTATAGCGATACTCAAGATTGAGGCGGGCTTGGTTCAACGTGGAATACCAATCACGGGCATTCTCGGGAGAGATGAAAAACTCTTTTTCTGTGCTGTCTTGAACTCCAGCTAAGGTTTGACTTACCGTGAGGATGTCTTTTTTAAACTGGCTAATGAGGTCTGGCTTCACGAATTCCTCCCAGTCTTCATCTGTGCCACTCTGGGAAATTGTGTTGACGAGTGTTTCCGTGCCGTCGTTTCCGATCGCGTCTTGGAGGAGCTCCGCGAAGAAGTTGAAGTCATTCTCATCGTCAACGACAATCTTGATCCGGCCGTCCATGGTTGGTCCTAGTTTCATCTTCTGTTCGCCAAGTTAATTCGATTCCTCCATTCCAGCAGTGAGCTGGACTTCATGCAACTGCTGCACGTAAAGCTCCGCCCTCTCCTTCGGGCCTGTCCAAACGATGGAGCGGCCGAGCGTATGCACCTCCATCATCATAGAGGAAGCCTTCCCCTTCGAATACCCAAAGATTTTCATGATCATCTTCGTAACGTAATCCATGAGATTCACGGGGTCGTCATAAACGATCACATTCCACGGCAGATCAAGCTCGGTGTTTTGATCAGTCTTGGGGATTAAGATGG
>CALKLP010000243.1 GCA_937991965.1 uncultured Verrucomicrobiales bacterium
AGAACACAGATACATTAGAGTTTATTAATGAACATATTTCTAGGGCCGATCTTGGTATTGAAGAGATAGCTATTGGAGAAGAAATTCAAGTCAAGCGAGGCCGACGTCGAGATGATGACGGGCAGAGTATTCATTTCCAACAGGAAGTGATGAAACCTTCGTTGAGATTTTTTCATCAGTCAAAATCGGGCAACCTCAATAGTTTTTCATATAATGAGGAGTCTGGCGGGACCCAACAAATGGTTTTTCTTTTATCGAGCTTATGGGAGACATTTAAAATTGGTGAGTTTGAGGCTTTTGACGAATTAGAGAATAAATTTCACCCATTACTAGTTAGAGAAATCATTCGCCTTTTTGCTTCAGATGTAAATCAACATGGCGCCCAACTCCTATTCACTACTCACGACACCACTCTTTTAGATAACTCCTTTATGAGAAGAGACCAATATTGGTTTACTAATAAAAACGATTGCGGAGAATCCTCTTTGACGAGTCTAGCAGAGTTTGGAGCGAGAAAGAATGAAGCTCTAATGCAGAACTACCTTAGCGGGACTTATGGCGCTATTCCTTATCTGGAAGACTTAATTCAAAAAAATAAACCACTTAAATCTAATGGCGAGAAAGAACAGAAGTTCGAGCAGAGGGATTAAACGTAAAGTCTCCACTATCGAACCTAACAAATCTATTCTTCTCGTTTTGGAAGGAGAGGTCACTGAGAGGCTCTACTTTCAAGAACTGAGGCGCCAGCTGAAGCTCACCGAAAAAAGGCTTGAATTTAAGATCCAAGAAGAATGTTCAGGCGACCCAAAAAGCTTAATAGAATATGCAGAAAAGCATGAAGCACAACGAATAAAAGATAAGAACCCTAATGCTAAAAACTTCGATGAAATATGGTTAATTTTTGATTTAGATACCGTCTGCAGAGGCGGCAATAATAAGCAAAAAAGCCAGAGAATCAGCCAAATACAAAACTTAGAAAGCAATTACAAAAAGAAACACTGGTTTATTGGATACAGTAATCCAAGTTTTGAATATTTTCTCTACCTTCATTTCCACTACTCCTCCCGCGCCTTCACTAATGAAGAGCTAAGGAAAGAATTGAAAATACTACCAGACTATGTGGATCTCAAAACAGCAAAAAAGCTCGAAGGCTCAACGTTTTTAAAGCGCATCGTTTCGCAGTGGAAAACAGCGCATAAAAATGCTCTTAAGATTCAGGGATATCATGAAGATGCGAATAGTAAGTTTCCAGATGACCTTCCCAACACGAAACTGGGAAGCTTATTAGGAAAATTGAGTTCTCATCTTGATAAGCAATAGCATCACCAACTCCACCAAAATCTGAATAGCACGCCAGAGGATGGCAGCGGTCACCACTTCTTCACCGATTCCCAGTGGAGCGAAGACAAGGTAAAGAACCCCTTCGCGCACGCCCATTCCGCCGGGGGCTCCGAAGGCAACAAAACCCACGATCCAAGCCAAGCCGTAGGAACCGGCGGCTTCGATCAGTGAAGGTAATGGCGACACGCCCACTCCCTTTAAACACATAAGAAACCCTAGCGAGTAAAAGACATTCAGGCAGAGGTATTCGCCTAAAGCACGGAAGGCGATATGCTTCTGGGCGAAGAGGCTTTGGCGGATTTCGGCGGTGGCAGAGAGAAGCTTTTTTCGCACCCCAATGAGAACAATGACGCCCACACATCCGAGAGCAACTCCCCCACCAATAATGACGGGATTAAGCGCGGGAATGCGCCGGAGGTAGGTCACAAGAACTTCCTGCAGGCTCGGAGAAATCAGTAAACCAATACAACCTAAGATCGCCCATGAACTAACCGTTATCACTAATTCCAGCGCGAGCGATAGCCCTCCGTTGATTTTATTGAGCCCGATGCGTTTGGCCTCCACCACTCGCGAGGCATACCCCCAAATCCCGCCAGGTAACCAGCGCATCGCTTCACATTCGATCCATAGAGCAGCCGCTTTCCATCGGTTCGGCTCGGCTCCGACCATTCGGCAAACCAGTCCCCACACCGAGGCGTTCAGGAAGAGATAAATCCCCGCTACGAGCGCAGCTAGGCAGAGAAATCCCCAGTGCGCAGATGCAAGCGCGGTGAGTAAGGTCTCCCGTAAGGTCCACAGCCCCCAGGCCATGAAACCCAGAATGAGAACGAAGCACAATGGCTTCAGGGAGCGGAGGATAGACTTCATCTCTTGTAAACTTTCACCGTTTCGTTCACGATGCGATCCCAATCGAAGACTTCTTGGCAGTAATCAAACCCTTGATTCGCGAGGCGGGTCGCGAGATCCTGGTCACTTAAGACCTTCAGGAGAGCCTCCGCTAAGGCAGCCGCATCCTTCTCAGGCACCAGCAGGCCGGTTTCGTCATGCTTGATAATGTCCACGATGCCGCCCACTCCGCACGCAACGACCGGCTTGCGGTGACGGAGCGCCTCGATCAAGACCACACCTAACCCCTCGGTATCGCCTCGATCATCATAAATCGCGGGATGCACGTAACAGGTGCAGGTATGGTAGAGTTCCGCCAGTCTCTCGCTCGAGACAAACCCTGCCCATTCCACACAGTGGTCGAGCCCTAGCTTGGTGGTGAGTTCCATCCACTCCTCTTTGCAGTCCCCTTCCCCGGTAATCACCACTTGCACAGGGCGTTCCTTTAAGACGATTGGCAGAGCCTCGAGTAAGTAGTGGAGTCCTTTTCGCTGAATCAAGCGCCCGCAATTCAGTAACAATGGAGGATCGAGAGGCGCGGGCGTTTCCTCCCCGGCATCGGCCGCCGTGACGGTCGCTCCGTATGGGAGAATATTCACGGGGCGATCGGCGAGCTTTTTGATTTCATTAGCGGTATGCGAGCTATTAGCGCAGAGCGCATCTCCTTCACCCAAAAGCCAAGCGAGAAGTTTTCTGATGACGCCACTATTCCGACCCAACGCTAACTCCGCACCGTGACAGGTCATGACCACTCGGATCCCAAGCAAACGCTGGGGCAACAAGGTCATAAAACCATGCGGAAAGGGCCAGTGGCAGTGAATGACATCGAACTTATGCTTCAGCGACCAGCGGAAGACCGCGACTATCCCAAAGACAATGTAAGTGAGCGCAAAGATCTTAAAGAGCGGCGATCCTTGCTTATTGGGAGCGCCTTCATCGTGAGTGAGAGTTTCTAGCTCCTTAGGCGCATAACGCCAGCGGAGAACCGGCACGCCATCGATTTCATGATTTGGGAGCGCCTTCCATGAGGGAGCCAATACCGTTACATCATGACCGGCAGCGGCACAGCGGTTCACGGTTTCACGTTGCCAAGGAACACCTGGGTCATCGTTTGAGCGAGGGTAAGTAGAGCCGAGAACGGCGATTTTTAGTTTAGCTTCCAAGGTTTTTGTTGATTATGTTTTATCCGCAGATTTCGCAGATTTACGCAGATTTTTTTTGGACAAATTCATTGATAGTGTCGCAAATGAGTTGGGTCTTTTTCTTACTCTCCCATGTATGCAAGATAAATGGCCCTGATGTTATCCACTGATAACCAAACAGTTGATCATATTTAAGTTTAGGTAAGTGACTTGATGAGTAAAACTCCAGTTCAACCACATGAGTGACTCCATCACCAGACTCATCTTTAATATAGTTAGCCTGTTTAACTGATGATGTAGAAAATGTAACGAATCTGTATATTGGATGTGGACCAAGTAACCTCATCTTTTCTTGATCTATTTCGAGTCTATTCTGAAGATGGATTACCCGATACAAGGTGATGCAAAAAGTAGGTAATACAATTAATACAAAAAATCCTAAAGCCCACCATATTACATCCTGCTTGAAATTTACACCTGTAAGTAACATGGAAACGCCCCAGTATAGCGCAAACCCAGAGGCTAAGACAAAGACAATGAATAACCATGGAGACTCCTTAATCTCAACCTTCTCGTCCATAAAAATCAAAAAAATAATCTGCGTAAATCTGCGAAATCTGCGGATAAACTCAAACCGCCACCCTCAACGCTAAACTCGCCTGTAGCGCATTGTTCAGCGTGGTCACAAGTTCATCGGCTTTGACCGGTTTTGAGAGAAAATCGTAGCCGCCAGCCTTAATCGCGGAGGCTCCATCGGTCGGCTTGTCGGATCCTGATAACACCACGACTTGGGACTTCGGCGAGAGTTGCTTAATCTTTGGTAACACCTCCAGCCCACTTAATCCTGGCAGATAGATATCCAAGAGCACGACATGCACTTCTGGGGAGACTGCGCCCATTGCTTCTTCTCCCGTCTCGGCGGTGATCACCTCCCAGCCTTCCTTCTTCATAATCCGCGCACTGATCGCCCGCGTTACGGGGTCATCATCTGCGATGAGAATGATCGGCGTGACCTCACGTTTCGATTGCTCCTTCGCATCTGCCAGTGAAATGACTTTCTCATGCTCTACTCCTTCGTTGAGATCGATGCGCTCAATGATGGGAACATCCGTGCCTTCTTTATAATGGCGATACCCGATAAGTTCCGCCAGAAAACCAATCGCTAAACAAACTGGAGCTGCAAAGAGAGCAGCGGGAGCGGCCGAAGTCAACGCAGTCCGCACGGACTCGGAGATGATAGGTAAAAAGGCCAGCGCCCATAATAAGCCCGCTAGCATTACACAGAAGACCGCGATGATCGCAAAAAAGTGCATCGGGCGCTCACGGTAAGTCTTCACGAAGAAAACAGACCACATGTCCATAAATCCGCGTAGTAAGCGCTCCCATCCATACTTAGACACCCCATGCTGGCGCGCATGGTGCTCCACCACGATTTCAGTCGTCTTATACCCCTCGATCGAGGCTAGCGAGGGAACCATGCGGTGCATTTCCCCATACATAGGTAGATCTTTCACCACCTCGCGGCGGTAACATTTGAAACCACAGTTGTGATCATGGAGCTTCACCCCATTCACCTTACTGAGCATAGCATTAAAAACCCGACTCGGGAGAACCTTATGCCACGGGTCATGGCGTTTTTCCTTATAGCCAGACACGACATCCCAGCCCTCATTTAACTTGGCGAGGAAGCGAGGAATCTCCTTCGGGTCATCTTGAAGATCCGCATCGAGGGTAAAGATAACCTCCCCTGTCGATTCCTTATACCCAGTCGCTAGCGCAGGCGCTTTCGTTCGGTTACGACGGAATTTTAGTGCTCGGACATGTTCTGGGTCTTCTTTGGCTAAATCCTGAATGATTTCCCAGGAATTATCAGTGCTACCATCATCAATGTAGATGATTTCCCATCCTCGAGAATGCTCATTGGCTTGTTCAGCGATTCGGGTGTGTAATTCCCGTAGGGAGGGAGCCTCATTCATCAAAGGAATAATGAAGCTCAATGTTGGTTTAGAAAATTGACTCATTTGGTAAAAGCGATACAAATTATGTTATCGGAATAAATCACAGAAAACAATAAGAATTCGTAATAATACACTTTTATCGTTTACCGCTTTTCCCACGCTCCCTATTATCAGTCTAGTGCTCCTGCGTTCCTTACATCTACTCATGCTCTTTTTGTTATGCAGTTGTATGACGGTCGGCCCCGATTACGAACGACCAGACACTACATTACCCGACTCTTGGACACGAGAAATCGCCGCCGATGTCACCTCAACAAACACGGGAGCGCAGCTGTATTGGAGAAAGTTCGGCGATCCAGTGTTAAACACTCTCATCGCTCATGCACGCAAGAATAACCCGAATGTCTATATCGCCAGTAAACGGATTAATGAGAGCTGGCATCAGCGCGGCGTCTTATCAGCCGCCTTTTACCCCAAGGTCGAAATCGCCGCCAGAGATGAATACGGTATCGCAACCTATGACCGCGACTACTTCAAAGTCGATCCTGGGGCGAGTCATTACCAAATTGCCCAACTCCAATACGGCTGGGAGCTCGATGTCTTTGGGAAAATTAAGCGCCAAACAGAAGCGGCCGAAGGCGAATACGAGGCCAGCATTGAGGGCTGGCGCGACACCCTCGTCTTTATCACCGCTGAAGTGGCGATTAGCTACATCGCCTACCGAACCCTAGAACGTCGCATCGAAATCGCCGAGCTTGGAACCAAGAACTTCCAAGAACTCCGGGATAAAATCGCGGAACGCTTTAACTTGGGCATCGCCAGTAAATTAGAGTTAGAAGAATCTACCGCTCGGTTAAAGACAAGTGCCGCCCAAATCCCAAGACTCAACCAAGAGCGAGAACTCGTCCGCAACCGCTTAGCCCTACTATGTGCGGTTGAACCCGGGAAAATCCCCACCATTCTCGCCCAGAGCAAAAGCATTCCCACGCCACCAGAGTCCATTGCCGTAAGCGTCCCTGCCAATATCTTACGATCACGCCCTGACATTCGCCGTGCGGAACGAAAAATGGCGGCCCAAACCGCTCGCATCGGTATCGCGGAGGCCTTCCTTTACCCTGAGTTCTCCATCTCAGGCGCTTTGACCTACGAATACCTCCGCCGCGGGGTCACGACCGAAATCCTCGATCGGGTCTTAGGGATCGGATCAAACCTCGCCTGGCGTATCTTTAACGGATGCGCCGACAAACATCGGATCAAAGAAAACGAAGCTCTACTCGATCAAATGGTCGGCGTCTATAATCAAGTCATCATCCAAGCGATTACCGAGGTAGAGAACAACATGTCGCGCCTCCACTACACCAAGAAGCGCCTCACCCTCCTTCAAGAAGCCCGCGCCGCCCATAAAAACACCTCTGACCTCATGAACGAGGCCTACCTCACCGGCGAGGTCGACCTCCGACGCCTCCTGAATGCACAGGTCGACTACATCGCCACCCTAGACGAAGAAGCCGCCACCGAAGGAAGGCGCGCCGCCCACTCCGTTCGGCTCTTTAAGGCTCTAGGAGGAGGAGAGCTCGTCGGCGTGCCAGAGGAAAAGCACTACAAAAGTCTGGCTAAGAAAGGATTCTGGACGTTTTAGGGTCACCCGCCGTCTGTTAGAGTAACAAAAAATTGTATTTCTCTCTTTACTACGAATTATTTCGCATTACGAATATATTCGTAATGAGTAAAAACAATTTACCCACGAATGCTGAGCTAGCGATCTTGAACATCCTTTGGGAGACAGGAAAATCGACCGTAAAGGAGATTCACGAGAAACTGGATTCAGGAAAAGGCTACACGACCACTCTTAAGTTTGTGCAGATCATGCGCGAAAAGAAGATGGTCGAGCGCTTAAGCGATTCTCGCCCGCATCAGTATCGCGCGCTAGCAGAACAAGCTAAAACAGAGAAATCCCTCATTACGACGTGGGTGGATAAGCTCATGGGCGGCAGTGCCGCATCGTTGGCAATGAAGGCGCTCGGAAATGGCTCGGTCTCGAATGACGAACTCAACGAACTCCGCACGCTCTTGAACGAGATCGAAGATAAAAACAATTCTAACCAATAATCCAGTGCCTCCGTTTCTTCAATTTGATTACCTCGCGCAGCTATGCTGGTCGTTACTCTGTACCACCATTCTGGGCAGTGCGCTCGCGCTTGTGTGCTGGGTTATTTGCCGGTGCATTAAAAACAAAAGTGCGAAATATACCCTCCTATTATCCAGCCAACTGAGCTTCGTCCCTCTTTTGTTCACCTGCTTACTCCTCTCTGCCCCTTTTCTGAATCTCCAGAAGATCGATCTGCCACCAGAACAAGCTCCAGCGCAAACAACAACACCGCAAGAAGAACAACCTCCACGAGAGATCAAGATCATGCAAGAAACGCCTTACGGTCAGCCCGTATCTCTTGCTGAAACTCAGGAATCCCCCGTCCCAGACACAACCTCAACAGCCGCCCCATTTTCTCTTAAGACCAGCATCGAAACCTTACGCACATACACGCAGCGTTATTCTTCTCACGCTGGCCTCCTCTGGATGATTGGAGTCGTCATTCTCACCTTGCGTTGGGTCTTAGCGGCCATCGGACTCAGGCAACTGCGGGCGCAAAGCTCCCCTGCTCCCGCCAAAACGCTCGCCCTCTTAGATCAGGCAAAAGCAGGGTTCTATGACGGCCACATTCAACTCATGGAAAGCGTCAAGGCCACGACCCCGATGGTGATCTCGTGGTTGAAACCTGTCATTCTCATTCCCGTAGGGCTGCTCAACAACCTTCCTGCCGCTCAAGTCGAAGCACTCCTCCTACACGAGGTCGCTCATATTCGCCGTTATGACTTCCTATGGAATATCCTCCAGCGTGTCGCGGAGACCCTCTTTTTCTTTAACCCTGTCGTCTGGCTTTTGGGGAAAGAAGTGCGAATTCTCCGGGAGGAACTCTGCGATCACGCCGTGATCACGCGGACGCAGAAACCGAAACTCTATGCTAAGGCGCTCTTAAGCTTAGCTGAATCCTCGGCACCCGTCCTCGCTCTCGGGGCGCGGAATCACACTTCTCCCCTCCTCCGTCGCTTTCAGTCGATCCTCGGTGCGGGTGCAAATGCTACGCAACCAAAACACTCTATACTGGAAATCGCCTTCGTTCTGCTTCTCTCGGCAGCCTGCTTCCTCCCGTTAGGTGCCGATCTGAACCAAGATCTCGCCAGTGAATCCTTAGCTAACACGACCAAAATCGCCGCCCCTAGTGGCCGAATTCTTGACCAAGACGGAAACCCTCTAGCGGGCGCACGCGTCATCTTACACTATGAGCGAGACTACTTCGCGCCCGACTCTGGCATTGTGGAGGAAACTGTTTCGGCAGCCGATGGAACCTACCGTTTCAACTCCCCCATGACGTATAAGAAGCGAGGAAGAGACCGCTGGGAGTCTGCCTATTCCCTCTTTGCCACCCATCCTGATTGGACGGTAGGTTGGTATGACATCAAACCTCCTCCGCTTGACGAAAATCCACCTGCTCCACAGATTGATCTCATTCTCGAGAAACCCACGACGCAAGAGTTCACGGTGCTGACCAAAGATTGGAAAGATGCCGAGGGAAATCCCCTCCCAGATACGCCGCTAGAAGGTGCAAACGTGCAGGTCATCTACTTCGTCCCTCACAAAAAACGCCCAGACTTTCATCCACATGGTTATAACCCTGGGTATGTTTGTATTGGTAATGGTATCAACCTCGCTCATGCCACCACCGATGCCGAAGGCAAATGCACCATCACCAACCTCCCCTCCAACCGTGTCGACTTTCTCATCACCCACCCCTCGATCACACGAGGCTTCAGATCCTGTGCTGAGAAGGTGCGCACCCCGAAAACTGTCAAAGGCTTTCCTCGCGCTTCAATCTCAGGAGTCCTCCGGGACAATAGCGGTGAGCCTATCGCAAACACCGCGATCCAAGTGAAAGCGCGAAAAGAAGTGAAAAGGAAGAATTACCCTCCTAGCTATGAATGGGAAACGTGGGCACAATGGATTACCCAGACCGACGACCAAGGACGTTACCGCTTTCCCGCGCTCTATGGGCGGGGGCATAATGCCAACAAAGGCGGAGGTGGAGACGCCTTCTATGAGTTTGAGATCTACGATTCCGACTGGATGCTTACACAAGAATACATCCAACAACTCAAACCTGCGCAACACCTGACTGATTTCAATCTAGAAGCCTCCAAAGGGATTCCGCTAGATATCACCGTCAGAAAGGCAGGCTCGAACGAACCTTACGCCTTCGCTCCTGTTGAGGTGACAAACTACCGAAAAACGCAAAATAGGAACACCGATTCTAAAGGAAGAGTGCGCTTCTATGTCCTTCCGGGAGAAAAAGTGTCTTGTACAGTGAACCCTCTCACCTCAGATTACTGGGCTTACTCCGATAGCTATCACGGTAAACGATTGTTCTTCGATACTGTCAGCATCCCGAAGTCGGTCAATAAGCACCACACTAGACTCACCGTTGCCCCTAAGCCGATGAAAATAATCGAGGGCACCCTAGTCCTGACACCAGCGCAGTTGCCCTTCGAAGGTGAAATCATCGCCTCCGCCCTTGAGACTGAAGATCTATCGCTATACTTGCCAAAAGGTCGCAGCTTACCCTACTTCGATACCTCTGTCGTTACCGATAAATTAGAAACACCCTTCGCCATCCAAGTCCCTTCCGAGTTTGATTACAAGCTCGCTGTTACCAACAAGAAACAAAGCTTGTCGGGATTTGCAGACTACGTTCCTAATTCTCTAACCCAACTCACTGTAGCTTCTACCGCTCCGCAGAAGCTTCTCATGATCGGTGCAGACCATAAGCCTCTGAGTGCAGAACGCTTCACCTACGGGATCTTTACTAAAAGAGGGAAACTAGGACGTGAATTTATCCGAGCCAACAAGAAGGGGGTAGTAACTCTCCCTGGCCTTCACCCAGAGGCACAATACTACATCAGTCACGATGACAGCAGCTACCATCCCACCCTCTACTTCAAGGCTGCTCCTAACAAAACAATCACACTCAACTATGCCGATACAGAGCTGACGGTCGAACTTATCGATGGAAACGGAGTCGCGCTAAACGCCAAGAAGGTAGAAATGACCTACCTCATGAAAAACGGAGCTCATGTCATGGGCTACAGTAGCAATTCAAGCTATGGACGTGTATCAGCTGAGGGGAAATTAGCCTTTAAGCGAAAAGAGATTCAAAAATGGCTCGAGCAAAACTATGACGCCCTAGATGTCTTTATCACTCTCCAAAACGGCGATTTAATGTCGTGTAATCTCTCGATTGATGACAGTGGAATCACACTACTAGAAACGGTAAATCTCACTCAAACATTCACCCAAAAACGGGTCGAACTCATTACCGCTAAATCAGAGGACCTGCAAAAATCGCTCGACCTTCTCTGCGTCGATACCGAGGGTAATCCCATCGAAGGCGTGAACTGTTTCTTGAGAGGGCATTATAGATACCCTTTCTTCACGAAGTTTAGCTCTAAAGAAGACTTTAAGCCAATTACACCGAGCGCTCCAGATCGACTCATCGTTTCTAGCGATGACGGTAAGATCGAAAAAGCAAACCTAAATTATATGCCCGGGATTGTGCGGCTTGAAGCCGAAGGCTACGCCACCCGCTGGATTACAAAAGATTGGTTAGCTCAAGGAGCCATCAAAGTCCAACTCGATAAAAGCACGAAATGCCAAGGACAAATCCTAAAACCAAATGGAGACCCAGCCGCCTTTCACCCCATCGCCTTTAAGACGCAACGTCGTAATCTACGTGGGCGAAACACTGATTTCACAAGAAACTTGGAACCACTCCGAATTTTTCAGATCACAGATGAAAACGGGCATTATGAAACCCTCCTAGAGCCAGGGCAATGGACCATGGAAGCCTGTATCGATGAGGATCATATTGTGCAGCATCAGTTCACAATTGCCTTGGGTGATGAGCTTACCCTCAACTCGCCTTTGTCTCCAGCGACACATATTACCTTACGTTTTGAGGATAAAGCGGATGGCACTCCGTTATCGAATTTAGCCGTAAATCTAGGAGCATCCAGCGCTCCTTATTCTGGAGCCATGGTCTTCCGCAATTTTCGTGGGACAGATAACAAAGGTGAAATTACCTTTAAGGGATTACTGGCAGATAAATACAGTATCAAAGCTTTTAGTATGTCACATCAGGGATTCACTGACTATGCGAAACTAGGTTACAGCTCACCCTACTTGAAGGGCGCGCCCATCGAGGATTGGACTATCAGAGGAGATTTACATAACATCATGCTCAATACGAAACTAGGAGGAAATTCCTACACGATCCAATGTTCCAAGGGAACTATGGTGCAGGGAACGATTACTTCTGATGTCGATATTCCATTGAGTGAGCTCGCGGTTGATTACTTACAAAATGACGGACAAAAGCAGTCCAACTTTTCCAGCATCCGCGTTAACAAAAACGGGAGTTTCACGGGATACTTACCAAAAGCAGAAGGCGCAGAAATCCAGCTCTGTGTGATTCACGCCACGAATTCCCCAAAGAAAAAAATCGCCCCCTCTTTCTCCAAGCCCTTTATCGTTCAGCAAGGCGAAAACTTCACCGTTGACTTCCATGTCCGTGCTGGAGCAAGCGTAAAAGGGAAAATTGTCGATACTGCGGGAACGCCCATCCCCGCAACCAATCTACGTTATAAGCATCTCGATGGAAAAAACGAACCCGGTGGACTGGCTTGGTCTGAGACAGACACCGACGGCAACTTCATTATCAAGGGAATCCCCCCCGGAGCGGCAACAATTCAAGCTCGAGTTGGCAATAAGACCTTTGAAGCCCGCACTTTAACTTTAGAGGAAGGAAAAACGCACGACCTCGGCACAGTGACATTCGAGCCTGAGAAAGAATAGCGGAAGATTTGGAAGCTTATAGAAACTACCACTCTAAAATCTCTAAACCAGAGACGCGATGTAAATGGAGATCTTCTGTAACCAAGGGGAGCTTATAAGCCATTGCTGTGGCAGCGATCCAAATATCATTAGAGGGAATCATAGTCCCAGCACTTGCGAGCATTGCCCAGATTTCACCATAAATTCTACCACTTACAGTATCTGTCTCGACTACTTCAATCATTTCCAGAAATAGTGATAACTTCTCTAGCTGTGTATCAGGACGAATGCTTTTTATCGCTCCAGCATATAGCTCTCCGTAAACAATACGAGATATGTAGCAGTTATGCTCCTTGAGCTGTTCCGCTACATCTCTCTTTCTACGGAGATGAGCGACGACAATGTTTGTGTCTAGGAAGACTTCTCTACCAACTGTGGTCATCTGACATTCCTTTCCCTGCTGCTTCTACATTCTTCTCAAACTCTGCTCCGTCCGCGCCCTTCAAACACCCTGAAGTTCTGTTAATTATATCAGCTTTCCAAGCCTGATACTCCCGTGTTTTTAAGGAATTAGTTATAAGCCACTTCCGAAAGTGACTGTATTCCTCCAGGCTAAGCTCTTCCACCGCTTCTTCTAATTCCGCTAAACTCATGCAGAAATCTTAGCTATTTATGCTAATTTTATCAAGTAGATTATGGCATGGCTCATTTCATATACTCCCCATGCTAACTCAGCACCTCCCTAGCCGCTGAGACAGACTGCACGAAGCAGGCATTAAACTGCTGCAGGAACTCCTCGCTGATTTGTGTGAGTTCTAGGGTTTCGACTTCCTTGCAAAATTCAAAGAGCGCGGTCATGCTTAACATCCCTGACGATCCTTTCAACTGGTGGGCGGCGGCTTTCACGATAGACAAGTCTGAATCTGCGGTACCTTGCGCAATTTCTAGGAGAAGTTTCTGACCGTTCTCATGAAAATCCTCAATGATAGGCATGAAGGAATCTCGATCCTCTCCCACAAGATCCAAGAGCAACTCCGTATCGATTAGCTTAGACATTCTAATAATATCCCATTAAGAGGAGAGAAAAACGAGGAGATTTTTTTATTTTCACGTCATCCTTCATCGTGCTTAACTTGTAAGGATTATGAAAGGGGTTGTTTTTACAGAGTTTTTAAAGATGGTGGAAGAGGCTCACGGCCTTGATATGGTTGATACGATTATCGAGAAAAGTGATTTACCCTCTGGAGGAGCTTACACCGCCGTCGGAACATATGATCACACGGAGGCAGTAGCCTTAGTCTCCAGCCTCAGCACAGAAACAGGTGCTTCTGTTGGTGGCTTGCTTAAGGCCTTTGGGGAATATTTGTTTAATACCCTCGCGGGAGCTTACCCGCAGTTTGTAGAAGGTTCTGCTAATGAGTTAGACTTTCTCGAAAAAGTGGAGTCTTATATTCATGTCGAAGTGCGGAAGCTTTATCCCGATGCGGAGTTACCAAGCTTTGAGTGCTCACGCCCGAACTCGCCTGACGAACTGCATATGGTTTACCAATCAAGTCGTCACTTTGAGGACCTCTGTGAAGGACTGATTATTGGTAGCCTGAAGCACTTTAAGTCTAGCGCCACGATCCAGCGTACAAAACTAGAAAACGGGCGCGAGTTGTTCATCATAAAACGCTAATAGCCTATCCTATGAGCGAGGAGGAAAAATGGAAAAAGAGGCTCGAGCGAGAGCGTGCAGCGCGAAGCCAGGCAGAACAACTCTTGGAGCAAAAAAGCTCGCAGCTCTATGAGGCGAATCTAAAACTTGAGGAAGCGAATACCAAACTCGCTGATGATTATCATGCGGAGGCCAACAAGTCAGCACGACAAGACAGAAAGCTCAAAGCACTCTATGACTCCTCCATTGATGGTATCTTACTCGCAGACGAGACAGGGGGCATAACCCAAGCAAATCAAGCGCTCTGTAATATCCTAAAGGAGCAAGAAGACCACTTGCGGTACAAGCTCTTCTGGGATTTCATCTCACCATCAGAGAAGGACCTCCACCTTGTGTCAAAAGCGCGCCAACAGCTCCTTGAAAACGGCTTTACGCGCTTCCAATGTAATCTCAAAAACTCGTACGGAGCACACATTCCCTGTGCCGTTTCAGTGAGTAGCTTCTTAGTAGATAACGAGAGTGTGATGCAAGCGATTGTGCGAGACATCACCGATCAACAACATGCCGCGCAAGCACTGGAACGCGCGACCACGGAAGCAATCCAAGCTAACCAAGCAAAGTCCATGTTTCTCGCTACCATGAGTCATGAAATCCGCACTCCACTCAACGGCATCATAGGATTTACAGACCTCATGCTCCAAGACGAACTCAATGAAGAGCAGGCGGCACACTTAGATATCATTAAGAAAAGCGGTGGCATGCTGCTAAGTATTATCAATGACATCTTGGATTTTTCTAAAATTGAAAATAAACAGATAGAGCTCGAGGAAATGGATTTCAGCCTCGAGGACGTTATCGAAAGCACCCTTGATATTCACGCCCATACAGCGGACACCAAAAACGTAGAACTTCTTTACCACATCGCCCCTGAGATTTCAGTAGGGATGAGAGGTGACATGGGCCGACTACAGCAAATTTTACTGAACCTTGTCTCAAACGCCCTAAAGTTCACGGAAGAAGGATCGGTCATCATCACGGTAACCAAGGCCTCCGACAACTTTATCGAAATCGAAGTGAAGGACACGGGCATCGGGTTCTCACAAGAAGTAGCAGACAAGCTCTTCTCCCCATTTCAACAAGCAGATGCCTCGACCACGCGGAAATATGGAGGCACAGGCTTGGGGCTTGCGATTTGTAGGGAACTTATTGAGCTTATGGGCGGTTCTATCCAAGCTGAAGCCACACTAGGGAAAGGCGCTGCCTTTCGCATTCTCTACCCCTATGTCAAATCCACTCGTCCAATTCAAAAAAGCTCGGAAAGCGTCGACCTCTCCTTCCTAAAGAATCTAAGAGTGCTAGTCGTTGATGATAATGAAATCAACCTCACTTTTATGCGTGCGCGACTTAGCTCTTGGAAGATGCGGGTCTCCACGGTGACTTCAGGAAAAGAAGCACTAAAACTCGTTGAAACTGGCACCTTGTTTGATCTCTACCTCATCGACATGCTCATGCCAGAGATGGATGGGCTTGAACTCGCCGAGCGATTAAATACGACTCTCCCGACGCCTCCCTCCATGATGTTAGTCACTTCCGCCCGACTCGCAGGGGATAAGGCGAAAGCTTACCAAGGTGGATTCCAGTCGGTAGTTTATAAACCAGTGCACCAACGGGAACTACTTAACGAGCTCAGTAGAATGTTGGAGACAAAGCCCGAGAAGGAGGAAGTCCGAAAAGAAACTACGGCCGTGCAAGTTCATCGCTCTAACTTTGCTCTTTTGGTAGAGGACAACCCGATTAATGCCAAACTGGCGAAAATCCTAGTCGAGCGTTTGGGTTTGACCGTGCATGTCGCTCACAACGGGCAAGAGGCCTTAGAGGCACTGAGACTAAAATCAATCTACAGCGTAATCTTCATGGATATGCAAATGCCCGTGATGGACGGTCTGCGTGCCACCGAAGAAATTCGTAAAGGAACTGGAGGGGAACACTATCTTAACATTCCCATCGTCGCAATGACTGCGAATGCCATGCGTGAGGACGAAATCCAATGCTTGGAGGCAGGCATGAATCACTTTATCGCAAAGCCGATCAACCAAGGGTTACTCAAAGATGTCTTATTAGAGATTGGTATTATCTGATTGATCCTTTTTCACGTTAGCTCTGAGCATGACATCGTCGCCTATTTTTTGATACCTCGGCTTGTCTAGCTTCAGCACTTCGCTCAGTGAAGTTGCCCCTTGGCCAGCCACCGCCTGTGCTGGCCCTCCCGTGAGCATTGGAGCGTAAAACACTACCACTTCATCCACCAAGTCAGCATCACAAAACTGGCCTAACAACTCCCCTCCTGCCTCTACTAAAACAGTGTTCACTCCATGCGTGCTCGCTAGGTCTTTAAGAGCGAGCGCAATATCTTCCACGCTATCTGTTTCGTAAACGAGTGTTTCCTCATCTTGCATCAGGGTCGATTCGGCAGGGAGAGCCGTTCGATCCCGCGTTAGCACCACCCGCTTTGGTTGGCGTAGGTTCACTGCTCGCCCGGGTAGTCGCACGGTCAAGCTTGGGTTATCAGTGCGTAGCGTATTCCCCCCTGTAATGATCGCATCCACCTCTGCGCGTATAAAATGAACCTCATGCCGCGACTCCTCCGAGGTCAACCACTGCCCTTCCCCGGATGGCCGCGTAATCTTGCCATCGAGGCTCATCGCCGTCTTCATAATCACCCAGGGCATCCCCTGCTCTTGCACCTTACGGAAACCACGAATCAGCTCGTTACAATCTTTCTCCAGGACTCGACTCTTACAAGCGATCCCTGCTGCCAATAAAATCGCATCCGCTTGCCCTGCGTGTGCGGGATTAGGATCGACCGATCCATAGACGACTCGACCAATCTTCTTTGAAACAATCGCATCTGAGCAAGCCCCCGTGCGCCCTGCAGTCGAGCACGGTTCCAATGTTACATAGAGCGTGGCCGCTTCCCAATCCTGAAAACCCTTAGCTTCCGCGTTAGAAATAGCCACTCGTTCTGCGTGTGCAGTCCCCACCTTCACATGATACCCAGTATCAACGACTTGATCACCATGAACTAGAACAGCCCCGACCGCTGGGTTCGGACTCGTCTGCCCTAAGCCCAAGCGCGCCTGATTTAAGGCTAAAGCCATGTAATCGTTGTCATTCATCATCCCGCTATACTACAACCTATCACTGAGAAAAAGGCTCCCGTTCTATTCTTTTAGTGAGTAATCGCATCCTTGGAACCATCAATGATCCAGCTTCAGTTTCTTCAGCTTAGGAGCGATCACTGCTCGGCAATACGGGTTCTTGTTCTTGTTCAGCGCGAAGTAGCTCTGGTGGTAGTCCTCCGCTACATAAAACGGCTCGGCCTTTCGGACATAAGTTACGACCGGGTCTGCAAACTCCTCCTGAGCCGCTTTGATCGACTTCTCTACAATGGCCTTTTGTGCTTCCGTGGTGTAGAAAATCGCCGAGGCATATTGAGGCCCCCGATCGGCTCCTTGGCGATCTTTGGTCGTCGGGTCATGTGCCTTCCAGAACCATTCTAGAATAATTTCCAGCGAAGTTACAGTGGGGTCAAACTTCACTTGGACCACCTCGATATGCCCAGTTGTCTTCGTAATCACCTGCTCGTAAGTTGGGTTTTCAACATGGCCTCCCATGTAGCCAGACTCCGCCGACTGCACACCCTCGATCTGATCAAACACCGCTTCCACACACCAAAAGCATCCTGCTCCAAGGGTAACTGTTTCTAGCTCTTTCTTTTCTTCTGCATTTCCTAATGACATAATTATGAGGGCGCTAAGGAGGAGTGGAATAAGTTTCATTATAGATAAAGCGTTCACTCTCATTAGCCTTGTTTGATTATTCTCACCATCGCACGGATTGAGGGAAAAGAAACCTAAAAATAATACGTGAGTTCTCGATAAGCTGTGACTATTAATGTGGCATGAGTTCCTTAGAATTTAGTCCGATCGAAGAAATCCTTGATGAGCTTCGTGCCAACCGGCTGGTGATCGTCGCCGATGATCCAAACCGCGAGAACGAAGCCGATCTCGTTGGGGTTGCATCGACTATTACCCCAGAGCAAATCGCCTTCATGGCTAGTCATGGGCGTGGGCTCATTTGTGCGCCGATCACTACGGAGCGTGCAGAAGAATTACGCCTAAACTCCATGACCGAGCGCAACATGGAGTCGCTCAAAACAGACTTTACCGTTTCCATTGATGCCGCGGTGGGAATAACAACCGGAATCTCCGCTGCCGACCGCGCGCAGACCATTCGCATCCTCGCCGATGGTGATATGACCCACAC
>CALKLP010000244.1 GCA_937991965.1 uncultured Verrucomicrobiales bacterium
ATGTTGAAAAAACAAAAAAACTTCGCAAACGTTTAATGGACAACAATCTCTACTACACACCAATAACGGACCACTGCTGCAGCTGTTAAAAAGCACTGAATAATGTAATTGGAGTATTCCGGTTTCATGCTTGGCTATATGATCAAGGAAAAATACAACCCATCCATGGTAATTCAGGTGGGAACATCTGAGACTTGATTCAATTGCGGAACTAGAAAAAAGTTCTTTAGCCGTCGGGAAGGCGTGGAAACAGCTGGGCGGACAGCTGCACAGGAAAACGGGAAGCAGTCAAGACTGGAACACATTAGGCCGCAAGTGCGGGAACAGTAGTAGAGGTTGGGAACAGAGACCGAAGTCGGAAAGGAGTCTGCATGTCGCTGTCGGAAAAAATATATGCTAAGGATTCCGGATCACCAGCCGACATGTTCTGGACCCGGCCATTACCCCGTTACGACTCCTATTGCCGACACGGTCTCCCGTCTTTCTGTTTATTCAACACAACAAACACCACTTATTTTTCTGATATAATGTCTCTTCCCGTTGACAGATAACTTAAACCTTTTGGAATGTAATCATGCGCATATCATTCAATACATTTTCCCTGACAGAATACAGAAGACAGCTGACCTCATTAGAACCATCCTACGGCAGGGGTTGCAGATGTATGATTGGGCCAAAAAGTCCCTGGGTGATTGAGTTCTTCATGTGAGGAACTGCTGGTTAATGAAGTAGTTCCACGAATACTTATTTTTTTAGATTAAGGGGAATGGAAGCTTGGTGGCGTTGTGCGAACGAAAGCCGCCTTCGATACATTTTTCTCGAGTTAGATATTAAGTCCCCTATGTGAAGAGCCCGGGTACTTACTGCTGCAACCTTTATCGTGGATTGGCTCACAAGTTGAAGTGATCCGTCAGGAGGCAGCCCTTCGCGCGCGGACTAGCCACGTTTGGCCGAGCGCATGCAAACTGAGGCGCCTGGTGTGATAACGTAGCCAAAGTTAAGGTAATACTTGGGTTGGCCAGCGAACCCAGGCGCTTTAGTTTGTTTCTGGAGACATGTGTAAATGGTGTCTGCAATGACACGCGATCATCCCCTACGTGATGAGACCTCCATGTTAGAGGAAGATTGTCCTCTTCCATAAAAATCGTTGTCAGGCGGAGTGACTATAACACCCGCGTCGACATGTAAGATTTTGATATGTTGGCTGGGCAATTTTTTCAGTCTTCGTAACATGGCAAAGTAGGATGATATGTAATCCGCCGACTCGATATCTGCGCACCCTGTTCACGACAAACAAAAAAACATTAAGCGTCGTAATGTTTTCCCCGGCATCACACAGTTTGATTGCATGCCTCCGCAACGTGAGGAGACCCTGAACACCCTTGAATTGACCCAAATTCGACAAGGTATCGGTCGTTGATCAACGCGTGTGAAACAGAAACGAGATTACCGGTTTGAGGTCAATCGTAGAAGCCGTCGGTGGTAGCGTTCATCATGTTATATATTGGTGATCGAGTTATCCTCCGCCGGTCATCCTCACCACGACGCATTTATGTGGGGCATGTTTTAGCACGTCCATAAAGGCTGTGGGTAGGGTGGTGCTCTTTGAGAAACTTTTGGAGTTGAGGCGAAATTAGTTCGTGGTCGGGGATAACATCACACTGCTCTCCAATCACATCTGGGCAATAACCACGATCGAAGCTGTAGGGGGCTAATCTAAACGCGCGATACCGGGAGAAGGGCGGTGGAGCGGTAACGCGTGCCAGGGGCAAGCGCGTTGTGACCTGGGAGTCGATAGATTGGTAACCCGACCCGACCGTGGGCGGTAATATCTAGGTGCCCGCATGCATTTTTTGTAGGGGAAAATAGACAGGAAAAAATTGGGCGAGATACAACGGAGACAGGTGCTTCTGTCAAAGGAGAAACATGGCTCTCTCGTACGTTGTACAGTAAAAAAATTACATTTACAACACGATTAGACTACAAAGATAAACAATTTTGAATTCGATTTGTCGGCCAGCATTCGAAAGGCTTCGAGGTGGAAACAAAGGAATGTGTATCGATTTTTTCCTACGTAATGAGCAATGGTTGTGTCGGGAAAGGGGGTAGTGGGGGGTTGTAGATTAGGTAAACGTCCATCTCAGGACAATTTGCGGTTGAAGCTCGTCGCCTTCACAGCCAAAATGTGGCACGCCGAACGCAGTCGACCTGGAGGTGCAGGTGACAACGGAGAGGCGTGACGTAGTACCTGCCATGGCGAGCCAAACCAGCCATTAGAATCGTTGTATGCTCAGCGACTCGTCCCTGTATTTTTTTCAGGGTGGTGAAAGGGATAGGAGGGGAAGCGGCATGGCTACCCTGGAGTACCCGCAATAATGCACCTGGTACAGATATTGATAACGATAGTGATTGGGTTTAAGTGAAAGCGTTGGATGGTACGGAAGCATTTATTGACTTTGTCATCAGAGACGATAACAGACGGTAACACAGACCCAGCTGCTATCTTTTTACGGCGGGATACATACTAGGTTGCCAAGTTTTGCGGTGGGTGTATCTAACATAGTGGAGACATATTTTTCCCACGACCGAGAGAAAATTAATGCCTGGGCAAAAAGAAAGATAAGCTACATACTGGGCGTTTTTTACATACATGGGCCGTTTACCGTCTCCGATGGCATCGACGGCAACTTCTTCAAACCTTTTCATTTGTTTTGGGTCGAAACTTTTGTTGTCGTCGGGAATTACCATGCATGTCCAACGACCACACCACAAACCGACACAAAATGTCTACACCCAACAAAACGGCGTTGTTTTTTGCTCCTCTCTTCTTGGTGCATAAAGCGTCTCAAAGATAATTGAAAGATGAAAACAAACAATATTTTTGGCCTCGGCATTACCGGAACTTGATACAGGATTGACCCAAAGATCATAGCGGGTCCTTATGGTTGAATGTAAAGCAATTTTAGAGGTCTATTTCAGAACGTCCTCGCAGGAAAATGCCAACCAAAAGAATACTGACAGCTCATTAAATTTCGACACACGCACTCATTCTTACCAAGCATGCCTCGTATTGGTTGAGCTCTTTGGGTCGTTTGCTTCATTTCCGTACGTCAACATATCGAACTGTGCATCGGAAGCCCTATTCGCAGGGGCATAAGACCTCGAGACATGTGAACTGTCGTCCCGATAAAACATACCAGGTACAAATTCGGGGGAAATACCATAGTTTTCTCGATTAAGAGCACATTTATCATATTATGATGATAGTTTCGCCACACATATACTACGCCCACACCCGAAAAAAGGACAACGCCCCACAGCTGTAGACTTCGTGGTTGAAGAGTGTTTAACGTAAGCGAACACTATAGACCATATGTTCGTAAAGAAAGTACGACACAGGGTGTCCCTGCAAATTAGAGGATAAAATAATACAAACTACACCATGCTCAAGCTACCAAACCCCAGTAAACAACAGCGCTGCAATTCATGTTTCAACCATAATCAGGTATCTTATTCCGTTTGGTTATGCTTAAAAGCACACAAACAAAATGAAATATATATTTGAAGTTATAACAGGCACCGCAACCTTGGTGTCCGCTTCTTCATAATCACCACACGCGTATAGTCCGTCGTACGTTCTGGTGACAAGAATTTTCACGCAACATGACGGTTACCGGGCATTATAGCTTATGAGCTTGCCATAAGTCGTCTACTTTACCGACTCTAAAAAAAACGCGCACTTCGTCATCATTTAAGGTGTCGCTCAATATCACTGTTGCAAGACCACGGCAAGACACGCTAGGATGCCTATGGCCAGAACGAGGCCTTACAACCGTTCAAGCAGACTGAGTTCAACAACGATTAAATCGGTACATCAACAGCGCGTACGCCTACGCTTAGGCAACAGCGGCAACAAAATATGATCGCATAACCACAAACACGCTCGGAAATGAACCCAACACCGATATGTTGGCCGGTTGGCGGACGACGCAGCAAACGGAACGATATAGCAGGCGCCACGCACTTCACCAAAACAACAAAGTGTTCAAGACCGCTCAAAGAAGCGAGATCGAAAAAAACAATTCAAGTATGGTATACTGCCAAGCAATTCAACTAAAGCACTCGGTTTTTACAAGGATCGAGGCCTCCCTCTCGGGACGGTACGGCAAGGTGGGCGATCTAAATCCCACGCTATCAGCTCCCACTACGCGCGAAAGTCCTTCCAGGAGACGGCCATGATCGGGGCAGTGCGTAGGCTGTGCCGCGCCGAGTCCCCACCTTACCAACAACCGACAACCCTTAGCTTCACAACTACGATAGAAATCAACGATCAATCGGGCCGTCAGGGTGTCCTTATGGCGGGAGCATACAGATGCCGAGTCATCGGCGATATTTCCCCACCGTGGGCGTCCGCTACAGGAGTCGTACGAGCAACTGTTCCTGTGGACGTTCACGCGGCCGTTTTTAGCATGGTGGTTGAGGTACAATGGCTGCTTAATGCGGCAAACAT
>CALKLP010000245.1 GCA_937991965.1 uncultured Verrucomicrobiales bacterium
GATGGTCACTCATAGGGTTTCCCCTCTTTATGATTCATGGAAATTTATAAATCAAGATTCTTTGCGAATTTATCTGATTGCGCTAGGAAATCCCTTCTAAGAGCTGAATGGTTTGCTTGCTTTTATTAAGAGTGTAGAGGTGGAGTCCATGAATTCCATTGGCGATCAAATCCTGACATTGTGCGATGGCATAGTCTCGGCCTAACTCAGAGATGTCGTCCCCCTCAACGGTATTAAGCTGTTTCAATAGCTTTGCAGGATAACGAGCTCCCGCCGCAAGCTCCGCCATGCGCACCATGCCTTTCTTACTCTGTAGTGGCATGACTCCAGCAATAATGGGCACGTTTATTCCAGCCAACTCGCAGCGCTCACGGAAGTCATAGAGATCACGGTTTTCAAAGAACAACTGAGTACAGATATAGTCCGCACCAGCATCGATTTTCGCCTTAAAGTAATCCATCTCTTTCATGCGGTTCGGCGTTTCTGGATGCCCTTCAGGGAAACCGGCTACTCCGATATCAAATCCACCTCGGTCATGATTCCCTTCGTCATTAAACTTTTTCAAGAAGCGGACGAGGTCCTCGGCATAGAAAAAATCATCTTGGTTTCGGTCATAATCCTCCTTCCCTCTTGGCAAGTCTCCGCGCAAGGCCAATATATTATCAACCCCCGCTGCAGCATATTGGGAAATAATCTCCTGGATTTCAGGCTCCTTGTGGCACACGCAAGTCAAATGTGGAACTACAGGAATGCTTGTCTCGGTGAGAATCTTTAAGACAAGATCATGGGTGAGATCCCGCGTAGTGCCCCCTGCTCCATACGTCACGCTCACAAAGTCAGGGTTATATTTTTCTAAATCCGTGATTGCTCCATAGAGTTCTGAAGCTGCTTTTTCATTACGAGGTGGGAAAAACTCGAATGAAATCGTAGGAGTCTTTTTCTTAACAATCTCGGTGATTTTCATTTTATAATATGTTTTTTGAAACTTTTAGGATAGTATGGAGTTATATTTGTAAGCGAGATTAGCAAGCTCGAAAAATAACACATCTTAATATCATTATATGTTGATATGAATAATTCAAGACTCAAGACATTTCTCCTACTTTCGACTATTTTATGCGCAGTCGCATTCGCTGAACGTGAGGAACGTGGGCACAACAACAGACCAATACACAAGTCCTCTCCTATAGAACGGCTTGATACGGATGGAGATCAGCAGCTTTCGCAAGAAGAGTTTTCCCAATCCAGAAAGATTGCGACTTTTGAGCCAGAGAAGATTAATCAGTTATTTACACGACTGGACAAAAACGAAGATAACTACTTAACAGAAGAGGAACTACCCACTCACGAAGAGGACAAAAAAAGAAAACGAGCAGGGTTCGAGACTCTTGATACGAACAAGGACAGTAAAGTGAGTAAGGAAGAATTCCTCGCAGTCGAGCCTAGGGGCGAACATGGGTCGCCTGAGCGTCGCGAGAAATTATTTTCGCATTTAGACCGGAACGCAGACGGTTTTCTAACGAAAGAAGATCGCCCGAAACCGGGTGAACCTACGCACCGCCATGGTCCTAGAGGAGGAAAAGCTGGGAAAGGTGCGACATCCAAGATGATAGAGCAACGAATTGAACGTCTTGATTCAAATCAGGATGGGGAACTATCCTTAAATGAGTTTTTGGCAGGAGAACGAGTCCAACAAATGGAAGAGGATCGAGCACAGAAAGCGTTCCGTAGATTAGATCGTAATAACGATGGTGTCATCTCAACGTTAGATATAGTAACGCAAGAACAGGAAGACTGATGGTGTTGGTGATCTGAAAGCTACTCAGGCTTGTTATAATCGGTCTTGAGTCGTTTTGATTCACCCTGCTTGTCGTAAAGCAAAAAGAATACGTTGATTTCTGTCTCGGCTTACTCTAATTCTAGAAAGAATGCCTCAAGACATTTTAATTTCCGCATACCAAAATCACTTCCAAACAACCGAAGCCGTCACCTGTAACCCGATCAAAAAGGGCGCTTCGGGGCGCACGATCATTCGGATGGAAACTGAAAGCACGCCAAGCGTAATCGCGATTCACTATACCTTTGAGCGACAGGACAATGCATTGCACCAGCCTGTAAGTGACTTAATGGAAGAACACGGTGTTACCGTTCCTGAGATTATTTTTGCCGATCTCGATCAACAAGTTTTATTAGTCGAAGACATTGGAGGAACTGATTTATTAAGCCTGAAGGACGAGCCTTGGGAAGTTCGAGAGCCGTTTTACCGAGAAGTTTTTACCCAGCTCGCTAAAATCGCTCAGATTTCCCCTCCTCCGAATGTCGATATGATGCCAGCTTTTACCGAGGAAACCTACCGTTGGGAACAAGACTATTTCGCGACCCACTTTCTAGGCAAGCACTTAGGGTTAGATGCCTCTCAGTTTCTACAAGACGAGCGCATTATTGCGCTCGCTAAGGAGCTAGGCTCTCACCAACCAGATCTCGTTCACCGCGACTTCCAATCCCAAAACTTGATGCTCAGAGATAGTGCTGTCTATGTCATTGATTTCCAAGGCGCGCGCCCTGGCTATGTTGAGTATGACCTCGCCTCTTTCATTTACGATCCCTACATGCAGCATCCACTGGAAGAGCGGATGAAGCTCCGTGCTCTTTGGTCAGAAGTGAGCGGACGTGAGCTTGATACCGTGCTCATGCGTAAGTGCGCGATGCAACGTCTCATGCAGGCTCTTGGCGCCTATGGAAACATCGTTCACAACCAGAAAAACGACTGGTATGCGCAGCACATGGGGCCTGCTACAGAAATGCTCCTTTCCTTAGTCAGCGGAACGGAATACGAGGACTTGTTCGGGCAGCTAGCTTAAACACTCCCTACTTCGTCCCAAACTTATCGTTACCAGCCTTGATCTGGTCTGTAATTTGCAGGGCGAGTTGCAGAGCCATTAGCCCTTGTTGTCCTGTGACTTCAGGAGCTCGTTGTTCCCTCACAGCATCGGCAAAGGACTTGAGCTCTAGATAGAGCGGCTCTGCTTTTTCGACTTTCACATTCTTACGATCAAGACCGAATAGGCCGCCTTTCTTCACAATCTTGCCTTCTTGGTTTTGATAATCGAGAGACAAGTAGGCATCACCCTGAAATACGCGAATTTTTCTTAACTTCTCCGCACTGATGCGGCTGGAAGTAATGTTAGCGACCGCTCCGTTTTCGAATCTTAAGCGAGCATTGGCAATGTCCTCATGCTTAGTCATTACAGGAATACCAACGGCATCTACCGAGACAACTGGCGACTTTACGAGGTGAAGAATAATTTCAATATCATGAATCATGAGATCCAGCACAACGCCGATATCCATGCTGCGCTTAGGAAAGGGTGAGAGCCTCTCGGCCTCGATAAAGCGAGGGAATCCCACCTGTTTTTCGAGCGTCTTCATCACAGGGTTAAATCGCTCAATATGCCCAACAGCCAATACCTTTTGCTCTTCTTCCGCAATCTTGACTAGTTCTCGCGCATCATCCAGCGTGCCTGCTATTGGCTTTTCGACGAGGATATGAGCTCCGTTCTTCATGAGTTCCCCACCTACTTTCAAATGATAAATCGTAGGCACAGCTACGGACACAGCCTCACACAATTCTGCTAATTCCTCTAAGGTCTCTACGGCAACGGCATCATGCTCTTTGGCAACATCCTTAGCACGTTTGAAGTCAGCGTCATACACCGCGATAAGCTCCGCATCCTCTAGCTTATTGATTACTCGAGCATGATTACGCCCCATTACTCCTGCTCCCGCCAGACCAAATTTCATATCAGCATCCTTGCTAAATCCTCTATTATGACAAGAGAATTTAGCGAATCATTTAAATCTACACTCATTGAGAAAACTGAGAAAATTACACTGCTCAATTTTTTATCATTTTCAGCTTGATCTCAATAATTTATTCCTCCTATATTCCCCTCCCCGCCGCTATAGCTCAGTTGGTAGAGCAACTCACTTGTAATGAGTAGGTCATCAGTTCGAATCTGATTAGCGGCT
>CALKLP010000246.1 GCA_937991965.1 uncultured Verrucomicrobiales bacterium
GAAACAAAGAGCCTACCTAAAGCGACAGAGACAGCGCAACCTGCCGATTCTGGGTTTAGCTCTGAACGCACAAAAACGCGCATCATTGGCTCCCTCAGTCGAGACGGGAAAAGTGCACTCAATGTCAAATCTACAGCCCTCGGAAAATACTACGCCACTATCAGTAAGATTATCGAAAAAGAGTGGCAAAAAAACTGTTATAAATACCGTGAACATATCAAGCCCGGCGTAATTTCCATGCAATTTTTCATCGATGAAAACGGAAAAATTACGAATCCAAAACCGCATGATGTCGTTTCTACGAGCCCGATTCAAGTAGGCTTCACGATCAAGTCTATCCGTAAATCTGCTCTCCCAAAAATGTCTCCTGACGTAAAGAAGGAGCTTGAGGGGGAAAAACTTGAGCTCATTTACAACTTTTACTTTTAAGTTTAACTGATAGTAAAGAACCCATGAATTACTTAGAGGCGGCCCAAAAAGTCATTGAGATCGAACGAGAAGCGTTACAGCAGGTCTCAGAACAACTCACGGAGAGCTTTGAAGAAGCAGTGAAGCTCCTCCAAAACTGCCTCGATCAAAATGGGAAAATCGTCATTATTGGGGTTGGGAAATCAGGGAATATCGGAAACAAAATCGCCGCGACCTTCAATTCCACAGGGGCTACTGCCGTTCTACTAAACGCCCAAGATGCCTTACATGGAGACCTAGGAATGATCTCAGAACAAGACGTCATCCTCGCGATGTCATATTCTGGTGAAACGCCAGAAATGCTCAATCTCATTCCATTCATCAAGCTCCACAACGTCGCTATTATCGCACTTACCAGTAAGCCGGACTCCAGCCTCGGAAAGCTAGCGAATTACGTCTTAGATTCCAGCGTAGAGAAGGAAGCGTGCCCTCTCAATTTAGCGCCTACCTCATCCTCTACCGCCATGCTCGCACTGGGCGATGCCCTCGCAATGGTACTTCTAGAAGCGCGAGGCTTCACAAAAGACGACTTTGCGAAATTCCACCCCGGCGGCTCCATCGGGAAAGCCCTTCTCACCACAGTGAAAGATATTATGCGTTCAGGTGATGGCTTGCCTGTAGTCTCCCCAGACGCAACGGTGCTAGAATCACTCCAAGAGATGTCGAACAAAAACGCAGGCATCTGCATTATCCTTTCTGAGAATAAGCTCCAAGGGATTCTAACTCACGGTGACTTCGTTCGACTTTATACTTCTGACCACAGTGCAGGGCAACGCAACATCGCGGAAGTAATGACCAAAAATCCGATTACGCTGGAGCAAAACCAACTTGCGATCGAAGCTGTAAATACCTTACGGGAGCATCGGATTGATGACCTCGTGATTACGAATACCAGTGGAGCACCTGTGGGTATCATTGATTCACAGGATCTCGCACGACATAAGTTGCTTTAGGTCGCGGGGGCAATTCTCTGCAACAGTCTGCACAGCAGAAATCCAGCGACTATAATCACAATATTTAGCCATACGGGAAGAGCTTCTGCCCCTAGGTTGAACAGCAGAAAGCCATCAATGACACAAATGCCCGCCAAGGAGAGACTAACAAAGCCCCCAACTGAGTCTTCTACGGTAACTTTTAGCAGATAAAGCAACGCTCCACCTCCGATCACATAGACAACAGTCAACAGGGAAATAGGCAAACTATGCGTAATGATAGGTGCGGATAATAAGAGAAATCCAAACCACTTTGCGCCGCTGGGTAGTGTGTTTGTGGCCTCTGAGCGCGCTACGAGAGTGATTCCTGCGATATATGAAATCAACCCTAGTGCAGGAATGATGATTTTCGGCTGTAGCGCGACATCCCCCATACTGACAAAACCCAAAAAATACAACCCCGCACGACAGGCACCCATCGGCAAGATCGCAAAGGCGGTCCGCTTGTGAATTCGGGTGTAGATAAAAATAAATCCGATAATCCAGAGTGCGACAAGCCCAGGTCCTAAACCAAATGAACAACATACAAGCGTTCCGAGAACGGCAAAGATAAGAACTAACCACCCCAATAACGAGGCCGAAATACGCCCAGAGGGAATGGCTCGCTCTGGTTTATGTTCCGCGTCCCAATGGCGATCGTAGTAATCGTTGTAGAAACAACCCGCTACATAAAGAAACGATCCTGCCAACATGACCAAGGCTAGGCATGTTAACTGTCCAATATCCCAATTGCCACCCGCCAGCGCTGCTCCAACTAAGACATTCGTCCAAACCGTAGGAAGGTTGGCGATACGTCCAGCAGCGAGCAGGTCCTTGAGCATAACAACCTTATCTTCTGCGTCTTGGAGAGCGTGACCCGCGTTTGGCGGCTGCCTTTTTACGAGCTTCGGCTGTTTTGGCATCACGTTTTTTCTGCCCACCAGGAGTAACGCGCTTCTTAGCTGGTTGGCGCACCTTACCAGGGTTACGGAGTAGAGCGGCAATTTCACCAGGCTCCATCTCACGTGCTTCACCAGCTTCTAAATCCAGGGCTTCATAGGATCCTATTCTTACCCGAACAAGTCGCTTCACCTTGTATCCAAGGGCACGGCACATAAGACGAATTTGACGCTTCATTCCCGTCTCTAAGACCATCGAAATGCGTCGGCCGGAAATACGAGTAACGGCCTTTGCTGTTGCCCTTCCTTCTTCTAAATAGATTCCCTTGAGAAATTGCTCTAGGTGCGACTCCTCAAACGGTTGGTTGACAGAGACGACATACTCCTTCTCCAGCTTTTGTTTAGGATGCGTTATTTTATTCGCTAGTTCACCATCATTGGTTAGGACTAAGAGCCCTTCTGAATCGAGATCCAAGCGTCCAACATGATTAAGGTGCGCGTATTTCTTCGGCAGCAGGTCATATATAGTTTCACGATCGAACTCATCGCTCTTAGTGGTGACATAACCAGCGAGTTTACTGTAAATAATGGTGGTCGTCTCCTTCGAGCGAATCGATCGGCCATCCACCTTAACATGGTCGTTAGATTGCACGATGTATCCCGGAGTAAGACAGGGCTCGTTATTGACCGTCACACTCCCCTCGAAAATTAAGTCGTCTGCTCCACGGCGTGAGCTGAGGCCTGAGGAGGCGATAAATTTATTGAGGCGCGTGCCTTTTTTTGATGCATTATTCATAGGTCCGAAATTTCA
>CALKLP010000247.1 GCA_937991965.1 uncultured Verrucomicrobiales bacterium
GTTTTGCATTCGTTGGGAGAGATGCCGCCGAACATCTCGATCTTGGCCACGGTTTCCGTGGCGCAGCAGGGGCACATCGTGGTCCATTGCCCGCTTCTCCGGCTTGTACCTCGCTTTTTGGAGGGTTTGGATCCGGAAGGGGGAGGCGCTTGTTTGAACTGCGAGATGGACGGTAGGTGCCGGTTTTCTGCGATGCTGACGCTGCCTTTCTTGGGAGAGAGACGAGGCATGGTTTTGTTCTTCTTGGTGTCCATTCTGTTGCGACAGCGTGGTTCCAGCGCCTTCTGGGCCTTCGTTTCCGTCTGTTCGTTTCTTCTTCTTCTTCCTGTTCGTTTCCGTCTGCGATGGGCGCCATCGGCGTCATGGCTTGGATGTCCCGCTTGCGCAGCGTCACCGAGAACGACCAGTCGTTCGAAAGCGGCGCATTCCCATTGTTCCCATCCTCGCCTCCATTCACCGTCACCATCTGTTGCAAACCGCCTTGTGTGCCTGAAACAGCGCTTGTATGTCCGCCGTGTTGCCCGCGCCGCTCTGCGCGCCCGTATCGATTGTGTTTGCGTTGTTGAAGAACTTGTGGTCCACCAGCTTGTTGATGGAGATGCGGCTCTCCAGCTTGCAGGCGCAGCAGTCCTTGATCAGCGCCTCGAACGACTTGCCGAACGGGCACTTCTTGTCGTACATGTCGCAGCTGACTCTCCCACTATAAAGGCGCATTTCTGTTATAATTTTATAAACACAACACAAGAACCATTCTCCTTCCGCAAACATAACATAGTTACACACATTCAGCTTGTCTGCCTCTCCCAGCAACTGTCGCTTCGAATCCACTGTCATCGGCACGTTCATCGTCAGCATGCAGCAGCCTTGTGAAGTGAACATATTGTATTGTGTAGGATGGGCATTGCTTTTCTAAAAATATACATCAAATATACGCACATACATTTAGACTAGTAGGTAGGAGCGATTGTTTGTGCGATTGGGCATTGCTGAAATATTCTGCGTCCGCTGTCCCGATCTGCAAATGAGTTGGAGTCCCTGCTTCATGTTGCAACTTGCAGAGTGTAGCCTCACTGGTTTCTGTTTGTAAGTGTTTGAAGTTCAAATAAATTGAGTTCAACAACAGCAAACCACACCCAATCAAGCTGGACATCCAGACAGAGATCGTGGGCCCTACGATCTCAGTCTGAACTTCCAACTTGATTGCGTGAGGCTGCGCTCAACGACTTAATAAATTAAACAAAGAAACGGGTAACACAAAGAACACGGAAACAAAGAACAGAAACACATATTATTATCTACATATATATCTATAAAATTTATGTTATGTTCACGTGGCTTTGTTGCAGGGCGGTGGTCTTGAGTGGTTCCGTTTCTGCTGCAAGTCTCGCCATCGGTCTGGCTTGGTGCCGGTTAGTTTTGTGTGTTTGCGCGTGTCCGCGTCAGCCGTTTCTGCGTCTGCATTCTATACGAGCTGTGTCTGCTGCTTCTGCACCCCAAAACTTGATCCAGCGTGCGTTCGTGTGCCGATTCAGGTATGCCGCATCCATCATCAAGGCGTCTATGTCTCCATCTCCATAATATACGAGCTGTGTCTGCTGCCTCTGCCGCCAAAACTAGATCGAGGGTGCGGAGTGTTTGTGGTGAGGATTGGTGTGTGTGCCGAGTGAGGATTGGTGTGTTCCGAGTGTTGCTTGTGAGGATTGGTGTGTTCCGAGTGTTGCTTGTGTGTTCCGTGTGATTCATTTGCATTGATCTGATCTACTATAGTCAAACTAATTCTAAATCTACTATTCCATTCCTTACCATCAGGAGCGGCAAAGGTTCTTAGTTCCTAGGTATCCCGAAAGACGCATCTCTCGATCAACCCGACCCCTGGCCAACGGAGCCGTTTGTCAGAACATAAGAACCCTTCTCTTGATATTTCCAATGCGAGGATTGACAACAAACACAAACAATGATATGTAATGTGTACTAGAAGGTGATAACCTGAGCACTGCGTGTGCTGTTGTGGTGTGCCATGCTTGCATTCGAAAGATGTGTGCATCACAATTGTCAGCTCATCATTTTTGTGTTTTTTTAAGTTAGTGTTGATGTTGTGTCAGCATGCACGTTGTTGTCATGAGTAAATATACTGTGTAATTGTATTTTATATGTACTGGTAAGCTTGTCAGGATCTTGTACGAATCTGTGAAGCGATTGTCACGATCGTCACAATTGTCGGGATCTTGTAGCGATCTGTACTGATCTGTACATGATCGGTACAGATCCGTACAGATCGGTACAGATCCGTACAGATGTGTACGGATCTGTACCGATCTGTACGGACCCCTGTCCGGAACTGTACGGAACTGTCCGGAACTGTACGGATCCTGTACGGATCTGTACGGATCGTGTCCGAATCCTTGTCCCAATCTTTTCTTGTAATTTGAAGTGATTGCGGACAAGGATCGCGACAGTCAGTACAGGATCCGTACAAGGATCCCGACAGATCCGTACAAGATCCGTACAGATCCGTACAGGATCCGGATGTATCTCTTCTTGGGGACGCGCCTGTATGTAGATATCGACAACACCACTGTCTTTTATGCGTGGATCAATAAGTG
>CALKLP010000248.1 GCA_937991965.1 uncultured Verrucomicrobiales bacterium
CGGAGCTTCATTAACCCATTTTAGCACAGCACTCCCGATATGGGGACAAAACATTCGGAGTTAGACTAGGAGAATAAACAATGTTAGACCTTAGACGCGCATGTGCTACGATAGAGGTGCACCACCTTTCGTCTGGGTTTGAGCCACTCGCAAACGTGAAGAGCAGTACCTCATGAACAATAATAAATTTAAAAACAGCATTTTTTATGCTCAGGGACGCTCACCATTCGTCCATTGCACACGGGTTCATGTCGTAAAACGTCAACCACAGTAGAGTAGTTTGTTTTTTATCAGCGTGCAAGGGTACAGGTGTGCACCCCAAAACGTCTTTTCTAATACTACCCCTCACTTTCGGAGCTTGAGACATGTCCTTCTTAAACCCGAAAAAGGATAGTTTTCGACAAAAAATAAACTGAAGGATCCCATGGCGGTTACGGTAGGAGGTAGTTCCCTTGTGGGAACTTTTTCTTCAACGGTCCGTTGTCACTCGCGCGAGTGACCCCTTCCTTCCTTTCGGTCACAGCCTTCCGTGCAGCATAACATTCTCGATATTAACACGAAAAGGGATGGTTCGCTACGCTGCACCAAAAAAATCGCAGGTCGTGTTTTTTTCAGTGAGGTACAAAGTCACTCGCGCGAGTGGCTCAGACCCGGCACTGAAAATTGGGGGGTACCCTCCTACCGTAGCCTTGATCAGGAGATGCGGTTTTTTGGCTTTGACCCGGCGATGAAAATTGGGGGGTAACCCCCTACCGTCGCCTTGGTCAGAGGTATAACCTTTTTTGGCTTTGACCCAGTGATGAAAAGTGGAGGTATCCCTCTACCGTCGCCTTGATCGGAGGTATACCCTTTTTTGGCTTTGACCCAGTGATGAAAATTAGGGGTACCCCCCTACTACCGTAGCGTTGATCTGAGGTATACCCTTTTTTGGCTTTGATCTAGTAATGAAAATTAGGGGTATCCCCCTGCCGTCGCCTTGATCAGAGGTATACCCTTTTTGGCTTTGATCCGGTGATGAAAATTGTGGTATCCCCCTACCGTCGCCTTGATCAGAGGTATACCCCTTTTCGGCTTTGACCCCCGGTGATGAAAACTGGGGGTATATCCCCCTGCCGTCGCCTTGATCAGAGGTATACCGTTTTTTGGCTTTGACCCGGTAATTAAAATTGGGGGTAACCCCCTACCGTCGCCTTGATCGTGAATTGGTACCAGTGTACAACGAAAATCATTCAAAAAAAAACGAAAATGGCCTGTTTCCGACGATTTGGGGGTAAGTAGCGCCCCGTCATCATTCCGAAAATATTCCAGACAACAAAACTGCTACCTCTAGAATCCTAGCGCGCGTTGAAGCCTTTTATTCTTCCACGGTAGGGGTTGCACGTTTTGCGACAAAACGTCCATGGGCGATTGAGTTCCTCATGTGAGGAACTGCCGGCCAAAGAAGTAATTTCACGAGTACATTTTATTTGTGGAACTAAGGCATAGAAGCATGGTCGGGTTGTGCGACCGAATGCCTTCGAAGTCATGTTTCGAGTGAGATATTGAGTTCCTGGTGTGAGGAGCTCAGGGACTTTCTGGTGCAACCTAACCGTGGGATGGCTCGCCTAACGTCGCAAAAGAAAGAGATGGTCACTCGCCCGAGAGGCCGCCGAGCCACCGCACAACTTGCAAGGCCTCAAAAGCGACCCCTTCCTAAGTACCCTGAATCCGACCGTCACACCAAGGCTTCGATATGGGGGGGTACTTCCCTCCCCCCTTTTCTGTGCCCGGTTAAAACTACTCGCACGAGTGACTCTATACCTCACGGACAATAAAGCGTAAGGTGGCTTTTGTTTGCGCAGCTTAGACTGTTGCAATTCCATCGCGGATTCATATCGCCGATTTAACGAACACAAAAGTTCGAGACCCCAAAGGAACAGGAGGGTCACTGACGCGATTGACTCCCAATTCGCTGCAAACAAAGCCCCAAAAGGTGCCAGCCTTGGCCCGCAGCACACGCGCCTTATTGTGTACACTGCTGCTCCGCCGTGCCGCCTTAGGTGCCCGTTAAGTCTCTGGAGCGGTCGCTCATGTTCACGGCCAGCTTTCAGTCGTCAACCGCGATGTCGAAGAACATGGAGGTAGTGATCAGTGCCCTGACGCTGGACCCCATCTTCGCGGACGAGCTGAGGAAAGAGGTCGACGGACAGGCAAGCGGTCTGCGTGACTTGTATGATGAGTGTTGGTCATTTTGACTTTTTTTGGCAACTTTGAAAAAACAGTAGTTGTTTTTTAATCATTTTGGACACTTACTCGTGCGGGTTCTTGGCTCTCATAAGCATTTTTTGAACGATTTGAAAGCTCTTCGGGTTAGCGTATTCGGATGTTCTTTCTGGGCGGGGGGGACTTCTGAATTTCAAAACGGGTTAGGCTTGCTTGTCTTGATCGCGAGAAACATGGAGCGAGCGCAGTAGCTGCTCCGACCGCTGACCCCGTCTTCTCGCAGGGGCTGAGGAAAGAGCGCAGCGGACAGGCAACCGCTCGAATATGATTGGCAGGAGCTTATTATCATGTATAATGGGTTTGGACGGATGTGAGACCGTGGATCTAGGATCGGGGGGTCGCCTTTGTGAGATTGTTGAAATTGCAGTGGCTTGGGATCACTCGCGCCAGTTACTCCCCTGTTTCTTGGCGCCTGTGCCGTTATCGCGGTATAAACTCGCAATGGAATATGAGTAGTTAGCTAAGGTGTACCTTGTACAATTCCTTATCCTCTACTTGTAAAGGGTTTCTGTGGGTGAGGTACAGAGTCTCTCGTGGGCGAGTGGCTCGAACCCGGATTATTGAAAAAAAACGCGTATAATACTACAATATATAATACCGTGGCCTTGATGATAAACGGGGGGCGTAGATGCTCCTTGAAGTGGTTTCGAATGATTTTCAACGATTTCGAACGGTTCCAGGTGTCTTGCGATTTCTCCAATCTCCTGCTAGATTTGAGGGATCGGCGATGACATTTTGGTGTGGTCTACGTAGGGGTAGTCGTTACCCGGTACAACATGC
>CALKLP010000249.1 GCA_937991965.1 uncultured Verrucomicrobiales bacterium
GTCCTTGCAATCCTAGAATTTACAGCTCTAGTTGCAAGCCACCGTGCTTACGGTTCGCGCTTATGCGCTCACGGCCTCCGGGTGGAACCAGATACCGACCCAGCCAGAAACCTAAACCCCAACCTAACCCCAAATTATTGGGGGTGGGATCAGGGTGTGCGGTGAGATTAGGGGTGACCAATCAAAATGGAGGTGTTGGTCTATTGAGGTTTGCCTGAAAACGCCTTCAACTGTCAAACACCAAAACCGTTGTGCTGGCGATTTTAGTGCTGCAGTTGTAGGATTTGCATGGAGGTGTCGTCTTTTGATATGGGGAGTTAAATCCATTTGGATGTGGCAGGTTCGACGTAGGCGAAGCTGCTCAGGTCACCCGAGTTTGTGCGGTACCGTCGGCTGCTTTGGAGGCGAAAAACAAGCCGCCATCGCAAGAGGCGGGACCACCGCAGCAGCCGCAGCGCGACCTTCGAAGGCCCTTAGCACAGCCTGGACCGCCTGCCACGCCTAAATATAGACAAGGCCGCTGCCGCCGCAAACCCTGTTTTTCGTATAACCATGCACCTCTTAGGTATTACACGAGCAACCGTTACATTATGACTCTTCACTCAGAAGTTCAATCGATCTATCCCTGTCACTGTTGCACGCGTGGGGCTCCGGGGCTGCGCCAGACCTACCTGAAAAAATCCAAGAGCGATGGCCGCCTGTGATAGCCGGTGCCGGAAAAAAAAAACAAAAAAAGTTGTCATTATCCGCGGCGCTCTGGGGAGGTCGGGTGCCATCGTTCGGCTCTTTGGTTAGCCATGGGGTTTGTTGACGATGTTGCGTTTTTCGGAGGAAGAACACATTTCAGCATTCATTCCCTGATAGCACCCGAACTATCAGGCAGTTTTTTTTCGTGAACTCTAATCCAAGCACGATTTTTGTTGTCCAGGTTCGTGCGATTTATGTTCCTCGTTAAGATGAGCCCTACTACTGTTCATCTGACCACTGTAGTCGAAAAGTGAATCGCCAAGTAGGCGTTTCGAGTTTGGGATGAGATGAGTTCGAAAAAAGCAAGGGTCGAAATTAATTATTTTGTAGGGACTTATTTTGCCCTCCTTTAGTCGCTTTTGTCATTCAATTTGGGGAATTTTTCTATGACTCGATGTGGCATGTTCCGCGAAACCGAAGCACGCTACGCAGCATTTTGTGCCTTGTCGTCGATTGCTTCAGAGACGAGATTTCGTGGGGGTAAACCTTTAAAATTATCACTAATATGTAAACCAAACTCCACACTATTTCCTTCAAAAAAATACAAGTACGTACAACTTTTAATTTTAAAGTTGATTTGAACAGAACAGTCTAAACTTTTAAACGCTTTCGTACGATTTCTTCGCAAAACTTTTTCATATTCTGTTAAATGTACTAAACTCATTTAGAATAAGTTTTATTCTAGAACGTAGCACTTTTCTTCACATTGTATTGCGCTTTCCACCCGATCCTTGAATACAACTAGGTATACGTGGTATTAATTATTTGTATATTGTTTCTATCGGAGTGGCTGACTTACGTCCTTCACGAAGACAAACCAAGGCTTATGTGACAATATAACTTTCGACGAAACCCTCAAGCTCGCATCATACCTGTATTTTTTATTTTCTCTTTCATTTTGAAACCCCGAAACGCAGGGCCACCGGAACAGCGCAGCTCACACTCCGACTTCCCCTTATTGCACAGAGCAGGCCACCCGCAGGCGCTTTAAAAACAATCAAGGCCGTCGTGAAGCCAGTTTTGTTCACCCTGCTTTTTGCCTCTCGCACAGTACAGGACACCTATTAATAACAAGAAACAGGGCAATAAGAACGCAAGACTGACGTTTAATGGAAAATAAGAATAAGAACAGCCATTATTGCGGAGGACCATATAAATTAGGACCAACGGTATAGGCGAAAAACTACGTATATTCCCCTTTTCTTCTGCTGTAACCCTGTTTGGTCCTGATTTATGCTGGTATCATGTCTTCACCAGTAATATAAGGTCGCTTGATGTATATCTGGTATAAGATAAACGGTACCACTCTGTCCTGGAACATAGAGACCGCTAAATATCGACTTTGATAACAAAATGTTACTTCGTGTATCTCGGGACAGACTGGTACGCCCCTTCCAACTAGGTTGTCCCCAACCGAGTGAAGGCATGTCTGAAAGGGGGCCCGGTGTGTCTGCTTACTGTAATACGACGATGTGTCACCCACACGTATTCTTAGTAGTCTGTCCCCCGAAGGAGGGCGCTGCCCTGTTGATCCCAAACCATATACGAGTTAAATTGTCGGCGAAATATACCGCGGTCAAATCGTCGTCAGCTAGTCGGGCAGCGCAGGTTGCGTCGTGTGAAGGGATGCCGCAATCGTCAATTTCGTTCGTTAGTTTGTCCCTCTGAGTCTCCCAAATGGGTGAATTCCTGCTGTAACATTTCGCCGACGTACTCGTACATAGTTTGGGATCAATGAGGCCTCTCTGCTGCGATCAGCCGGATACTCTCAGCTAGTGCTACTAACTCCCGCGTTGATTCGATGGTAATCAACGCG
>CALKLP010000250.1 GCA_937991965.1 uncultured Verrucomicrobiales bacterium
AAACTTCATGAGAAATGAAAAAATAGATCAGATCGCTACTGAAGTCATAGGATTAGCAATAGAAGCTCATAAGGAACTTGGAGCTGGCCTTTTAGAATCTTCATATGAAAAGGCACTCTGTTATGAACTTTCCAAGGCTGAACTGTCTTTTAAAAGACAACTCAAACTTCCTGTTACCTACAAAGGAGTTAAGCTGGAGTCAGATTATATCATCGATATCCTCGTTGAAGATCAAATCATTCTAGAGCTCAAAGCGGTGGAAACTCTTTTGCCAATCCACGAAGTCCAAATTATGACTATCTCCGCGTCTCCGTGGTAAAAAATAATAACACTCTCAAACCTAAAATATATATAAATCATGTCAGACTACAAAATCAAAGATATCGGACTAGCAGACTTCGGTCGTAAGGAACTAGTTGTCGCAGAATCAGAAATGCCAGGACTCATCGCATCACGCGAGAAATTTGGCGCAGAGCAACCTCTCAAGGGTGTTCGCATCGGAGGCTCTCTCCATATGACGATCCAGACCGGAGTTCTCATCGAGACGCTCACTGCGCTTGGTGCCGATGTGCGCTGGGCATCATGTAACATTTTCTCTACCCAAGACCACGCCGCAGCAGCTATCGCTGAGACAGGTGTTCCAGTTTTCGCTTGGAAAGGTGAAACACTAGAAGAATACTGGTGGTGCACCTGGAAGATGCTTTGCTTCCCTAACCCAAATGGCGACGAGCCACTAGGACCAGAAATGATCGTTGATGATGGTGGTGATGCCACTCTCCTCATCCACAAAGGATATGAGCTTGAGAACGGAAGTGACTGGATCAATACCCCATCTGGTTCAACGGAAGAGCAAGTGATCAAGGATCTTCTAAAAAGCATTCACGCAGAACACCCTGGAATCTTCCATAACTGGGTTCCTGCCCTCAAAGGTGTTTCCGAAGAAACAACTACCGGTGTTCACCGCCTTTATGCGATGCACAAGGAAGGAAAACTTCTCTTCCCTGCGATCAACGTAAATGACTCTGTAACTAAGTCCAAGTTCGACAACCTCTACGGATGCCGTGAGTCCCTCATCGACGGAATCAAGCGTGCTACGGACGTAATGATCTCTGGTAAAGTAGGAGTTGTCTGTGGTTATGGTGACGTTGGTAAAGGATGTGCCCAAGCACTCCGTGCCCATGGAGCACAAGTCATCGTGACAGAGATCGACCCAATCTGTGCCTTACAAGCTGCGATGGAAGGATTCCGTGTTATGCCGATCGAGGATACGCTTGGCACTGGTGACATCTACGTTACTACCACAGGTAACTACGACATCATTACGCTTGAGCACATGGAAGCAATGAAAGACCAGGCGATTGTCTGTAACATTGGACACTTCGATAACGAGATCCAAGTGGAGCCACTCAATGCGCGTAAAGACGTTGAACGTATCAATATCAAGCCACAGGTTGATAAATATGTCTTCCCAGCTGGTAACGCGATCTTCCTGCTTGCAGAAGGCCGTCTCGTTAACCTTGGATGTGCTACGGGTCACCCATCCTTCGTGATGTCCAACAGCTTCACGAACCAAACGCTCGCGCAACTCGAACTCTGGAAAACGAGAGAAACACGCGAAATCGGTGTAGAAGTTCTTCCGAAGGAGCTTGATGAAGAAGTTGCGCGTCTCCACCTTGAGAAAATCGGCTGCAAGCTTACGAAGCTCAGTAAAGAACAGGCAGACTACATTGGAGTATCAGAAAACGGGCCCTATAAGCCTGAGCACTATCGATACTAAAGACTGCCCCTTTTTTATATTAACAACAAAGACAAGACCAGCACCTGCTGGTCTTTTTTTGCTTTTATGCAAGAACAACCCGTTATTCTAGGTAGTATATTTGTTATGAGAATTCTGCCCGCCATACTTGCCCTGTCTTCAATAATACCAATAAGTATAAATGCGACAGCTACAGACAAGCCGAATATTGTCTTCATCTTTGCCGATGACATGGGATATGGTGACGTTCAATGCCTCAACCCCCTGCGAGGAAAAATCCCGACACCTCACTTAGATAAGCTAGCGAGCGAAGGAATGATTTTCACAGATGCCCACACCACCTCTTCCGTTTGTACTCCTACGCGCTACTCTTTAATTACTGGACGTTATCATTGGCGCACTAAGCTCCAAAAAGGCGTCACTCAAGGTTACTCTCTCGCCCTCATCTCTCCCAATACTCTAACGGTAGGAAATGTACTACAACAAAGTGGCTACACCACAGCGATGATTGGGAAATGGCATATTGGAATGAACTTACCAACGGTAGATGGTCAAGCTGCGCATTCTTCTACAGCAGAGAAACGCTCAAATGTAAACTGGACTGGTGATATTCTGGAGGGTCCATTTGATAAAGGATTCGACTATTTTTATGGAACCTCAGCCTCTCTCGACATGCCTCCATACGTTTATATTGAAAACCGCAAATTCTTAGATACTCCGACCGAATTAAAAGCCTTCCATCGTCTTGGAGATGCCTCTGCTGACTTTGAAGATATTGACGTTCTTGACCATTATGGGGAAAAAGCCTCTGAATACATAAAAAAACAGAACTCGGAAAAACCGTTTTTTCTCTACGTCCCTCTAACCTCCCCACACACCCCGATCGTCCCCACAGAAGAGTGGCAAGGGAAAAGTGGAATCAATAGCTATGCTGACTTCCAAATGCAAACAGACGCGGTCATCGGGCGGATCATTCAAGCTGTTAATGATGCCGAATTCCGTGACAATACGATCGTCATTGTTAGTAGTGATAATGGCTGTTCCAAAATGGCCAATTTTGATGAACTAGAAGCGGCAGGACATTATGCTAGCGCTCAGTTTAGAGGGTCAAAGTCTGATATTTGGGAAGGAGGTCATCGAGTTCCTTTCATCGTCCGTTGGCCTGCACAAGTGAAAGCGGGGTCTCAATGTGATCAGACGATTTGTTTAGTAGACTTTCTCGCTTCTGTTGCTGACATTGTTGAATTTACAATCCCAGAAACTGCAGCTGGTGATAGTGTCAGTTTTTTGCCAGCTCTCGAAGGGAAAGAAATTTTATCTGAGAGAAAAGGAATTGTGAGTCAATCCGTGAGTGGTAGCTTTGCTTACCGGATGGGAGACTGGAAGCTTATTCTCTGTGCTGGATCTGGGGGATGGAGTTCTCCAAGAAATCGGGAAGCTAACAACTTACCTAATGCAACAAAGGGACAGCTCTATAACTTAGCCGATGACATTAGAGAGGAAAACAACCTCTATATTGAAAAGCCAGAAATTGTGGAGAAACTTCTGAAACAATTGGAGTCTGAGGTCGCAAATGGTCGCAGCACGCCAGGACCAAGGCTGGAAAATAGCCTCCCTGTAGCCAACATTAAACTCTGGAAGTGAAATACACCATGATAGCAAAACGGTTAACTGGTAATCACCTTGTGACAGCACTCTAAAACGATTACTTTTGTTTATGTGAAAATCTTCCCACAACTTTCGTATAAGCTTTTTGCGTTTACTCTATGCAGCGCCCTGCTGGGAGCAATCGTCGCGGGGTGCTACGGCATCGCTCATGACCAAATCACCTACAGCATCTCCCCAGAGTATTATACCAAGTTTAAGTTCTACCAATTTGGTTATGTGGAGTCTGATGCTCCGAATCGTCTGCTCGTTTTCAGAATCGGAGTTCTCGCAAGTTGGTGGGTCGGTTTAATTGCAGGCTGGTTGATCGGACGGGCCGCTTACCGGCAGACATCGCTTGCAATAAGTATAAAACGTGGCCTTTGGAGCATCTTTACGCTCGTCTCAAGTTCTGCCATAGTTGCTACATGCTTCGGTGCATACTTCTACCTATTAGGTGAGAAAACGAATCATGATCTCCAGAACTATTTCGGACTGGAGAGCTACGAACTAGAACCGTTTTTACTCGTCGGTAACATCCATAATGGCAGTTACCTCGGTTCCATTTTAGCACTCATCATTATTATTTCAGTTTTAGTATGGCAAAACCGGCAGAGCACTAAACCTTATATCAACACATAAAAAAGGCCTCCGATTGGAGGCCGATTTTTATACAAGTAGTAAAATTTACTTTTTAGCAGCGGACTTCACAAGAAGTGCACGCTTTCCGATACGATCACGGAGATAGTTGAGCTTAGCGCGTCTCACTTTACCGCGAGTAACGACTTCTACTTTCTCAACACGTGGAGAGTGGTAAGCAAATACACGCTCAACACCTTCTCCGTAAGAAATCTTACGAACGGTGAATGCCTTATTCACAGAGGAGCCACTCATTCCGATCACGAGACCAGAGAATAACTGAACACGCTCTTTGTCGCCTTCTTTTACGAGCGTATGCACTTTTACGGAGTCTCCTACGTTGAAGTCAATTGGAG
>CALKLP010000251.1 GCA_937991965.1 uncultured Verrucomicrobiales bacterium
AATCGTTACGATTTTGTGGCGTCCACAGGGAATGTGTTGATGGTCGCAGGTGTGAATAATGGCTCTGGGACAGTCGTTCCGACTATATGGGGGCAGTCATATAATGGCGTCACAGTCGGCCGGACAAGTGGAGGGCATTCGAGTGGAGATACATTATCTACCTATGAGGTCTATGGAATTACTGGAGGTCGCACTAAGCCTGATATTGTGGCTCCAGAGACTGCCACAAGTTACTCCACAGGGCAGGTGGCTTCTGGTGCGACTTACATCTATGGTTTAGCGGATAGTCAGGATGATACAACGATCACGGAGAATACCGATTTACAAAAAGCGATTTTATTAGCAGGAGCGACGAAAGAAGAATTCCCATCCTGGTTAAATAACTCTATGGACAATACCGTTGTTCAGCCTTTGGATGATACCTTTGGAGCAGGTGAGATGAATGTCTTTAACTCGCACCGTATCATTGAGGCCGGAGCATACAGTGGTGGTAATCTTGGCTATCACGGCTGGGATCGAATCGGGAGTTTGGGTAACTCCAGTGTCTCGTATTCCTTTGTGATTCCTGAGCAAGTGGAGTCTGCTGAAGTTAATGTGATGCTCTGTTGGTATCGCGAGATTACGGAGCAATATTCGAACCCTCGCAATCCGCAACCAGAACAAATAGCGTATATTCCCACGGACTTAGCAGATCTTCGGATTGAGCTTAGTGGAGGTGATCTTACGACGCCGATCGTGTCCGACAGTTCAGTCGATAATCTGGAGCATATTCACGTTGCTGCACTATCCCCCGGAACGTATCAGCTCACGGTGATGAATAATAGTGGGCTTGCCAATCTTACAGATGCCGCCTTGGCCTGGCGCATCAATATGAACGAACCAGATTTGATCCAAACAGTTGTTTCTGACTTAGGGATAGAATTCGGCGATTTGATTCCGGGGATGCGATACGAAGTTTGGGAGAGTGCCGATTTAAGCAGTCCCTTTACTTTTGTAGAATATTTCACGCCGACTGCATCGACACACACTTGGGCTGCGCCTAGCACTACAGGGGATCGGCACTTTTATCGCCTAAAGTTTTGGAATTGATCTCAGTCGGGTTTCACTGAGGGGTAAAAAAAAGAGCACGCTGTGAAGCGGCTCCTATAGTGTTAGTATATCCGAGGTAGGGAACTACTTAACCGTAATTGTTCCCTTCATCATGGCGAAGTGGCCTGGGAATGAGCATAGGAAAGGGTATTCTCCAGCTTCTAGAGTTACTTCAATGGTGTCTTCTTCTCCAGGTCCGAGCACTTTCGTATTCGCTACGATCATGGATTTAAGTGCTTCATCTTCAGGGATGTATTCAGTAGCAGCAGCACTAGCAGCACCCATTCCAAACTTCGCAACATCAGAACCAGGCTTTAGGATGACGAGGTTGTGACCCATCGCTACTTTTGGAAGTGCTCCCACGTTTTTGAATATAATTTTTGTCGGCTCTCCTGCTTTGACTTCGATCTCAGTGACATCGAACTTCATGGTGTCATCGCCTTTGACAACAACTTCGTTTGCCACAGCTGTGGCAGTTACAGGTGCTTTTTCTTCGGAGCCCGCTTCTTTCTTCGCCTTGCATCCGCAATCACATGCGTAGGTAAAGCTCGTTAAGGCGACGGCGAGTCCAATGACTTTGAATGTATTTTTCATATGTAGTATAACGTAGCACTGCTCAAAAAAATTCAAAGTGATTTTTGAAGCGGGAGGGCAGAAGAAAATATTTGCGACCTTGATCAAAAATAACTTTATTAATGTCTCTTAATGAATTAATTCTAATTTGTGCAAGATGATACTCCTACAACCTTGGATGGAATGTATTCCGATTATTTTCTGGATTATGCTAGTTACGTAATCTTAGAGCGAGCGGTGCCGCATATTGGAGATGGACTAAAGCCGGTGCAACGCCGAATATTACACTCGCTCAAGGAAAAAGATGATGGACGCTATAATAAAGTCGCCAACATTGTAGGTCATACCATGCAATACCACCCGCATGGAGACTCGGCGATTGGAGATGCCTTTATTGGGCTTGGCCAAAAGGATCTACTGATTGATACACAGGGAAACTGGGGGAATACCCTTACTGGTGACCGAGCCGCTGCTCCACGTTATATTGAGGCGCGCCTTACCCCTTTTGCGAAGGAGGTTTCCTTTAATCCGAAGACGACAGAATGGACCGTGTCATACGATGGCCGAAATAAGGAGCCTGTAACCTTGCCGATGAAGTTTCCCTTGCTGCTAGCGCAAGGTGTAGAGGGGATTGCGGTAGGACTGGCGTGTAAGATCCTGCCTCATAATTTTAATGAGCTCATTGATGCTTCCATCTTGCATTTACGGAAGCAACCCTTTGAGCTTTACCCAGATTTCCCTACAGGTGGCATAGCTGATGTTTCCGATTACCGAGATGGGTTGCGCGGCGGAAAGGTGCGTGTAAGAGCGAAGATCGAAATCGAGAAAGGGCGTATTCTCCGCATTCATGATGTTCCCTTTGGTGTGAATACTTCCTCGCTGCAGGACTCCATTGTGGCGGCGAATGAAAAGGGCAAGATTAAGATCAGTCGGGTAGATGACCTGACCTCTGACCGTGCTGATATTCAGGTAACCTTACCAGCGGGATCAGATATGGAAGCGACGAGAGATGCTCTCTATGCCTTTACGGACTGTGAAGTGACGATTTCCCCGAACGCCTGTGTCATCGGTGATGGGAAACCTCAGTTTATCGGAGTTTCTGAGATCTTACGTCGTTGCACGGAGCAGACTAGGGAGATCCTTAAGCTAGAACTAGAAATCCTATTAGGCGAGTTACATAACCGTTGGCACTTCTCCTCCTTAGAGAAAATCTTTATTGAGAACCGGATCTACCGTGATATCGAAGAATGCGAGACATGGGAAGCGGTGCTAGAAGCAATTGATACAGGCTTAGACCCCTATAAGAAACTACTCCGCAGAGAAGTAACGGAGGAAGATCTCGTGCGCTTAACGGAGATTCGGATTAAGCGGATCTCTAAGTTCGATTCCTTTAAAGCCGATGAGGAAATTAGCAAGCTCGAGAAAGAGATCGCAGAGACCGAAAAAAATCTACGGAATTTGACCCGATACACGATCCGTTATTATGAGGGGCTGAAGAAAAAGTATGGTGGCGATAAGGAACGCATGACGGAGCTCGCGACCTTTGACCGGGTGGATCGCTCGCAAGTGGCTCTCGCTACGGAGATGCTCTACGTTGATCCTAAATTAGGCTTTGCGGGTTATTCTACTTCTCTCAAGAAGGAAGGAAAGGATCTCGAAAAATGCTCAAAGCTCGACGATCTCCTCTGGATAACCAACTCTGGTAAGTTGACGGTGGATAAGGTGGGAGAAAAAATCTTTGTTGGTAAAAACCCTACACATGTTGCGATCCTGCGCAAGGACCAGCCTAAATACTACTGCCTGATCTACCGGGATGGGAGAGATGGCTACTGCTACGCGAAGCGCTTTCAGGTTGGCGGTGTGACGCGAGGAAAGGAATATGAACTTACCCTCGGGAAGGCTGGCTCACGCGTCATGCACTTCTCGGTCTTTGATTCGGAGGACGACTCCGCTCAGCATGCAGTGACCATTAACTTTAAGTCTGGCCTCGGACTCCGAAATTTAAACCGCCAGTTTTGCTTCGGAGAAATGGCAGTCAAAGGCCGTGGGGTAAAAGGAAATATCGTGGCTAAGCACTCCGTCGCTTCTGTGACACGAGCTAAGAAAGAAGGCGAAACGACTTCGGAGTAGAGGAATTAAGCAAATATTGATTTGAACCAGATCCGGATAGTTGGTTAGTTTCTGGACATGACACGAGCAATTGCAATTGATGGGCCCGCAGCTTCTGGGAAAAGTAGTGTGGCCAAGGTGCTTTCACAAAAGCTGAATCTAGTCATGGTCAACTCAGGTGCAATGTATCGGGCAATGGCTTGGAAAATTCTTCAGTTAGGAATCGACCCTAACGACGCAGCCGCCGTCATAGCGGCACTTCCCACCATGGATCTTGAGTGTGGTGTTGATACTTCAGGGAAGCTTTCTACGGTTGGGTTTGATGGGCAATGGCTCAGTGATGAACTCCGTAGTGAACAGGTCAATAATGCTGTATCTGCGGTGGCTAAAATTCCTGAGCTCCGCACGATTTTACTCAAGAAGCAAGCTGCCTACCTCGAGTCTTATGACGTGGTTATGGAAGGTCGTGATATCGGCACGGTGGTGTTTCCAGAAACTCCATATAAGTTCTTTTTCAAGGCAAGCGAAAAAATCCGCCAAGCGCGCCGCGAGGCAGAGGGAATTACTGATTCCATTGCAGAGCGTGATAAGCAAGATAGTAACCGCAAAACCGCGCCTCTGAAACCTGCCGATGATGCCATTATCATTAACACGGAGGACTACGATCTCGATGGAGTTGTCGCGTGCGTGATCGAGCATCTTGAGACGCTCGGGTGGTAAATCGTAAGCCTTAGCAAAGCAACCGTCTCCTAAGAATTCGCGCGATTCTTACGCACTTGGATGAAGGAGCGCACGCAGAGGACTAGGAAAATACCGCAGATGATGACTGTGGCGAGCTGAGATAAAACAGGAAGGCTTGGAGTGAACCCTTCTTTGATCGTTACAGGGATTAGGCGTCCGAGCGGCGCGATGAATCCAAGCAGGGTGAAGAGGGCCGCCATATGCATACCTGCTTTAAGATTTTTGATCCCAATCAGGCTCCCGATCAAAATTAAGATGCCGATAAAGGCGGGGATAAGTGCGGTGACGCTTGCTTTATCAGCCTGCATACCGGCTACGTAACCGCCGACGCCAATGAGAATGAGGAGAACTGATGTGATGATGCCTTCTTTAATGAGTGTCATGATAGGGAATAAATAAATTAGGGAGACTAGATTGCAACTGCTTTTTTTGTTGGCATAGGTGAAAGTGCGAATGAGGCCAATGAATGTGTTTTATCCACAGATTTCACAGATTCGCACAGATTATTTTTTGAGAGGTGGTGGGGATCTGATTTTTGTTTAGTTTAACCCTAACAGACTTAAAAATCTGCGCGCATCTGCGAAATCTGCGGATAACTCTTCTTACGCCGCGCTAGGGAGTTTCGGAATCGCGGCGAGGAGGGTCTTGGTGTAGTCAGTCTGCGGGGTATCGAAGATGGCCTCAGAGGTGCCGTATTCTTGGATTTCGCCTTTTTGCATGACGGCGATGTTGTCGGCGAGGTAGCGGACGACAGAGAGGTCATGGGTGATGAAGATCATGGTGAGGTCGAGTTCTTGCCTGAGTTCTAGCAGGAGGTTGAGAATTTGGGATTGGATGGAGACATCAAGGGCGGAGACAGGTTCGTCTGCGATGATGAGTTTTGGCTCCGGGGCGAGGGCTCGCGCGATGGCGATGCGTTGACGTTGTCCGCCTGAGAATTCGTGCGGGTAACGTTGCGCGAGATCAGGGCTGAGTCCGACTCGTTTCATGAGGGCGGCGATGGTATCCATGCGTTCATTTTTAGGGACTTCGCGGCGTTGCTGCAGGGCTTCTAGGAGGGTGGAGTAGATCGTCAAGCGCGGATTGAGCGAGGCGTAGGGGTCTTGAAAGACCATCTGGAAGTCGAGGCGACGCTTACGGACTTCGGCGCGAGTAAGCTTCGTGAGGTCGGTGCCTTCGAGCGTAATGGCGCCTTCTGTCACGGGTTGAAGCTGCATGATTGCGCGGGAGAGGGTGGACTTACCACAACCTGATTCCCCGACGAGGCCTAGGATTTCTCCCTTGGCGAGTTCTAATGAGACGCCGTTGACGGCGCGGATGGTCTGCGGTTTGTTGAACAGGCCGTCGCGCTTGTAATAATGAACATGGACGTTTTTTACTGAAAGCATGATTTTTATTAACCGCAAAGGCGCGAAGGCGCAAAGATATTTTTGCTTTTTGCGAGTTAGGTTACTGGTTTCCAAACGTGTGCTTCAACATAGCATCCAGCCCAGCCGTCTGCATTGAGATAACTTTGTATGTAGTGCGCTATGCCATCTGTAACGTAGTTTTCTTGTAGCTCCTTATAGGTATAAAGTTTACCCCAGAAATGGGCTCCTTCTAATTCTCTCCTTTGAAAAAATAGGTGAGGTACACTTTGGTTATATTCTTTTGTTAAATGGGAGTGGTCTGGATACATGAACGTGATCTCGGACTCCTCGAATTCGGAAACATCAAATCGCACTTTCTGGCCATCTCGGAACATGGTAAGGGTTTTATCAAATTCACCTAGCAGAGCAAAGAACGGCCTCTTTGCTGGAGTGACTCCAAACCTTTCCTTATATAGCCTAATTAAGCAATCATCAGCAGACCGCCTCCACTTCATGAAGGTATCACCCATAGCGAAACGATTAAATGCTGTGTCGGCATTTTTTTCTCGTTCGAACAAGGCTTCAATTTCCTGTTCTGATAAATCACAAATATTGTGAAAACCCCCATATTCTTTTTCGTAATAATGGGTTATGTAAGATGGAATATTGATGACTTACAATGTTGAGATGTGTCTTCAGCAGATTTAGGCGCTTCTATGCACAGGTTGGAAGCATATGCTACGGTTTTTTAGGGGAGAGCTGGTAAGTAATTGCGTTTTCTGGCTTTAAGTATTTTGTCGCGAGCTCGTTCACTTCATCAAGGGTGACGCTTGTATAGTCTGCGGTTCTGGAGCGTGCCCAGTCGAGGCGTTTTGGTTGCGCTTGGCTTTTGGAAAGGACGGTGCTGAGCCAGTAGGTGTTTTTCCGCAGTGTTCCTTCAATGCTGGAAATGGCCGGTTTTTGCACGCGGTCGAGTTCGTCTTGCGTCGCGCCCTCGGTGCTGAGTTTTTGGCCGATATCGAGAATGATTTCAGCGATTTTCGCCATGTCCTCGGGTTTGCAGATGGAGACGGCCTGGATGTTACCGTAGTTCTCAAAAGTGTCGCTCATATCGGAGTAGGCGTAAGGGGAGTAAGAGGAACCGAGTTTTTCGCGGACTTGTTCCTTCATGCGGTTCGAGATGATTTGCGCGACGAGACTCAGGCGACGTGCTTCGGAAATGTTATCGGTCAGCCCCTTGGTGCGCCAGTTGATCACGGTTGCAGCTCGGTCGATTTTGGAGCTGTAGGTGAAGGCCTTTGTGGCTCCTAGTTTCGGAAGTGGGTTTTGTAGCGCGGGTGTTGGTTTAGCATTAGCTTTTAATGACATGATTTCATTCCCTAAAACATCTTCGAGACACTCAACAGAATCATCTATGTTTAGATCCCCCACGAGCGTAATTTCAATATTAGCCCCAATGAAGGTAAGTTGCTCTTTGAGTGATTCGATGGCAAAATTATTCGCTTCTGCTTCTGTTGGAATGGCGAATCTAGGGTCGTTGCCATATTGATAGGCACGCATGTATTGCATAGCCCCTTCAAGCGTTTGATTAAGTTGCTCGTATTGATCGGAAAGAGCTTTTTTATAGAGGCGGTCCGCTTCTGGTCGAAAGCCAGGATCGGTGAGGTAGCCTCCTAGAAGTTGTAATTGAGTTTCTAAGTCTTCTTGATTGGTGACTCCGCTGAAGGAGTAAGCATCCTCTGAAATCCCAAAGCTCACGCCGGCTACTTTATCGGAAAGGATTTGGCGTAAATCGTCGTTACTATGTTCTCCCAATCCTCCCAAGTTTATGAGTGCTGACGCGTAACTGTTCCAGCCTGCTGCTTTGTCTGGAATACTCATTAGAGAAGGATTTAAACGTGCGACCATATAGATCTTGCCTTTCTCGAAATCGGTTTTCTTTAGGTTGACTTGAATTCCGTTAGAGAGGGTGAGTTGGTGAGTATCGAGGTCCTCGATGTGTTTTTGTGAGGTGATGGTGCTGGGCTCTCCAAAGGATTGGTAGGCGAATTCCCCAACTTCATTTTCTACAGGTGCAGTCACAGCTGTTTTCTGGCTTTCGAGATAGAGTGATTTGAGGGTGTTTTTATCATCGCCCGAGTCTTGCTTAGTAGTGAGGACGAGATGGTGCCCGGGAACATCCCAGTAGGCTTTGAGGGCGGCATGACAATCTGCAGGGGTGAGTTCGGCGAGGAGTTCCTGCACCACGCGGAGGTCCTCACTGGCGGTGGTAATGACTTTACGGTCGTTCAAGGTAGGAATGATGGCGTCGGCGATGCTAGGGGAGGTGCGAGTCTCGAAGCTTTCGACGGCTTGTTCAGCTTGCGTAAGGAGATTGGCACTGGCTTCCTTGAACTCGGATTGTGTGAAGCCGTGCTCCATGGCGCGACGAAACTCTTGTTCTAAGACAGGAACGGCCTCTTTCCACTTTCCTTCTGATGGGGTGACGGAGAAGGTGCCGTAGGTGACGGCGTCAAACCAGGTGAACTTATAGGTGGCGCCACCATTGATGGGGGAGCCTTCTTCCTTGGCGAGTTTGTCAAGACGCTTGGTGAGCATGGAGTGAGCGAGGTTCATGGTCATATTCTCCTTACGGCGGGCGGAGGTATCGGGCGCGGACTTGTGCGGGATGACGCGCATGAGGCTGATGTCGTCCTCGTCTACTTCTGGATCAGTGAATAGGCTAATCTGCAGTTCGGTCGGTTCTGTGATGCTCCCGCGATCTGGAATGGTGACGGCACCGGTGGGGGATTTCAAGGAGGAGAAGGTGTCCTTGATGCGTTGTTCGTAGACTTTTGGGTCGATGTCGCCGACGAGCACGAAGGTCATCAGTTTTGGGTCGTAGAAGTCCTTATAGAAATCGCGGATGCGGTCGGGGGGGCAGTTTTTGATGCATTCCTCGGTGCCGATAGGGAAGCGGTTGGCGGCGAGAAAATCTGGGGTGAGATATTCGAACTGCTTTTTCATGAGGCGGAAGTCTACTGAATCACGAGAGTTTTTCTCCGAGAGGATGACGCCGCGCTCGGCCTCGATTTCTTTTTCTTCTAAGAGGGCGCCGTCACAAAAATCGCGCATGACGGTGAAGCCAAGGTCGATGGTATTGGCGTTTAGGTTTGGGAGGTCGAGCTTGTAAACAGTCTCATCAAAAGAAGTGTAGGCATTGGCGTGGGCCCCGAAGGAGATGCCAAGGCGCTGCATCTCAGGGATAAGTTCAGCCGCGGTGTAGTTCTTACTGCCCTCGAAGAGCATATGCTCTAGGAAGTGGGCGATACCTTGCTGGTCATCAGCTTCATTGAGGGCACCGGCATTGACGTGAAGGCGCAGGGAGACGCGTCCTGGTGGTTCGGCGTTTTGGTAGATGACGTAGCGGAGTCCATTATCGAGGGCGCCGAAGATGGGCTTGGAGTCCACCGCGAGGTCGGTCTCGGTATGCGCCCAAGTGCGGGTTGTGGGGATTTCCTTAGCGGAAGCGAAGGAGGCTAAAAAGAGACAGCTGTAGAAAAGAGGCTTAAACATATGAAGTGAAGCGATCTTATGAGGCGAATATGCTTATGCAAGTTCTAGTTTTTAGAGTTTGTATTAGTCGAACTTTTCCATTGTCATGTGACAAAAGCGAGGTAGCAAAGGGTATGAAATTATACGATACAGCACAGGGGAAACCGATTGAGGTAGCGCCGTTAGATGGGGCGAAATACCGCTTTTACTGCTGTGGGCCGACCGTTTATGGGCCGGCACATATCGGGAATTTTCGTACTTTTGTGCTGCAAGATGTCTTGCGTAGAACGCTGGAAATCAGTGGGTTAGAGACGTATCACGTGCGAAATCTAACCGATGTCGATGATAAGACGATCAAGGGGGCGATCGCAGCGGGAAAGCCGCTCAAGGAATTTACGGCGGATTGGACGGCTAAGTTTCATGCAGACTGTGAAGCGCTGAATTGCCTCCCCCCGCATGTGGAGCCAAGCGCGGTGGAGCATATTCCGCATCAGATCGCGATGATTGAGGATTTGATCGAGAAGGGGCATGCTTATGCGGGACAGGATGGGTCAGTTTACTTTAAGATCTCGTCTTATTCTGAATATGGGAAGCTCTCTAAGCTCGATACGCGTGAGCTAGACCTGGGAAAAACCCAGAACACTCGTGTCAATAATGCGGATGAGTATGATAAGGACTCGCTGAGCGACTTTGTGCTCTGGAAGGCGCGCAAAGAGGAAGATGGCGAGCATTATTGGGAAAGTCCATGGGGGCAGGGGAGGCCCGGCTGGCATCTGGAGTGTTCTGCGATGATTAAGGAGTATCTGGGTGATACCTTCGACTTACATGGTGGTGGGGTAGATTTGGTTTTCCCGCACCATGAGAATGAGATCGCGCAGTCGAAATGTGCATGCGGTGGCGACTTTGCTAAGCATTGGTTCCACGTCACGCACCTGTTAGTGGATGGAGGAAAGATGTCGAAATCGCTGGGGGATTTCTATACCCTAGCTGACTTAGAGGAGAAGGGTTACACAGCGGCAGAAGTTCGCTACGTCTTACTCGGGGCGCATTATCGGAAGCCGCTGAACTTCACGCTTGATTCGCTGCATGCAGCGCGTGAGGCCTTAGGGAAGTTATCTAGGGCGATGTACGACTTTACTGAAGAGTATGGAGACCAAGAGGATGTCACGGAAGCTGAGTTAAAAGGTCTGGAGGACTTCGGACTTTTTCAAGAGGCTTGGAATGTGTTACAGTTTGATCTTAATACGCAGGCAGCGATCGGGAAGGTGTTCGCCCAACTCAAGCGGCTTAGAGGCTTGAATGCAGAGGAAGCTCGAGTTTCCTGGAGAGGCTTGCAGGCGGTGTTGCGTTCATTGGGTGTCGAGGTTCCAGTGTATGAAGCTACTCCAGAAGTAGAAGTTCCGAGCGAAGTCCAAGAGTTAGCAAATCAAAGGCAAGAAGCAAAAGCTGCGCAAGACTGGGCTAAGGCAGATGCGATTCGTGATGAATTGAGAGTGCTTGGCTGGGAAATTGAAGATTCACATAGCGGTGCGGTTGTAAAAGAAATTAATTGATTGTATTATTTGTCGATACGGACTAATATTGTTTTGATATTTATTGGAAAACTAGTTTAAGGTGTTTTTCTTGGAAGATGTATTGACAATGTATTTTTTTCGTGATGATGTAAGATATGTCAAAATATAGACTTTTAAATTTAATGGCAGTCACAGCTGCATTTAGCTTTGTTGTAAGTTGCAGCGGTGGTGACGATGGGCTTGATGTGGATACTGTTTCCGCACCAGCTACTTTAGATGACTTGATTCTAACGGTTCCTGGTACAGGTGTTTCTTTTGAATTTGCTAGGAATTCGAGCTCATCAGTAAATGTTTTTACTGGAGGACCAGAAACTGGTAATGTTTTGCTAAGTACACAAGGGAGAGAAATTGATTTCGATAATCAAATCGGTGTTCAAACAACTGTCTTTTGGCCTGATACCGTTGAGCAAGCTTCTTACACTTACACAGCAAATAATAACTCAAGTGGAACCCTGGATATAACTACCTCAAATGCGGAATACTCTGGTGTAAATACCTTAGACCTCACTGATTTTTTGAATGGGGATATTCCATGGCTTGGATTTTTTCATAGTAATGTGGATGGGAATCGAGCTAGTGTTACTACACGCTTCATTTTGACTTTCGATACTGATGGAGCTTCGGTTACGGAGGTAGGAATGACAATTTTCCCACTAACCATTAGTGATATGGCTGAATTTAGTATTCTACATCCACAAAGTAATTTTGTGGGTGTGTTTGTTAGGGATTGGGGGATTTTCCCTTGGACTGAGTTTGGTTTAGGAGCTACAGTCGCTGATGCTACTTTCGCACTAAATGGGGCATCGTTAACCACTAATGGTGGAACTTCGGTTCCGATCGAGTATGAGCAACCTAATCTTACCGGTGATATCGTTCCTGATAGTCTTGATCTTGAGACAATACAGTTTACTCCTGCTGGTTCAGCAAGTCCCACTTTCAGTGTTATCTTTGACGCCCAGGACAGCGAAGGGAATGAGGAAACAGGTGTTGGAACATATGTTGACCTTTCACCGCCAACTCCAGTTAATGAGGACATAACTTTCACGTTTACTCATCAAGACGGGATTGATGTTGGACAGTTAACATTGGGGCAGACTGTAAGCCCAACTTTAACAATGCCTGGGACTTACACTCTCACGTTTGATTCGATCGGAGAAACTTCGCTCAGTAATCAGGTGTTGGCGGGAACATACACTGTTGCTGAAACTAGTGCAGTAGGGACATTCAGAATGGCTACCAACCGTCCTTAACATTGATCTATAAAGGCAATAGTTGAAAGAGATTAGGAAGTTTTTAAAATTTGTAAGAGTAGCGAGCTTTGTTTCGCTACTCTTTTTGCTTGGATCATGTGTGAATAGGCACTCTGACTCCAAGGTGGAGAGAAGTATTATTAACCATTTAGCTACTCAGAAAGTTGTATATCAAGAGGCTAGCGAGGCAATATATTCTCAACAAGAAGCAAGTTTGAATTGGAATCAAGCACTTGGCGTTATGCTCAAGCAGAATCACCAAGTTCTGAATGCAGAAGAGGCGCTGCTCAGTACGCTAAAGAGACGTAAAGATTTGTGGATTGACCTTATTCCTAGAGCTTTTGCTTATATTAATATTAGAGCTTCTTTTGATGAAATTTTAAAGCTTGATAGCGATAATCTCAATGCCGGGATAACTTCTAATTTAAATATTCCTTCGCCATTCCGATTTTATGCAGAGGCGTATGCATTAGCACTTCAGGAGATTCAACAAGAGAATAATCTCGAGGCCTTAAAACGCAGACTGCATCGTGATTTGTATGTTTTGTTTCTGAATTATCAAGACGTGACAAATGAATACAATGAACAAGCGAATGCGGTTCCTCCAGAAAACATAGATCAGTTGATAAGTTTCGAGCTTGATCGAAAGACTAGAATCAGTCGCTATCAAGAGGTCAAAGAGAAGTTGAGAGTGAGGATTAACAAAATGTTAGATACACCTAACAAAAATTGGGCGTTGGTGGGGAATCTTCCAAAGGTTAATTATTCTCGAGATTATGCTAAGCTTTCTTACTCAAATGGTTATGGAGAATTAGGTTTAAAGATACAGGCAGTCAATATAGAGTCGGGGCTTATTGCGCTTAAGGCTGGAAAGCGAGTTAATCTTCCTAATTACTCATGGAGTATTACCTCTCCAACGATTTTTGATTCTAATCGTGAAGATAATTTTAATTTTAGTAGTGAAGAGTTTTCACTCTTTTCGGGATTATCTAAGTCGATCGAATTCGATGATATTTTTAATAAGGAGAAAATTCAGAACGCGGAGTATCGTCACCAAATGACGCAGAAAAAACTGATATTGAGAGTAGAGTCAGAAGTCTCACGTTTAGAAGGCTTAAAGCAACGGTATGCGAATTCGCAGGAAAGAAAAACTAATTTAACCAAGCTTATTACTACAATTAATCAATCACGAGGCAACTCTCGTTCTAATGTGTTGATAAGTAAGTTGGAAAAGCTACAATCATTAAAAGAAGAGCTTAAGTCTGTTGAGAAGGAAATCATGAGAATGGACTTAGAAATTTGGATATGGGATGAAGATTATTGGTCTAAAAATTAAATCGTGTTTGCTGCCCTTGCTTCTGGCATTGACTTACGCTGATACGGAGAGGAAATCTTTGAGTGAGTATCCGGTGCGTAGTGAGATAGTGGTTTCACTGGATGAGTGTGTGGTTATGCCAGGTGGGTTGAAGCATTATAGAGTCAGCTCTAAGACGAAGGTTAAAGTTTTAAAGGAAAACCTCACTAACTTGAAGGCCAGAGAAGTCTGGGCTGTTATCGACCAAGAGAAGATTGATTATGAATTTCGCGTCCTAAATTATGAGCGGAAAATTTATACTAATAGTGTTGAGAAGCTTAAACAATCTTTCGACGTTAAGAGAGAGGAAGTTCTCGATAAAGTGGCAGTAATTGAAGAAGAAAAATACAAACTCCAGAATCTATCTAGTGAGTCTGATTTGAGTGCGCAGCTTAAAGCACTAGTGAAGGAAAGGCAGGCATTGATTGAGGATAATATCGCGGAATTAATGAAAGAGATTGATGAAGAGGAAGTGCAAGCTCAGTATGCGTTAGAGCAAGAAGCACTCGATTTGGCGATCGATAAAAAAGAAAAAAGTTATTTAGAATTAGTTGAGAGGTCGCAACTAACTGCGCCTTTTTCTGGTGTTTTGGAATTAAATTTCAGCAAGATTGAACCTGTTCCACATGAGTATGAAATCGAAGCTAATACACTGTATGCTACAATTACTGACGATTCCAGATATGAACTTCAGATGAAAAACCAAAACTCTGTCCTTAATTCGAAAGACGTAGATGAATACTTCGTTATCCTAGGACTAGGAGGACAAAAAGGTGAGATTCGTGCCGGTTTTCAAGGCGTGCGCCGAGAGGAGCAAAATGGAAGATTGAGAAAGGTAGGCATATTCGAGGTAGAACCAGATTCTGTGAAATTTGCAAAAGATGTGGTCGAAGAGAAATTTTCTGTTTTTGTGATGAAAAAGCTACCTAAAGACTGTCATATTGTGAGGAAGAATGACATTGCGCTCTTACAGCCTGAAATTTTACAAAGTAAGGGTTGGAAGGGGCTTGCAAATGAGCTGTGGCCTGGCTCTGAAGTGATCGAAGTAGGCCTATACGATTTAGCTGTTATTTCCAAAGGTGAACAATGAAAATCTCAATTGACAATATTTCCTACCGTTACCCTAGGAGCAAAGCTTATGTTTTTGAGGACTTCTCTCTTGATGTTAAATATGGAATCACTCTTTTTAAGGGGTTTTCTGGATGCGGAAAAAGCACTTTACTCCGCTTGATTGGCTCGTTGTTAAAACCTCAGAAAGGACATATTGAAACGTCATCAAAATATCGCTTTGGTAGCTCGGCTTTTTTACGCTCAGATGTTGGAGTTGTATTTCAACAGCTAAATCTTCTCCCCTTAGCTTCAGTAAAACGTAATATTCAGTTGGCTTACAAGCTTGCAGGAGTCTCTGGAGAGGAAAGTCAGAGGTGGGTGGAGCTTTTGGGCTTATCTCACCTGATGAACTCAAAAGTCAGTAATTTATCAGGAGGCCAAAAGCAAAGAGCCGCCATTGCTCGAGCATTATCAAAAAAATCATCACTAATTCTTTTGGATGAACCGACTTCTGGATTGGACGATTTTAATACTGAAATCATCAAGAAGGCACTACAAAACAACCTACGAGAGGGAGCGACTTGTCTCATCGCTACTCATGACCACCGCTTAGAGACCATCGCAAATGAAATCGTTGATTTTAATTCCTTCTTACCTTTGGAAGAACACCTTCAAGAGATGGGCTGAACACCCAATTTCTCCCATAAGTAAGATATTAGTCTCACTACTACTTTCATTGTTGGCAGTGATGGTTCTGGTGTTTTTTGTGGAGTCTGAGGCTCAGTTTCAAAAGCAGTTACAGGAAGCCAATAGCTTTGAAGTTCGTTTGACTGAGCAGCTCGTTGATGATAACTTAGAGCGAGTTAATCTGCAAAAGACACTATTTGAAGAGCAGATGTGGAAGAAGAAGTTCGGAAAGGAATCGCTCAAGGTAATCAGAAAAGTGGTTTACCCTGTCCAGTGGCAAGGCAAAAGGCCTGATACGATGGTTTATTCCGTCTGGGATGAGCCTTTTACATCTGCCCGGACCTCTTTAACACCGGTGATTTTTTTCTTACGCAAAGATGGTGTTGAGAGCGAAAGAGAACAGTTGAAACTTAATGGGACTAATGTGTTAGCGCGAAGTATGGCAATGCCTGAGGAGCTTAAGAATTACTTTGACGCTCCCTATGTAGTAGCGTTGCCAGAAGATATGGCATTACAGATGTCCAATAGAGGAATGTTGATTAATACT
>CALKLP010000252.1 GCA_937991965.1 uncultured Verrucomicrobiales bacterium
CAAAATTGAAACCCCTTCAAAATTCAAATACTTCCTGTAGTTGTTGAAGCTGAAGCATTGTAATGATAAAAATGCTTGTTATCTTAGATTATTTAATAGCCGAAAGAAGGAATTAGCAGTGGACCAGCACAACTTGCTCTAACCGTTGGTGCTCTTGAACTCTCCATGCATCAGAGTGGCATACTTTGAGGTGATTGATTCTGTATTGGTTAAAGTTTTAGTTCCATCTCTGAGTGGGAGTGTGCTCCTTGGTAGCAAAATTTTCTGTGCTGCAGTCCAGCTTTCCTTTTAGATTAATGAGCCATCTGTTACCCTGTGATGGTTGATCATCTTGTTCTTAAATTAAACGTATCGTAATTGATAGAAGGCGTGGAATTTGTCTAGCTCAGTAACAATAAGTAACAATTTTATTTACGGAAACTAAATAAATATTCTTGTTTTGCAGATCTCATTCCATTAGCTGAGTAGAGTGTGGATGTTGTTAGCCGATCGTACAAGAGTCAGGAGTGTCTAGTGGAGAGTGGCAACTAAAAGTTTCCATGCAGTGTCACTCTCCTCCCCCGACCCCGATCTGTGTGCCTTAAAATTAATGTGTTGATACTTGCTGATTGATTGCCTCGATTCCACCCCCTGTGGGCTGACTTTCTGTCCCTCCCGACACGAACTAAATTCTCTATTCTGATAGTAGTTGTAGTAGAGCTCTTCTCCAGACACGGAATTCTTCTCTAGCTGACGTGTGTACTCAGTAGAAGATTCTTGTATGACACGCGAAGCAGTGCTTGTGATTCTGGAGTGGCCCAAGAGTGTTCATATTTCATCGGGTTTGGTGACTTATCCTAGATTAGTCAGTGTGTGGCATTGGATTTGATTGGAATTGTGTGTTTTCCTTTATTAATTATTAGGTTTGTTGAGAGATGTCAGGCTTGTGCTGACTCTGATACTGATTTTATCCAAATTACTTGATAGCAGGGGGTAGATGGCAAGAGTCGTTAAGATGTATCCATTGGGTTCTGGTTTGTGGTTTGTTGTGAGGGGTCCTCGTTGTTGTAAATTTAGATTAAGTTATTGTGAGATGGGGGAATTGTTGTCCCCCAAATTTGTTCGAAGTACCGCTTAGAGTGTCTTACAAGGCTTGTAGACTTTTCCTACCTTGCGAGACATGTTGAAGCGCATATTCTACTGGACGTGGTTGTTCTTGCTCATAGTGATGTCGGTTGTAAATTCCTGGCAAGTGAGCAGGCTGATTTTCTTTTTCTCTCCCTGTAAGTTCGATTTCCTCAGGCCATACATCTGGGTTCCCAGAGTTGGGTCAGGTTCGTCGTACAGGTTAGACATAAGCCCTCTGTTAGAACTGTTGTTGTTCTAATTAATTGTTTGCTGTTTTCTGTTGTTTCTTGCGTTTTTTCTTGTCATCTGGTCAAAATTAAAACTTTGCTGTTGGTTTCTCTTCTGTTGATTATTCTAAGCGAAAGTGAAGTTTTGGGATTGGTCGCTCTGAGCGAACGGGAAGTTTTGGACTTGTGGGACATTGGAGGCGACTGGGAAGTTCATTCCATTGTTATTGGCATACTGCAAGTTCTGGTTCATGGCGTTGTTATTGGCGTACTGCAAGTTCTGGTTCATCAGCGGGAGTCCAGTATTCAAGTTTGGCATCTGAGGAGCAGCTAAGTTCATATTCATGTTCATCAAAGGGTGATTCGCTATCCCACTATTGAGAAGGGCCTGTTGACTTTGCTTGATATTGAGCAGCATCTGGTTAGCCTGCATCATTGCATATTGTTGCGGACTAAATAATCCGAAAGGAGGGATTTTGGGCCCTGGGAACTGGTTGATCCCGAACAGTGGAGGACCAAGAGAAAAAGAATTTGCACCTGTGTTCAATCCAGTTTTCCCTCCTGAAATATTCATTTTCTTCCTCTTGCTCGGCTTAGAATTTTTGGCGGAGTTTTTGTCAGCTTGGTTGCCATTGGAAGCATTCTTCTAGTTTCTAGTCTTGACCTTCTTTGGATCCTTGCTAAACCTCGGTTGGAATGGCTTAATATCAATTCTAGCCACTGACACATTCTCCTCTTCATAGTGCTTGTATCCCTCTGTCCCCAGGTCCATCTCCGTCTTCCCGCAGTAAGTATATTCTTTGGAGTGTTCCTCTGACTTGTAGTACTCCAGATCCACAGAATCCAGGACGGTGTCCCCTTGGTAAGTGACAACTATGGACTTCGACCTCAGTGCTTCATTCTTTACTTTCTCGGTCATGAAGTTGACGAATCCGTACTTTGTTTGGTTCTCGAGATCGTCCATGTTCTTGGCAACTCCCTTCTTCTTTCCATGCTTGTAGGTGCGGGACTTGTTCTCTCTGACGTAAGCTCCCTTGATCGTCTTGTAACGCATGGAAAATGCTTGCTTAAGATGTTTGTCCTTAAAACCGTTTGGTGGAATGTTGAGCACACAGATTCTACACTTGACAATCTCTCTGTCTCTGTCTGCCTTGCTCATAGCCTTGTTGAAGAACTCTTCAACCTGAATGTAGTTGCCCAAGATAGAGTGCTTGATCATAAGGAAACATTGAATATTGGTGCAATTGAGCCCCTTTTCCTCTGCCAAATTGGTTTTCAACCAGATCGACATTTTGGAGTAGCCCTTGCAAGATCCGTCCTCCATCTTAGCCATTTTATTGGCTCTCACCTCTCCAAATTGAGAAAAGTACTCTCTAACATCCTTCTGAGTCGTTGTTTCGACTAGACTGGACAGATAGAAAGTACTATGCTCCTCCTCGAAGCCAGGGCCTGCAGACTTTTTCACCTGAGGCATGACCTTTTTGACTGAGATAGTAGTTGAGCTTCCTTGAGTCACAGCATCTGAATTTAGAGATTTTACTCTTGGAGCATCTGGGGCAACGGTGGAGATGGTGTTCGCGACAGATTTGTTCGAGACACTCATCTACACATCTTCAACGATCACCTCAAGGTTGAGTTTGGTCGTTTTCACCTTGGCCGGGGCAGGAAGGGCTGTCTCGACAGATTCCGTAACAGGCTTTGGCTGTGGAGGAGAGGATTCTTCCTACAGATCGTTCAGAGGAGCGATTTCTTTGGCAGGCTGGACTTCTTCAGGAGTCTATTCATGAACAGTTTCCTTGTCTGAACAAGCCTTCTTGTTAACAGGGATGGAGAAAGATCCAGCGATCTTCCCCATTTTGTTGGTTTTCTTCTAACCACCTGACTCTGTTGAAGACTGAAAACGGTTTTTGCTTTCTTGCGGGACAACTTGCTTCTCTGGATGGGCATTCCCCTTGTAAGAGGATATGGGTCCAGATTTGCTGTCAGAACGGTTGGCTTGCAACTTTAGGTCCTACCTGATAAGCGGTTCTCCGCTCTAGGACTGATTGTCTTTAATTCCTTCACGCATTCTTAGAGTATATATTTTAGTTTATAAAATCTATTGATTCAAGTTTAAATATCAGATTCGCAACAAATTTAATTCAACTTTATTTGAATCAGATCTTTTGTTTAGAGCAAAGACACGTATGAAAATTGATA